>NZ_JBHSFP010000030.1:0-111477 GCF_042654065.1 Sphaerisporangium dianthi | reverse complement strand
CGATCGGCAAGGCGCAGCCGGTGGGGGTCTTCGTGGAGACCTTCGGCACCGAGAAGATCGACGTGGCGAAGATCCAGGACGCGATTCTGCGGGTGTTCGACCTGCGTCCGGCGGCGATCATCCGTGACTTGGACCTGCTGCGGCCGATCTACTCGCAGACCGCGGCCTACGGGCACTTCGGCCGCGAGGAGCCCAACTTCTCCTGGGAGCGCACCGACCGCGCCGACCAGCTCCGCCAGGCCGCCGGCCTCTGAGCCCCATCGGCTCCAGGTTTCACCCGCCGCCGATTCTCACACTTCGGCGGCGGCCCCCCGCCGCGGCCCGTCCAGGGCCGCGGCGGCACCTTCCTCCATCGATCGTTTTCAGCGACCCGCGGCGGTGACCTTCCGCCGCGGTCCGTCCTTCCGCGCCGATGTGACGGCGTTCCGCCATGGTCTTTCCCACTACGTGCCACTCCTGCCTGCGCGCCACGGCTTGGCTGCATGCGGTCGATCTGTATGGCGCAGTGACGACCTTGCGTGAGGGGCCGTCCTTTGTGGCCGAGACGCCGGCGTTGATGGTCTGGTTTGTCTTGGTACAGGGCACTCTTGCCCGTACGTCACGGTCTGGTCGTATGTGGTCGGTTCTTTGACGTGCAGTGTCGACCTCGCGCCGCGGTTCGTCCTTTGTGGCCGAGGTGGGGGCGTTCCCGTTGCGATCTGTTCGAGTACGCCACTTCCGCACATTCCCCACGGACTTTTGTACGTTATTCGTCCTTTGTGGGCGCAATAGTGATGTTTCATCGCAATCTTGTCCATTCGTGCCACGTGCTGTCCGCCGTCGCGCTTGGTCGTATGATCCTCGGCGCCGACGCGGTCGAATGCCGTACGGCCGTTCGGGCCCGCCGTACGGCGGGGACGGGCGCCCTCGGCCGCAGGGGGTCTTGTGGCGGCCGGCCGTGCTTCGCGGGTTGATTCAGGACCGGCGGGCGTCGTCTGGTAGGACCTAACCGTGACCGCAGCCAGCCCCGCCCAGGAGGCCGTCGAAGCGCCGAAGCCTCTCGGCGCCACCGCCGGCGACCCCCGGCGGCCGGGTTGGGCCGCGTCCGGGGGTGTGGAGGGCGACGCGACGCCGGTCGAGCGGACCGGGGCGGTGCGGGGCGGCGAGCCCGGCGGCCTCTGGGGCGACGCGGCGCCGTCCGGCAGAGGAACCGGCGCGACCAAGGGGGCGGTGGTGCCCGCCGGCGATCATCCGATCGGGCGGGTGCTCGTGGACATGCCGCTGCCCCACCTCGACCGGCCGTTCGACTACGTGGTGCCCGAGGCGATGGCCGCGGACGCGGTGCCCGGCTGCCGGGTCAGGGTGCGCTTCGCGGGCAAGCTCGTCGACGGGTTCCTGCTCGAACGGGTGGACACCACCGAGCACGAGGGCAAGCTGGCCGCCCTGGAACGGGTGGTCTCCTCCGAGCCGGTGCTCACCCCGCCGATCGCGGCCCTGTGCCGCGCTGTGGCGGACCGATACGCCGGCACCATGTCCGATGTACTGCGCCTCGCCGTACCCCCGCGACACGCCCGGGTAGAGGCCGAGGAGGCCAAGCGGAAGGCGGCGGGGGAGCGTCCGGCGGTGACCGGCGAGACCGCCGGCCCCTCGGCGGAGTCCTCCGAGGGGACCGAACGGGGAGAAGCCGGGCGGGGAGTGACCGAGGGGGGAGTGGCTGGGCGGGGGGAGTGGGACGAATATCCGCTCGGGGCGTCGTTCCTCGAGGCGATCGCCGAGGGACGGGCGCCGCGGGCGGTGTGGAACGTCCTTCCCGGGGCCGAGCGCGGTCCGAGGTGGGCCGAGGGCATCGCCCAGGCCGTGCTCGCCGCCTCGCGCGGCGGCCGGGGGGCCGTGGTCGTGGTGCCCGACGGCAAGGACGTGGCCCTGCTCGACGCCGCGCTGGGACGTGTCCTGGCGGAGGGCGCGCACGTGGCGCTGACCGCCGGCCTCGGCCCCGCCGAGCGGTACCGCCGGTGGCTGCGGGTGCTCCGCGGGCAGGCGCGGGTGGCGGTGGGGACGCGGGCGGCGGCCTTCGCCCCGGTCCGGGACCTCGGCCTGGTGGCGATCTGGGACGACGGGGACGACCTGCACGCCGAGCGGCTCGCGCCCTACCCCCACGCGCGCGAGGTGCTGGCCCTGCGCGCCCACCAGACGGGGGCCGCGATGCTGATCGCCGGCCACGCCCGCACCGCCGAGGCGACTCAGCTGATCGCGGCGGGCTGGGCGCGCCCGATCGCCGCGCCGCGTGAGGCGCTGCGGCGGCACGCCCCCCGGGTGCGGCCCGCCGGTGACGACACCGAGCTCGCCAGGGACGAGGCCGCGCGTGCGGCCCGGCTGCCGAGCTCGGCCTGGGCCGCGCTCAAGCACGGACTGGCGAGCGGCCCCGTCCTGGTCCAGGTGCCCCGCCGCGGCTACCTGCCCGCGCTGGCGTGCCAGGCCTGCCGGGCCCAGGCCCGCTGCCACCAGCCCGTGGCGGCGACGCCGATGTCGCTGAGAGCTCCCGATGCCGGGACCGCGGGACGTCCGGCGGCCGAGCCGCCGATCCCGGGGATCGACGGGCCGGCGCCGGCGGTCCAAGGGGGAGGCGAGGGCCCTTCGGTGTGCGGGGGGCCGCTGGCGCTGCGGGGCGGCCACGCCGCGCCCTACTGCCGCTGGTGTGGCCGGATCGCCGGGATGTGGCGCTGCCAGGCGTGCGGCGGCAACCGGATGCGCGCCGTCGTGGTCGGCGCCCGCCGCACGGCCGAGGAGCTCGGGCGCGCGTTCCCGTCCGTCCCCGTCAAGACCTCGGGACGTGACGGCGTGCTGGCGGCCGTCGGCCCCGCTCCCGCGCTGGTCGTCGCCACCCCGGGCGCCGAGCCGGTCGCCGAGGGCGGGTACGCGGCGGGCGTCCTGCTGGACGGCTGGGCCCTGCTCGGCCGTCCCGACCTGCGCGCCTCGGAGGAGACGCTGCGGCGCTGGATGAACGCCGCGGCGCTGCTGCGCCCTGCGGCCGAGCTCGTGGTGCTCGCCGACTCCTCCTTCCCCGCCGTGCAGGCGCTGCTCCGCTGGGACCCGGTGACCCACGCCGAGCGCGAACTGGCGGAGCGCACGTCGCTGGGTTTCCCGCCCGCCGTGCGCATGGCCACGCTGACCGGGACGGCGGCTGGTCTGAGGGAGATCTCGGGCGACCTTCGGCTGCCCGAGGGGGCGCAGGTGCTCGGCCCCGTCCCCGTCGAGACCTCCCGCCCCGGGGGCGAGGAGCCGCAGGAGCGGCTGATGGTGCGGGTGCCGCGCGCGGCCGGCCCGGCGCTGGCCCGCGCGCTCAAAGGAGCGGCGGGCGTGAGGTCCGCTCGTAAGGCTCCCGACCTGGTCCGGGTGTGTATGGATCCGATCGATCTCATCTGACCGGAGGCCGCCGATTCGCGGGGCTGAAAGTAAGCCGTTAGTTTCTCCCTGTGTCGATCGAATGGGTGAACGGGGCCATCGAGGAGATCCGGGCGTGGGGGCGCTCGAAGAACGTCGCGGTGGACGCCGACGAGGTCCGCCTCCTTTGCGATTACGCCAGCGATTATCTGGACGTGAGCGAGCTCGCCGATTTCACGCCCGGCACGTTCGAACAGCTGCTTCTCGACATCTATCCCCGCAAGGTCATCGCGCCGCCCGAGAGCGCCGCCGAGACGGTGGCCGCGGCGCGCACGCTGGTCGACTTCCTGCTTGACAGCGGGGAGATCGGCACCAAGATGGCGGCCCGCATGCGGGCCAAGATCGACGAGATCGCGCCGGAGATGCCGGGCGCGCTCGCCGACACCTCCAAATTCGGCATGGCCAAGAGCATCTTCGGCGCGATGGGGGCCGACGAGGCCGACCCGACCGCTCTGGACGCCGCCGGCGCGCCCGGCTCCGGCGAAGATCCGCTCGGCGTGCCGCTCCACCGGCTGCGCGGCGTCACCGCCGACGACGACTGCGAGTGTCCCGGCTGCTCCCCGCTGCCCGCCGTACGGCTCGCGCCGCCCGAGGAGGTCGCGCGCGCGGCCCGCGAGGTGGGCCTGCTGCGGGACGCCCACCACGTGGTGGGCTGGATGCGCGACGGCGGCCGCACGCCGACCGTCCGGGGCGCCCTGCGCGTCAGGGACGCCGCGCGCATCACCAAGGAGCTCGGCGTCGCCGCCCCGGCGACGGCCTGGCACCTGGCGGTGGCCCTCGGCCTGGTGGAGGTGTCCGGGGCCGCCATGACGGTCACGCGTGCCTTCCGGCCGCTGCCCTCGCGCGAGGACCACGATGTGCTGGACCTGTGGGCCCGCACGGTGGCGTTCGTCACCGACGGCCCGGCCGACATCACCGGCTCGGCCGAGTTCGACCACGAACTGTACGCCGTCCACGACATGTTGTACCGCCTGCAGGCCCCGATGGCCGTCGGCGCGCTCCGCGAGCACCTGGACGAGGCCTGGGCGGGCGGCCGGCCGGGCGGCGACGACCCCGGCGAGCTGGACGCCGCGCTGGAGGTCCTGGCCCACTGCGGCACCGTCGAGCGCGACGAGGACACCGTCCGGCTCACCCCGCACGGCCTGTGGGGGCTGCGCGAGACGTTCACCCGCATGGGCATGCCGGCGCCCGTCGCGCCCGACCCCGCCGAAGGGGACGCCACCGGCCTGATCGACGCGCTGGTGGGCGGGATCCCCGCCCAGCAGGCCGAACGCGACATCGCCGCCTGGCTGGCCCGCCGCTCCCCGCAGGAGGCGGCGGGCGAGCTGCTCGGCGGCGTGCGCGCACAGGCCGCGGCGCGGCGCGGCGTGGCCGTCACGATCATCGACAGGCTCGGCCCCGACGCCGAGGCGGCGGTGCGCCCGTTCCTGGACGACGCCGAGCTTCGCCCGCACGCCGTCCACTGGCTGGCGGCCCGCGACCTTCCGGCGCCCGCGCTGACGCACGAGGAGGCGCTGTGGGCGAGCGTCGACACGCTCGCCGTGGCCATGCCGGCCACCGAAGACGATCATGAGCGATTCGCGGGTACCCTGGCCTTGGCCGCGCCGCCCGCCCACGTCATCGAAGAGATGTGGCAGGTGGACCACCCCGACGTCGCCGAGGTGCTCGACCTGCTCGGCCGCCACCTGGCCGACCGCGAGGTCGCCAAGGCGGCCCGCAAGGCCGCCTTCAAAGCGCGTTCGCGTGGCATTCACTGAGCGGTCCAGGCCAAGGTCCGCACTCGGTCATCGCGTGTGGCTGGTGTGGAGTAAGTTGCCTGAATGGCCAACAGCGGGAACGGCGGCATCTTCGATCTTGGAGAGCTGCGAAACCTCATCGACGAGCTGGGGAGCGTATCCGGCGAGGAGCGGGAGGCGCTGCTCGCCGAGATGGCGGGGGAGAACGACGAATGCGACTGCGGTGACTGCGAGGGCGAGGTGCTGAGCTTCCCGCCGGTCGAGCTCGCGCCCACGGCCGAGCTCGCCTGCGCGGTGCCGGCCGTGCCGCTGGTACGCGACGCGCGGCGGCTGACCGAGTGGACGGGCGCCCGGCAGGTCACCGACGAGGGGTTCCTCTCACCGGGCGACGCGCGCGAGGCCGCCGAGACGCTCGGGCTGAGCGACGACCGGCTGCGCCTGGTGTGGATCGTCGCGGTCAACGCCGGCCTGCTCCGCATCACCGGGGCGGGCGCGTCCCCGGGGCCGGGGCTGCCCGCCGACCTGATGGACTTCTGGGACGGGGTCGTCATGGACGTCCTCGACCGCACCGACGAGGGGCTGACGGGCTCGGCCGTGGCCGACGAGCACCTCACCGAGATGCTCGCCACGATCTACGCCACCAGCGACGGCATCACCTACACCGCGCTGGTCGAGGGCATGCTGCAGGCCCACGAGATCGGCTGCGAGGCGCGCGCGCCCGAGATGCGGCGGCTGCGCGAGGAACTGCCGGGCGAGCTGGACACCGCCCTCGACCTGCTGGCCTACTGCGGGCTGTTCGAGCGCACGGCCGACAGCGTGCGGCTCACGCCGCTCGGCGTGTGGGCCGTCCGGCAAGATCTCCTGCGTGAGGGGCACGACGCCCCGCTGCTGTCGGAGGTCGCCTCCTACGCCGAGCTGAGCGCCGTCGAGCTGGTCGAGGCGATGCTGTCGGGCGAGGCGCCGTCCAGCGCCCCGACGCTGTGGGTCGAGCGCCGCGTCCCCGAGGAGGCCGCCCGCGAGCTGATCAAGGTGGCGGCGTCCGGCACCGCGGGCCAGCGCGGCGTGATCGGCACCGTCCTTGAGGAGATGGGCCCGGAGGCCGAACCCGCCGTGCGCGAGGCGCTGGCCGAGCCCTCGATGTGGCGCCACGCGGCGGTGTGGCTGGGCGTGCGCGACCTTGAGGCGCCGGTGCTCAACGAGGACGACGGCACCTGGCTCGCCGTCGACACCCTCGCCACGCTGCTGCACATCCCCGACGCCCAGGAGGCCATGGGCGAGTTCGAGGCGCTGGAGGCGGGGGAGGAACTCCTCCGCCTGGTCGACGAGATCAGCCGCAGCGGCCATCCCGACGCCATCGCGGTGCTCGAACTGCTCGGCGCCCACCACCCCGACGCCACCGTCGCCAAGGCGGCCCGCAAGGCCGCCATGAAGGCCCGCTCCCGCTGAGCCCGCCCCGTCAGGCGCCGCCGATCCCGCCCCCCGCACCGCGACTCCGCGGGCGCGCGGCGGGGCGCGCGGCGGGCGCGTGGTGTGCGATGGCAGTCGGCGCGTTCACGGTGCGCCATAAACTAGTGAGACCTTCAATTCGTGACGCGAACGGAGTCTTCCGTGGCCATACAGTCGATCCGCCTGTTCGGCGACCCGGTGCTGCGCACCCCCGCGGATCCGGTCAAGGATTTCGACAAGGAACTCCGCAAGCTCGTCAAAGACCTCACCGACACGATGATGGACGCCCCGGGGGCGGGGCTCGCCGCGCCGCAGATCGGCGTCGGCCTGCGGGTGTTCACCTACTACGTGGACGACACCCTCGGCCACCTGATCAATCCCACTCTCGACCTGTCGGACGACAAGGACGAGGAGGGGGAGGAGGGCTGCCTTTCCTTCCCCGGCCTCACCTTCCCGACGCCGCGCGCGATCCGCGCCGTCGCCAAGGGCTTCGACATGCACGGCGAGCCGATCACCGTCGAGGGCACCGACCTGCTGGCCCGGTGCGTGCAGCACGAGACCGACCATCTCAACGGCGTGCTGTTCATCGACCGCATGGACCCCAAGCAGCGAAAGATCGCGATGAAGGCCATCCGCGAGGCGGAGTGGAGCGGCCTGGCCGCGCCCGCCGTCAAGTTCTCGCCGCACGCCACTCAAGGGAAGGCTCTCTAGCACCGTGCGCCTCGTCTTCGCCGGAACCCCGCAGACCGCCCTGCCGCCGCTCCGGGCGCTGCTCGACTCCCCCCGGCACGAGGTGGTGGCCGTGGTGACCCGGCCGGACGCCCAGTCCGGGCGGGGCCGCAAGCTCCACACCAGCCCCGTCGCCGAGCTGGCCGAGTCCGCCGGCATCGAGGTGCTCCGGCCGGCCAAGGCGGGCGATCCCGAGTTCCTGGCCCGGCTCAAGGCCATCGACCCCGACTGCTGCCCGGTCGTGGCCTACGGCGCGCTCCTGCCGCAGTCGGCGCTGGACATCCCCCGTCACGGCTGGATCAACCTGCACTTCTCGCTGCTGCCGGCCTGGCGGGGCGCCGCCCCGGTGCAGCACGCCGTGCTCCACGGCGACCCGATCACCGGGGCGGCGACGTTCCAGATCGTCAAGGCACTCGACGCGGGCCCGGTGTACGGGGTGGTGACCGAGGAGATCCGGCCCGCCGACACCAGCGGCGAGCTGCTGGCCCGCCTGTCGGAGGCCGGTGCGGGCCTGCTGGCGGCGACGCTGGACGGCGTGGAGGACGGCACCCTGGAAGCCCGTCCCCAGCCCGCCGAGGGCGTCAGCTACGCGCCCAAGATCGAGGTGTCCGACGCCCGGGCCGACTGGACGGCGCCCGCCATGCGCGTCGACCGGCTGGTGCGCGCCTGCACCCCCAACCCGGGGGCCTGGACCGAGTTCCGGGGCGCCCGGCTCAAGCTCGGCCCCGTCACGCTCGTGCCCGACGCCTCGGCGATCGTCCCCGGCGCCGGCGCGCTCGCGCCCGGGCAGATCGCCGTCGCCAAGGACACCGTCCTGGTGGGCACCGCCACCCACCCCGTGCGGCTCGGCGAGGTCCAGCCGCAGGGCAAGCGCCTGATGACCGCGGGCGAGTGGGCGCGCGGCGTGCGCCCGGCCGACGACGACCGGCTCGGCTGATGGGCGCTTCGAGCGGCGGCGGCCGCGCGGGCGGCGGGCGGCCGGCCACGGGCGGCAAGAGGCCCGGCGCGGGCGGCAGGCGGCCGAAGCCGGTCCGCGACGAGGCCCGCAACGTCGCCTACGACCTGATGCGAGCCGTCGACGAGCGCGACGCCTACGCCAACCTGCTGATGCCCACGCTGCTGCGCGAGCGCGGCCTGACCGGCCGTGACGCGGCCCTGGCCACCGAGCTCGCCTACGGCACACTGCGGGGACTCGGCACCTACGACGAGATCATCGCCGCCTGCAGCGACCGTCCGCCCGAGGAGATCGACCCGCCGCTGCTGGACGCCATCCGCATCGGCGTGCACCAGCTCCTCAAGATGCGAGTGCCCCCGCACGCCGCCGTCAGCGCCACCGTCGACCTGGTGCGGCTGCGCGTCGGCACCGGAGCCTCCAAGTTCGCCAACGCGATCTTGCGCAAGGTCGCCACCCGTGACTTCGACCAGTGGCTGCCCATCGTCGCGCCGGACGTGGAGGAAGACCCGGTGGGCCACCTCGCCGTGGCCTACAGCCATCCGCGCTGGATCGCCTCGGCGCTGCGCGACGCGGTCGGCGGCGACCTCGGCGAGGCGGCCGACCTGCTGGCCGCCGACAACGAGCGCCCCGCGGTGACCCTGGTCGCCTGGCCGGGGCGCAGCACCGTGGGCGAGCTGGTCGAGTCGGGCGCCGTCGCGGCCCGCTACTCGCCGTACGCGGCCTACATGCCCGAGGGCGACCCCGCGTCCATCGAGGCGGTCGCGCAGGGGCGCGCGGCCGTCCAGGACGAGGCCAGCCAGCTCGTCGCCCTGGCCCTGACCCGGGTGCCCGTGGAGGGCTCCGACGATCTCTGGCTGGACATGTGCGCGGGCCCGGGCGGCAAGGCCGGCCTTCTCGACGCGCT
This sequence comes from Sphaerisporangium dianthi, assembly GCF_042654065.1. Lineage (NCBI taxonomy): Bacteria > Bacillati > Actinomycetota > Actinomycetes > Streptosporangiales > Streptosporangiaceae > Sphaerisporangium > Sphaerisporangium dianthi. The sequence goes on along the minus strand of NZ_JBHSFP010000030.1, from coordinate 102,287 downwards.
CGCCGTGCAGAACGACCGCCACCTGCTCGCCGCCGACCAGCGCTTCCACCGCGCCCGGCTGGTGTGGCGGGCCACCCGCAGGGCCGGGGTCATCACCGCCGACGGCACCGAGCCGGCCTGGCGTCCCGGCGTCTTCGACCGGGTGCTCGTCGACGCGCCCTGCACGGGCCTCGGCGCCCTCCGCAGGCGTCCCGAGGCCCGCTGGCGGCGGTCCCCCGACAGCGTCCCCGAGCTGGGCGCGCTCCAGCGGCGGCTGCTCGGCTCGGCCCTGGACGCCGCCCGCCCCGGCGGGGTCGTGGCGTACGTCACCTGCTCGCCGCACCTGGCCGAGACCCGCGTCGTGGTCGACGACGTGGTCAAGCACAGGAGTGACGTGGAGGTCCTGGACGCTCCCGCGTACCTGCGCGAGGTCGACCGCCTCGGCGAGGGCCCCTACGCCCAGTTCTGGCCTCACCACCACGGCACCGACGCCATGTTCCTCTCCCTCCTCCGCCGCACCTGACCCGCCACCCCGCCGTGTGGCGGTTTCTCCTGGCCGGTGTCCTCGACATCCTTCGGGGGAAGGACCCTTGATCTCAGGTGCCCGGCAAACCGGATCAAGCCGGTCGCGGTCAGGACGTGATCGGGGGTTCACGCTCGGCGACACGGGTCGGCGCCATGGGGGGACAGGGCGATGAACCTTGCTGATATTTCGCCGGAGCTATTAGCGATATCCCACATCCGGGCGGGCGGGCCCGCGGGATACAATTAACTATTTACCGCGCGGTAACCTCATTGACATGTGCGTGTCAGCATGGGTGTGGACGCCGCGGAGGTAGGCATGGAAAGGCCCGGCGATTCCATTGCCGCCGAGCTCGCCGCGGACGCGCCGGCCCTTGGGGGCGCCGCTCCTTCCGGCCGGCCCTGCGGTGTGGCGGACGGATCCCCGGCGGACCGAAAATTTATCTTGACGGGGCCGGGACGGGATGGGAATATCGCGAGTGATGAAGCTCGTACAAACGTGACATGAGACCTTACCCGTGAATGTCATGTGACTGACTCCTGAATGTCAGACGAGAGCGACATACCAGAACGTGGCTCATCGACCGGCGAACCTGTGTGGCCGTGCTCGGGATGCAACACGCTTCCGAAAACGGCGGCCCTCTGACGCCGGCCAACCTGAACGTGCTCGTCCTGATCGAACGGATGTGCCTGCCAAGGCTTTCGCGACGCTGAGATGCTCCCTAGGTGGGGGATGTTCCGTGCCGGTTCTCCGATCTGCTGGACAACGCGCTCATCACGGTGTCGCCACGGACTTCGAAAATATGCCGGCCGGCTTCGAACGCGGTCGTGGAGTTCGGCCCGTCATTCCGCGACGGGGGTGCGACATTCGAACTCGGTGACCCCCAGGCGGAGCAGGTGACGGCCTCGGCACTCCTATACCGCCGCGCGCCTCACGCTGATGTCCGAGCCGAGCGACACCGCCGTCGTGAAGGCCGATGCGTACGAGCCTTACCGGTGTCGGCTCGCCCTCTGTGAGCCGCTTGATCCGAACCATGACGTCGACTCGCCGCCCGTAGGCGAAGGAGCACACGTGATCCCTCATCACGAGGTCGTCCGCCCAGCCGCTGCGGCGCTGCGGGCGAGCCCGGCCGGACAACGGCGGTTCATGCGAGAAGGCTTCCGGCCGATGAAGATCTCGCTGCTCGGCCCGCTGGAGGTGCTGGACGCCGCCGGCAGCAGGATCACGCCGAGTTCCCTGCGGCAACGAATGCTGCTCGCTCACCTGTGTGTCGACGCGGGGCGTGTCGTCTCGGCCGATCAACTTCTGAGCGCCCTATGGCCGAGTGAGCGGCCTCGCACGTCGTTCACGGCACTTCAGGTGAACATCTCCAGGTTACGGAAGTACCTGGCGAACGCCGGAGTCGATCCCGGCACCGTGGTCACGGCGCCCGATGGATACGCGATAGACCTGGAATGCCACCAGCTCGACGTCCACGACTTCCGTGACCTGGTCGCGCAGGCGAGGCAGAGCGACCGGCAACGTCTCATGGAGTCGGCGACCCGGCAGCTCCGGCAGGCGCTGTCGCTGTGGCGAGGTGACCCGTTTCGCGATCTACGCGACTCGGTGGTCCTCGAGTGCGCGGCACGGGCGTTCGAGGAGGAGCGGAACGCCGCCTACGAGAGACTGATCCAGCTCGAGCTGGACCTCGGGCGCCACCAGCACATCATCGGCGAGCTGTACGAACTGACCTCGAGATTTCCCACCTGGGAGACGTTGCACGCACAGCTGATGATCGCGCTCTATCGAGGTGGCAGGACCGCCGAGTCCCTCACCGTCTACGAGGCGATCCGGCGGCGTCTGGTGGCGGAGCTCGGCATCGAGCCGTCGGGTTCCCTCAAGAGGATCCAGCTCGCCGTTCTGCGTCAGGACGACCAGCTCGAGTTCCCCGACCCCCAGGCCGCGGCGATGGTGCCGGGCGGAGCCGGTTGACCGCGTGACGCGGCGGATCCGCCCGAACGCGCCGGCGTTCCGCCGGCCGCCAGAGGCCAGGAAGCACGCCTGCCGGCGCGCACCCGGAGGACGCGGGTGACGCGCCGCGCCCACCTGATTCGCGATGGAGAAGGCCGGGCCACGCGGAAGATCGGCGACGATCGGCGCCAGGCACGTTTTCCCCGAGAGATTGACACCACGGGCACGGTTTCCCCCGGAGAGCGAGCGGGCTCGAAGCGCCGCTGACGCTCCGGACGGAAACCGTGCCCTTTTCTGATTCGGCGCCCCATTGCGCCTCGCCGTCGCCCGGCGTCCAAACGTTTTTCCTCCTGGTGCGAGATCACGCCTGTTTCCCCTTGTTCATCATGCCCCGCAGGCCTGTGCAACAGATCGGACAGCGATGTGAAAGGGCCCTGAAAACGTGGTGTAAACGAGGTGAAAGGGCGGCTGTCTAGCCTCGGTCACAGCGTACCGAAAGGCGCGGCGCGGTAGCGGGCGCGGCACGGCAGAATGCTCGATGAAAGGACAGCAGGTGTCTGATCCCGGAGAAGTCGAACGGTGGATCGTCGGCCGGTTGGCCGCGCTCACCGGCCGCGCCGCCGATGACATCGACCCCACGGACACCTTCGCCGGCCACGGGCTCGCCTCGGTCGAACTCGTCAGCCTGCTCGCCGAGCTCGAGGACCGGCTCGGCGCCCCGGTCGACCCGGCGGTGGCCTACCGCTGGGCCACCCCCGCGGCACTGGCCGCGGGCCTCGCGGGCGCCGGGCCCGCGCCGGCCCGCGACGGTCCAGACGCCGGGCACGGCGGCGTTCCGCACGACCCGGTCGTCATCGTGGGGGTGGCCTGCCGGTTCCCCGGTGGCGCCGACACGCCGCAGGCGTATTGGGACAACCTCGTCAAGGGCGTCCACGCGGTCACCGAGATCCCGGCGTCGCGCTGGCACGAGCCGCCGGCCTTCGATCCCGACCGGCCGACCTCCAGCCGCTACTCCTACACCCGCCAGGCGGCGTTCCTGACCGACGTGGCCGGATTCGACGCCGCGCTGTTCGGGCTCACGCCGCAGGAGGCGCTGCGCACAGACCCGCAGCACCGGCTGCTGATGGAGCTGGTGTGGGAGGCGCTGGAGAACGCGGGCATGCGGGCGGACGGCCTCGCCGGCCAGCGCACCGGGGTATTCGCGGGCCTGATGGACTCCGGCCAGTACGCCCGCCTGCAACGGGAGATGCACGGCGCCGGCCCGCTCACCGACCCGTACTTCGGGCTCGGCGCGGCGCCCAGCGTCGCCGCCGGGCGCATCGCGCACCGCCTGGACCTGCGCGGCCCCGCCGTCACGATCGACACGGCCTGCTCCTCGGCGCTGGTCGCGCTGCACCTCGGCGCGCAGAGCCTGCGCCGCGGCGAGACCGACCTGGTGATCGCCGCGGCGGCTTCGCTCATCCTGCACCCGGACGCCTTCGTGCAGGGATGCGCGATGTCGATGCTGGCGCGGGACGGCCGCTGCAAGACCTTCGACGCCGAGGCCGACGGCTTCGCCATGGGGGAGGGCGGTGGGGCGGTGATCCTCGAGCGCATGTCCGACGCGATACGCCACGGGCACCGCATCCGCGCCGTCCTGCTCGGCTCCGCCGTCAACCAGGACGGCCGCAGCAACGGGCTGACCGCGCCCAACATGGCGTCGCAGACCGCCGTCATCCGTGACGCCCTGGCCGACGCCGGCGTCGCCCCGCAGGAGGTGGCGTTCGTCGAGGCCCACGGCTCCGGCACCCCGCTCGGCGACGAGATCGAGCTGTCCGCCCTGCGAGAGGTGTTCGGCCAGGCGCCCCGCACCGCACCGCTGTGGGTCGGCGCCGTCAAGACCCAGGTCGGCCACCTGCTCGCGGCCGCGGGCATGGCCGGTCTGATCAAGACGGTGCTGGCTCTGGAACACGGCGAGCTGCCGCCGAACCTGCACCTGGACACACCCAACGGCGCCGTCGAGCCCGACGGGCCGGTCCGGCCCGCGCCGGGGCGCCTGGAGCTGCCGCCGGCGTCCGCCGCGGCCGTCGCCGGGGTCAGCTCCTTCGGCTGGTCCGGCACCAACGCGCACTGCGTGCTGCAGGCGCCCCCGGCCGGGGCCGTCGCGCCCGCCGCGGCCTCGGACGCGAGCCTGCTGCTCCTGTCGGCGGCGAGCCCCGAAGCGCTGCAAGAACAGGCGGCGGCCCTGGCCCGGCACCTGGCCGAGGCGCCCGCGTCCGACCTGGCCGACGTCGCCCGGACCCTTGACGAGGGACGCACCCGCCTGCCGGCGCGCCGCGCGCTGGTGGCCGCCGACACCGCCGACGCGGTGGCGCAGTTGTCGGCCGCGCCCTTCGTCTCGGGGCACGTGCTGCGGCACGCGGGCCACCGCCCCCGCGTGGCGTACCTGCTACCCGGCGTCGGCGACCACCACCAGGGCATGGGACGGGAGCTCTACGCGACCGAGCCCGCCTTCGCCGACGTCGTGGACCGGTGCCTGGACGTGCTGGCCCGCGACCACGGGGTCGACCTCGCCCCGCTGCTGTTCGCCGACCCCGAACCGGCCCGGCCGGACGCTGACGCATTCGCCGCCCTCGTGGCCGCGCGGCCGGGCGCCGCGGGCGAGGACCCGCTCACCCGCGCCCGCCTCTCCCACCCTTACGTGTTCACCGTCGAGATGGCCATGGCCGCGCTGCTCGGCAGCCGCGGCGTCCGCCCGGCCGCGCTGCTCGGCTACAGCCTCGGCGAGTACAGCGCGGCCTGCCTGGCCGGCGTGTTCACCCTGGAGGACGCGCTGGCCGTGGTGGTGCGGCGGGCCCGGCTCATCGAGACCGTCCCGCGTGGCGCCATGCTGGCCGTCGCCGCGGCCCCGGACGATCTCGGCGAGGTCCTCGCCGCCGGACCGATCGCCATCGCGGCCCTGAACGGGCCCGCCATGACGGTGCTGTCCGGCACCGCCGTCGCCGTCGCCGAAGCCGCCCGCCGGCTGGCCGACCGCGGAGTCGCCTCCGTGCGCATGCGCAGCGACCACGCCTTTCACTCCCCGCTGCTCGAGCCCGTGCGGTCCGAGCTGGCAGCGGTGATCGCGGGCGTCGCCCGTTCGGCACCCTCGGTGCCCATCGTCTCCAACACCACCGGAACCTGGCTGACCGACGAGGACGCGACCAGCCCGCGCTACTGGGCCGACCACCTCTGCCGGCCGGTGCGCTACGCACAGGGCGCGGCCGAACTGCGGCGGTTCGCCGGCGTCCTGGTCGAGGTCGGTCCCGGCGCCACCCTCGGCACGCTGCTGCGCCAGAACGGCCTCGCCGGGCCCGACGGCGTCGTCGTCGCCACCCTGCGCTCGCCCGGGGAGCGCCGTACGCGGCCAGGCCCCGGCGCCGGCGAGCGGGGTACCGTGCTGCGCGCCCTCGGCGACCTGTGGGAACGCGGCGCGGGCGAGCCCGGCCACGGCGGCGCCGGCCGGATCGTGAGCCTGCCGACCTACCCGTTCCAGCGCTCGCGCCACTGGCCCGAGCCGGACCCGGACGCCGCCTCCCCGCTCACGCGAGCCGCGCCGCCGGGCCTGCTCACCTACGTCCCGGAGTGGACCCGCGACGGCCTCCGGCCGGCCCCGGACACAGCCCCGGCGCCCGCGGGACGGCACCTGATCCTGGCGGACCCGGACGGGATCGGCGCGCACCTGGCCGCGCGGCTGCGCGCCGAGGGCGGCACGGTGCTGGAGGCGCGTCCCGGCGACGGCTACCACCGGCGGGGCGACCTGTGCACGATCGACCCCGCCGACGCCGGCCACTACCGCCGGCTCGTCGCGGAACTCGATGACGGCCCCGGCCCGGTGAGCGTGGTCCACCTGTGGAGCCTCGTCCCCGGCGCGCTGTTCGGCGACGCGGCGCACGACCCCGACGCCACGCTCGACGGCGCGCTGCGTCACGGTTTCGACAGCCTGTTGCTGCTCACCCAAGCGCTGGGCGTCCAGGTATCCGGACCCGACCTGTGCCTGCTGACCGTGTCGGCCGGCTGCGCCGAGGTCATCGGCGGGGACGCGCCCGCGCCCGAGCGGGCCGTGGTGCACGGGTTCGGACGCTCGCTCACCCACGAGTACCAGGGGGCGCGCTGGTCGGGACTGGACGTCGACACCCGCGGCGGCGTCGCCGAGCGCGCCCGTCAGGTCCACGAGGAGCTGCGGCGGCTGCGGCTGGGTGAGCAGCACACCGGCCCTGGCGCGCTGGTCGCCTGGCGGCGGGAACACCGGTGGACCCGGGCCTGGCGGCCGGAGACCACCGGCGCCCGGCTCCCCATCGGCGAGGGCGCCACCGCCTGGCGGCCGGACGGCGTCTACCTCATCACCGGCGGCACCCGCGGCCTCGGCCTGGCCCTGGCGCGGGAACTCGCCCGCGCCGGCGTACGCCGGCTGGCGCTGCTGGGACGCGGCCCGCTGCCCCCGCTCGCGGACCTGCCCGCCGCGGCCCGGGCGGGTGACGAGCGGCTCGCGCGGACCGCGCGCGGCGTCGCCGAGCTGACCGCACTCGGGGCGCACGTACTGCTGCTCGGCGCGGACGCCGGCGACCCCGATCAGCTGCGCCGGGCGGTGGGCGAGGCACGGAGCCACTTCGGCGCGCTGCATGGGGTAGTGCACGCCGCCGGTGTCCCCGGCGGCGGTCTCATCCAGCACAAGACCCCGGCGCAGGCGCGGACCGTGCTCGCGCCCAAGGTCGCCGCCCTCGGCCCGTTGCTGGAGCTGATCGGGCCGGATGTCCCGAAGGGCGAGCGGCTGGAGCTGCTGCTGTGCTACTCCTCGGTCGCCGGCGAGGTCGGCGGCCCGGGCGAGAGCGACTACGGGGCGGCCAACGCCGTGCTCGACGCGTTCGCCGCCGCGGTCGACGAGCCGGCCGGAACCCGTGTCTGCTCCGTGCTGTGGGGACCGTGGCGGCACGACGCCTGGCAGTCGGCGGCGCTGGCCCACTCGCCGGCGCTGGCCCAGGCCGTACGCGACTACCGCGAGCGCCATGGCATCGGTGAGGCCGAGGGCAGCGCCCGCGCGGCGAGCCTCGCAGCGCAGGGCCGGTCCACCGTCATGGTCGTCGGCGAGCCGCTGGACCTGCTCGCCCGGCGCTGGGCGCGGCTGCACACCCCGCCCACGGCGCCCTTCGCCGGCGAGGCGGGCGGCGAAGGGGAGACCGCCGAGGCCGGCCGCCATCCGCGGCCCGTGCTCCGCCAGGCCTACGTCGCGCCGCGCAACGCGCTGGAGCGGCAGGTGGCGAGGGTGTGGAGCGCGTACCTCGGCATCGGCGAGATCGGCGTGCACGACCCGTTCTTCGACCTCGGGGGCAACTCTCTGGTCGGCATGAGCATCGTGCGCGCACTGGAGGAGCAACTGCAGGTGAGCGTGCCACCTGCCGCGCTGTTCGAGCATCCCACGATCGCGGAGCTCGCCACCCGGATGGGCGGAGAGCCGGACGGGGCGGAGCCCCTCGCGGCGGGGGAACGCGGGCGGCGCCGGCGGCAGGCACGCGCGGGCAACGGCGGCGAGCGAAGGCGAGGGGGGACGGCGTGACGGACCAGACCAGCACCGGGCTATCGGGCACCGACATCGCGATCGTCGGTATGGCGGGCCGGTTTCCCGGCGCCGCCGACACCCGCGAACTGTGGGCACTGCTCCACGACGGCAGGACCGGTGTCACCCAATTCACCGACGACGAACTGCGCGGCGCCGGGGTGCCCGAGCATCTGCTGGCCGACCCGGCGTACGTGAAGGCCGGCGCGGTGCTCGACGGCGTCGACCTGTTCGACCCGGCGTTCTTCGGCCTGTCGGCGAAGGAGGCGCAGCTGCTCGACCCGCAGCAGCGGCTGTTCCTGGAGTGTTCCTGGACGGCGCTGGAGGACGCCGGCTGCGACCCGTCGCGCTTCGACGGCCTGATCGGCACCTTCGGCGGCGCCGCGTGGAGCACCTACCTCACCAACAACCTGCTGCCCAACAGACCGCTCGTCGCCTCCACCGGCGAGCTCGCGATCGGCCTGGGCAACGAGAAGGACTCGCTCACCACCCGGGTGTCGCACATCCTCGGCCTGGCCGGGCCGTCTCTGGGCATCCAGAGCTACTGCTCGACCTCGCTGGTCGCCGTCGCCACCGCCGCCACCAGCCTGGCCGGCGGCGAGTGCGACCTCGCCCTGGCCGGCGGCGTCTCCGTGCAGGTGCCGCACCGGGTCGGCTACCTCTACCAGGAAGGCGGGATGACCTCGCCGGACGGCAGCTGCGCCGCGTTCGACGAGTCGGCGCTGGGCACTCCGGTGGGCAGCGGCGTCGCGGTGGTGGCGCTGCGCCGGCTGCGGGACGCGCTGCGCGACGGCGACCGGGTGTACGCGGTGATCCGCGGCTGGGCGGTCAACAACGACGCCGGCCGCAAGGTCGGCTTCACCGCTCCGGGCGTCGGCGGCCAGGCCGCCGTGGTCGCCGAGGCGCTGGCCAGCGCCGGCCTCGTCCCCGGCGACATCGGCTACCTGGAGGCGCACGGCACGGGAACGGCGCTCGGCGACGCGGCCGAACTCGCCGCCCTGCAGAAGGTGTTCGACGGGCAGACCTGCCTCATCGGCTCGGTGAAGACGAACGTCGGCCACCTCGACCGCGCCGCCGGGGCCACCGGCCTGATCAAGACCGCGCTCAGCCTGCACCACGGGCAACTGCCCGCCACCCTCAACTTCCGCACGCCCAACCGCCAGCTGCGCCTGGGCGGCGCCACCCTCGACGTGGTCACCGAGCGGCGCGACTGGGCCCGGGGCGAGCGCCCGCGACGGGCCGGGGTGAGCGCCTTCGGCATCGGCGGCACCAACGCGCACGTGGTGCTGGAGGAGGCGCCGCACGTCGCCCGGGAGACGACCGGTGGCACGGGCGTGGAACTGCTGGTCTGGTCGGGCCGCACCGCGTCGGCCGCCGACCGGCTCACCCGGCGGCTGGCCCAGCGGCTTTCCGGCGACACCCCCGAAGGCTTCCTCGCCGACGTCGCGTACACGCTGCAGCGCGGCCGGACCGCGTTCGAGCACCGGCGGTTCCTCGTCGCCGCCGACGCGGGTGCGGCCGCGACGGCCCTGCGCGCGGGATCGGACGTGGCCGCGCGCCCGGAGCCGCGCACCGACCGGGCGGTCGCGCTGCTGGTCCCGGACCGGCACATCGACCTCGGCTGGGCAGAGGGCCTGCACGCCGCCGAGCCGTGGTTCCGCGACCCGGTCGAGGACTGTCTGGCGCGGGCCGCGGAGATCACCGGCGCCCCGATCCCGAGCCTGGCCGCGAGCCCGCCACAGGTCGCCGCGTTCGCCGCCGCGTACGGGCTGGGCCGGTGGCTGAGGGCCCGCGGGGTCGCGGCCGCCGCGGTGCTCGGACACCGGACAGGCGTGGCCGTCGCCGCCTGCCTGGCCGGCGCGCTGCCGCTACGGGAGGCGCTCGCGGTCGCGATGACGGCCGCCGAGCCGACCGGCGAGGCGGCACTGGCCGGCTGGCTGCGGCGGCACGTCACCTTCAGCGCGCCCGCGACCGCCGTGTGGTCGAACCTCACCGGCGAGCCGCTCGACGCGACCGCCGCCCGGGACCCCGAGACGTGGGCACGACTGCTGACCGCCGCGGGCCGGCCGGCGGCGGAGGCGCTGTCCCGCGACGAGGGGACGGTGCTGCTCGAACTCGGCGCCGGCGGCCTGCTGCCGGGCGCGGCGCGAGGCCAGGGGCACGCCGGCCTGACGCTGCGCCTCGACAGTGACACCGCCACGGACACGGACACCGCCACGGACACCGCCACGGCTCAGCGCGCCGCGTACGCCCTGATCGGACGGCTGTGGCTCGCGGGCGTGCCGGTGGACTGGGCACGGTTCCACGAGGGCCGTCCGCTGCGGAAGGTCGACCTGCCCGGCCACCCGCTCGACCGCGCGCGCTACTGGATCGACCCGCCCGCCGTGGTCACGCCCGCCGCGGCCGGCGTCACCACGGCCGCCTGGGCCGCCGCGACACCTGCCGGGGCCGGCGTCGCCCGCTCCCTCGACGCGGCCGGCTCCGCCGCGGCGGGTCCGGGAGCCGGCGCGGACACGGCCGGCGCGGGAGCCGGGGCGGACCCGGCCGTCTGTCCGTCCGGACCGGGCGCCGGGTCGGCCGCGGAGCCGCCCGGCGAGGGGTTCCTCACCGCGCCGGCGTGGGAGTCGGCGCCGGAGCCCTCGCCCGCACCGTGGTCCTCCACGCCGCACGTCCTGCTCCTCGCCGACGACGGCCCGACGGGACGGGACCTGCGCACCCGCCTCACGGAGCTGGGCGTCCCCATCACCGTGGCGCGCCCGGGGGCCGGGCTCCGGCTCGCCGGCGACGGCTGCGCCATCGACCCCGACCGCCCCGACCATTACGCGGACCTGGTCCGCTGGGCCGGGGAACAGGCCGGCGACCGGCCCGTGCTGGCCATGCACCTGTGGGCGCTCGACGCGCGCGACCCGGCGCGGAGCGCGGACCTGGGCTTCGCGAGCGTCGCCGCGCTGGCCCGCGCGCTCGGCGAGTCGGCCCTTCGGGGACCGCAGCTGCTGGCCGTCACCCGCGGCGGGTGCGCGGCGGCGCCCGGCGACGTCCCCGTGCCCGAGCAGGCCGCGGTCGCCCCGGTGTGCCTGGTCGCGCGCCAGGAGTACCCGGGGCTGCTCTGCCGCGCCGTGGACCTCGGCGCGGACCGCGCGGACGCCGCTGGCGTGGCGGACGCGCTGCTGGAGGAGGCCCGTCGGCCCGCACACGACATCGCGGTCGCGCTGCGCGACGGCGTCCGTCTCGTCGCCCGGCACGCGCCCGTCCCGGCACCGGCGGCGCCTCGCTCGGCGATCCGGGCGGGCGGCACCTACCTCATCACCGGCGGGCTCGGCGACGTCGGCCCGCTCGTCGCGACACACCTGGCCGAGCGCGGCGCGGCCCGCGTCGTGCTCACCAGCAGGACCGGACGGGCCGGGACCCTGCCGCCCGCGCTGCGCCGCCTGGCCGCCGCCGGCGCCGAGGTGGAGATCGCGATCGCCGACGTCACCGACGCGGCGCGCATGCGCGAGCTGGTCACCGAGCTCACGCGGCGGCACGGCCGCATCGACGGGGTCGTCCACGCGGCCGGCGAGACCGGGGCGGACGGCTTCGTCGCACTGCGCGACCTGGGCGCGGCCGATACGGCGCGGCACTTCGCGCCCAAGCTCGGTGGGGCGCGGGTCCTGCGCGAGGTGCTGGACGAGCTGCCCGCGGCCCAGGCTCCCGACTTCTGCCTGCTGTTCTCGTCGGTCGCCGTGCTGCTCGGCGGCATCGGCTTCGCCGCGTACGCGGCCGCCAACGCCGCGCTGACGGCGCTCGCCGAGGCGGCCGGGGCCGAGGCGGGTGGGACCGTGCCGGGCGGGACGCGCTGGCTCGCCGTGCAGTGGGACACCTGGGCCCCGACCGCGCGGCGCCTCGCCGGCGGGCCGGGCGCGGCGTTCGTCGCCCACGCGATGACGGTGGACCAGAGCACGGCCGCCCTCGACGGCGCGCTCGCGTCGGCGTACCCGGCGATGACGGCGACCGCCGCGGACCCGGCGCGGCGCATCGCGGGCCGGCTGCCCGAGCCGGCCGCCGCCCCGGCGCCGGAGGTGCAGCGGTTCCCGCGCCCGGACCTGGCGCAGCCGTTCGTGCCGCCCGCGCCGGGCGTCGAACGCCGGCTCGCCGCGATCTGGGCCGAGCAGCTCGGCCTGCGGGAGGTCGGCGCGCAGGACAACTTCTTCGACCTCGGCGGCAACTCGCTACTAGGGCTGCAGTTGCTGGCGAGCGTGGCCCGGGAGTTCGGCACGCGGCTGCCGGCCGTGGCGCTGTTCGAGGCGCCCACCGTGCGGAGCCTGGCCACGCTGCTGCCGCCGCCCGCCGCGCCGGCCGAGGCCACTCCCGTCGAGCCCCGCCCGGAGCCGGCGGCGGCGCCCATCACGCTCACCACGCCCGTCGCCCCGGTCGCGCCCGTCGTGCCCATCGCGACGCTGCGGCCTGCGGCCGCCCCCGCCCCCGGAGCCACCGCGCCGGTCGCCCCTGTGGCGGGCGCCCCCTCACGCGACCAGCGCATCGCCATCGTCGGCATGTCCGGACGGTTCCCCGGCGCCGCGAACGTCGCCGAGCTCTGGCAGAACCTGCTCGACGGCACCGAGTCCATCAGCTTCTTCAGCCCGGAGGAACTCGCAGAGGCGGGCGTCGGCCCCGAGCTGTCGGCGCGGCCCGACTACGTGCCGGCCCGGCCCGTGCTCGACGGCATCGCCGACTTCGACGCCGGGTTCTTCGGCTTCAGCCCCCGCGCCGCCGCGCTGACCGACCCGCAGCAGCGCATGTTCCTCGAGGTGTGCTGGGAGGCCCTGGAGCACGCCGGGTACGGCGCGCCCGGCGGACGCGGCAGGGTCGGGGTGTTCGGCGGCACCAACATCAGCACCTACTTCATGCACTCCCGGCAGTACGACATGCTCGCCTCGGGGGAGGTCAACGACTACGAGGCCGTGATGGGCAACGACAAGGACGCCCTCACCACCACCGTGTCCTACACCTTCGACCTCACCGGGCCCAGCATCGCGGTGCAGACGTTCTGCTCCACCTCCCTGGTGGCGGCGCATCTGGCCTGCCGCAGCCTGCGGGCGGGGGAGTGCGAGCTGGCCCTGGCCGGCGGCGTGTCCATCCGGGTGCCGAACCGGGTCGGGCACCTCTACCAGGAGGGCGGCATGGCCTCGCCCGACGGGCACGTACGCGCCTTCGACGCCCAGGCGCGCGGCAGCATGTTCGGCGACGGCGCCGCGGTGGTGGTGCTCAAGCCGCTGGCCGACGCGTTGCGCGACGGCGACACCGTCTGGGCCGTCATCCGCGGCTCGGCGATGAACAACGACGGCGCGATGAAGGTCGGCTACACCGCGCCCAGCGTCGCCGGGCAGGCCACGGTGATCCGCGAGGCGCTGGCCGACGCGGGCGTGCGCCCGCGGGACGTCGGCTACGTCGAGGCGCACGGCACCGGCACGCCGCTCGGCGACCCGATCGAGGTGGCGGCGCTGACCCGGGCTTTCGGCCCGGGCGTGGAGCGCGCCTCATGCGCGCTCGGGTCGGTGAAGACCAACGTCGGGCACCTCGACCGGGCCGCGGGCGTCACCGGGCTGATCAAGGCGGCGCTGGCGGTGCGGACCGGGGTGCTTCCCCGGCAGCTGCACTTCACCGAGCCCAACCCCGAGATCGACTTCGCGGGCGGCCCGTTCTACGTCCAGGCCGAGCTGACGCCCTTCCCCGGCGGCCCGGACCGTCCGCGCATCGCCGGGGTCAACTCGCTGGGCATGGGCGGCACCAACGTCCACATGGTGGTCGAGCAGCCGCCGGCGGCCGACCCGGCCGAACCGGCCGGGCACGCGCGCCGCTACCATCCGCTGCTGCTGTCCGCGCGCGGCGACGAGGCCGCCGAGCAGGCATGCCGGCGCCTCGGCGAGCGACTGCTGGCCGACGACGCCCCCGAGCTCGCCGACGCGGCCTTCACCCTGCTGACCGGACGCGCCGTGTTCGGCCACCGCCGCGCCCTGGTCACCGGTTCGCTCCAGGAGGCGGGCGCGTCGCTGGCCGGCCTGCCGGGCGCCCCGGGGCCGATGGCCCGCACCGACGCCACCGTCGGGCGCCGCGCCGCGTTCGTGTTCGCGGGCGTCGGCGAGCAGTACCCCGGCATGGTCACCGAGCTCTACCGGCGGGAACCGGTGTTCCGCGCGGCGCTCGACGAGTGCGCGGCGGTGATCCGGGAGTGCGATCCCCGTATCGACACGGTCGGGCTGCTGACCGGCGCGCGGGCGGGCGGACACGACCTCGCCGCGCTGCTGGGCCGCGCCGCGGACGCCGGCTCCGGTGACGACCGGGCCGCGGCGCTGCGGCGCACCGACGTCGCGCAGCCGCTGGTGTTCGCCGCCGAGTACGCGATAGCGCGCACGCTGATGGCCTGGGGCGTCCAGCCGGAGCTCATGATCGGCTACAGCCTCGGCGAGTACGTGGCGGCCTGCCTGGCCGGTGTGCTCTCGCTCCGGGACGCGCTGCGGCTGGTGACCCACCGGGCGGCGCTGATCTCGACCATGCCCGCCGGGGCGATGCTCGCGGTGCCGCTGTCGCAGGCGCGGCTGCGCGACCGGTTCGGCCCGCTCGAGCCGGCCGGGCTGGACGTGGCCGTGGTCAACGGCGCCGACAGTGTCGTCGTGGCGGGCACGGTGACCGCCGTGCGGGAACTGGCCGCGCGGCTGACCGCGGAGGGCGTGGCCAGCCGTGAGCTGGACACCACCCACGCGTTCCACTCCCGGCGGCTCGCGCCGCTGCGTGCGGAGCTGACCGCCTGGATCGCGGCGAACGTGACGCTGCACCCGCCGGTGACGCCCTACCTGTCCAACGTGACCGGTGCGCTCGCCTGCGCCGACCTGGTCCGCGATCCGGCGTACTGGGCGCGCCACATGTGCGAGACGGTGCGCTTCGCCGACGGCGTGCGCGCCGTCGTCGACCGGTCCGACCTGGCCGTCGTGGAGATCGGCCCGGGCCAGTCGCTCGGCGCGATGATCCGCTCCTCCGACTGTCCACGCGAGCGGTGGCCGCTCATCGTCGCCACCCTGCCCGCCGCCCACGACCCGCGCCCCGACGACCTGACCCTGACCGACGGCCTGGCCCGGCTGTGGCTGGCCGGCGTGAGCGTCGACGGGCAGGCCGTGTACGGCCCGGCGGGCGGCGCACGCGCCCGGAGACGGGTGCCGCTGCCCACGTATCCGTTCCAACGCCGGCGGTACTGGCTCGACAGCGCCTCCGGCGGCGGTCCGCGACCGGCGGGGGCACCGGCGCCGGGTCAGGAAGGCGGTGGCCCGCTGGCGGAGGCCGGCCGGCTGCCCCGGCTCGACGAGCAGGACTGGCTGTACGCCCCGACGTGGCGGCAGCTGTCCCCGGTCGGCGACGTCAGGCCGGCCACCGGCTCGTGGCTGGTCTTCACCGGCGCGGGCCGCGCCGCCGCGCTCACCACGGCCGTGCGCGACGCGGTGGCCGCGGCCGGCGGCGACACCGTCCTGGTGCACGCCGGACCGGCGTACGCCGAGGACGGCGACGGGTTCCGCGTCCGCCCCGGCTCGCTGGAGGACACCGTGCGGCTGCTGCGGGAGCTGCGTGCGCGCGGGCTCCGGCCGGATCGGGTGCTGCACCTGTGGACGCTGGCCGACCCGCCGTCCGAGCAGGAGCACATCCGGCTCGGATTCGAGACGCTCACCGCGCTGGCCCGCGCCGCGGGCGAGGTCGGCTGGGGCGACTGGGCGCTGGACGTGGTGACCCGGGCCACCCAGCAGGTGCTGCCCGGCGACGAGCTCCGGCCGGCCCGGGCCATGGTCACCGGCCCGGTGCGGGTGATCCCCCTGGAGTACCCACGGGTGCGTACCCGCCTGATCGACGTGACCGACGCCGCCGACCCGTGCGTCCTCGGCGCGGTGCTGGCCGGCGACGGCGAGCAGGTGGTGGCGGTGCGCCACGGCCTGCGCTGGGCCTGCGACCACACCCGGCTGCCCGGCCTGGCCGACGGCGGCGACCCGCTGCGAGACGAGGGCGTCTACCTGATCACCGGCGGCCTCGGCGGCATCGGCCTGGCGATGGCGCGGGAGCTGGCGCGTGAGCGCCGCGCGAGGCTGGTGCTGCTCGGCCGCACCGGCCTGCCGCCGCGCCGGACCTGGGACGCGATCGCCGCCGGTGCGGCCGGCGAGGTCGACGAGCAAACCCGGCGGCGGGTGACCGCGGTGCGCGGCCTGCTGGACGCCGGCGCCGAGGTCGAGGTCGTCGCCGGGGACGTGAGCAGCCTGCCCGACGTGGAGAAGGCCGTCGGCCGCGCGTTCGAGCGGTTCGGCGCGCTGCACGGCGTCTTCCACGCCGCGGGCGTGCCCGGCATCGGACTGATGCAGCTGAAGGACCCGGCCGACTTCGGCCGGGCGCTCGCCCCGAAGGTCGCCGGTACCGAGGCCCTGGCCGCGGCCCTGCGCACCGGGCAGAGCGACGAGATCGCGCTCGACTTCCTGGTGCTGTTCTCCTCGATCACCTCGGTCACCGGCGGCGGCCCCGGCCAGGTCGACTACTGCGCCGCCAACGCCTACCTCGACGCCTTCGCGCGAGTCCGCGCGGCCACCGGCCGGCGCACCGTCGCCGTCGGCTGGGGCGAGTGGCGCTGGAACGCCTGGTCGGCCGGCCTGGACGGTTACGACCCGGCGCTGCGCGAGTTCTTCACCCGGCACCGGGCCCGCTTCGGCATCGGCTTCGACGAGGGCTGGCGGGCACTGCGCCGAAGCCTGGCGGCCGGCCTGCCGCACGTCATCGTGTCCACCCAGGACTTCGGCTCGATCGTGCGCCTGAGCACCGGCTTCGACGTGGACACCGTGCGCCGGCCGGGCGACGACACGCCCGGCGGCCGCTACCCGCGCCCTGAACTGGCCACCGCGTACGCCGCGCCGCAGACCGCGACCGAGCAGGTCGTCGCCGGGGCCTGGGGCGAGGTGCTGCGGCTGGACCAGGTCGGCGTCGCCGACAACTTCTTCGAGCTCGGCGGCAACTCGCTGATCGGCATCGACCTGATCGGGCGGCTGCGAGTGGCCTTGGACCTGGCCGAACTGCCGCCGCACGTGCTCTACGAGGCGCCCACGGTCGAGGAACTGGCCCGGCTCGCCGACACGCTCCGGCACGGCGCCGACGGCGACCGGCCCGGCGCGGACGGGCGGCGCCAGGACCGGGCCGACCGGCGGCGCGTGGCCCTGCGGAACGGCACGCCCCAGCGAAGGAGGAAGTGATGAACCAGCCGGACGACGCCGAGACCGGCGCGGCCGTGGCCGTCATCGGGATGGCCGGGAGGTTCCCTGGCGCCGCCGACGTCCACGGGCTCTGGGACGCGCTGATGGCCGGCCGCGCCGGGCTGCGCCGGGCGACCGACGAGGAACTGCGCGCGGCCGGAGTCGGCGACGACCGGCTCGCCGACCCGCAGTATGTGCGGGTGACCGCGCCCGTCGACGACGTGGCGCTGTTCGACGCCCCCTTCTTCGGGCTGACCCCGGGCGAGGCCGAGGCGACCGACCCGCAGTACCGCCTGTTCCTCGAATGCTGCTGGGAGGCGCTGGAAGGGGCCGGCTACCGGCCCGACCGGATGCCCGGCTCCACCGGCGTCTTCGGCGGCTGCGGCTTCAGCCACTACCTGCAGCAGAACCTGCTCACCCGTCCCGACCTCACCGGCTCGCTGCGCAAGCTGCAGTTCGCCGCGGGCAACGACCGCGACGCGCTCACCACGATGGTGTCCTACAAGCTCGGCCTGCGCGGCCCCAGCCTCGGCGTGCAGAGCTTCTGCTCGACCTCGCTGTCGGCGGTGCACCTGGCCGTGCAGAGCCTGCTGACCTACGAGAGCGACGTCGCGCTGGCCGGCGGCGCCTCGATCGACCTGCCCCAGCCGGCGGGCTACCGGTACGAGGAAGGCGGGATCGTCTCCCCGGACGGGACGGTGCGCAGCTTCGACGCCGCGGCCAACGGCACCGTCGTGGCCAACGCGGTGGGCGTGGTGGCGCTCAAGCGACTCGACGACGCCCTGCGCGACGGCGACCAGATCCACGCCGTGGTCCTCGCCTCGGCGATGAACAACGACGGCCGAGGGAAGGCCGGCTACTCCGCCCCGGGCACCGCCGGCCAGGCCGCGGTCATCGAGGACGCGATCCGGCTGTCCGGAGTGGATCCGGCCGGCATCGGCTACATCGAGTGCCACGCCACCGGCACCATGCTCGGCGACTCGGTCGAGCTGTCCGCGATGCGCCAGGCGTTCGCCGCGATCGAGCAGGAGCGCCCGCCCGCCGGCCCGCGCCCGGTGACCGTTCTGGGCTCGCTCAAACCGACCCACGGGCATATGGACCGCGCCTCCGGCGTGGCCGGGCTCATCCGCGCCTGCCTGGCCCTGCGTCACGGAGTGCTCCCCGGCACGCCGCACTACCGCACGCCCAACGCGGCGCTGGCCGAGGCGGGCGGCCGGTTCTCCGTTCTGACCGAGCGGCGGCCCTGGCCCGGCGACGGCGGTTCCCGCCACGCCGGGGTGAGCTCGTTCGGCCTCGGCGGCACCAACGTGCACGTGGTGCTGCGCGAGCCCCCGGACCCGGCCCCGCGGCCGGCCGGGTCCGGGCCGTACCTGCTGGCCTGGTCCGCGCGCGACGAGGACGCGGTGGCCGCGGTCGCGCGGCGGCTGCGCGCGCACCTGTCCGCGAACCCGGGCCTCGACCTCGGCGACGTGGCGTACACCCTGCAGCGGTCGCGGACCGGATTCGCGGTCCGCGCACACGTGGTCTGCGCCGACCGTGACGACGCGCTGGCCGCGCTCGCCGACCAGGTGCGCTGGTCCACCGGGACCGCCGAGCGCCGCGACCCGCCGGTACGGCTCGACCTGCCCGACGCCGACCCGCCCTGCGCCCAGGCCTGGAAGGAACTCGCCGGCGCGATCCCCGGCCTGGCGGACGCCGGCGGCCCGGCGGACCTGGTCCGCCTGCTGGCCGGGGTGGGCCTGCGGATCGCCGAGCTCACCGGCCCGGCCCACCGGCGCGACGAGCTCGCCGACCTGCCGCTCGCCGAGCCTTCCGCGCCGGCCGGGCCGGCGCTGAGCCTGACGCCGCCCGACCGGGGCGCGGCCGCCTGGCTGCTGCACCGCCTCGGCGACCTGTGGCTGTCCGGAGTGGAATGGGACTGGGCGGCGCTCTCCGACGGCCACCGGCGCCGGGTGGCCCTGCCCACCTACCCGTTCCGCCGCCGGCGCTACTGGATCGAGCCGGGACGTCCGGCCGAGGCCACCGCCGTCACCGGCGAGCCCGACCTGTCCCGCCGCGGCGAGGTCGCCGACTGGTTCTACCAGCCGGTCTGGCGCGCCCGGCCGCTGTTCGCCGAGGCGTCCGCGCGGCGGCTGCGCGAACTCGGGCCCTGGCTGGTCCAGGCGGACGGCCCGCTCGGCGAGGCGGTGACCGCCCGGCTGCGCGCCGCCGGAGCGCAGGTGTGGACGGTACGCCAGGGACAGGCGTTCGGCGGCTCCATCGCCGGCGGCTTCACCGTGCGCGTCGACGACCACGGCGACCACGAACGTCTCGTCGAGGCGCTCGGCACGCCGCCCCGCACCGTGCTGTGGGGCCCCGGACCCGGCGGGCCCGTCCCGGCCGGCGCCGGCGCGCACGAGCGGGCCGCGGCCTTCGACCAGGCCCAGCGGCACGGCTTCCACGGCGCCCGCGCGCTGGCCGCGGCGCTGCTGCGCGGGCCCGCCGCCGAGCCGACGCGGATGCTGCTGCTCAGCCGCCTCGCGCAGCACGTCGTGGGCGACGACCTGCGCCGCCCCGAGGACGCCACCCTGGGCGGCCTCGCGCTGGTGCTCAACCAGGAGCACACCGGCATCCGCTGCCGCCACGTGGACCTGGACGTCCCCTGGGACGAGCCGCCGCCGGACCAGGCGGTGAGCGACCTGCTCGCCGAGGCCTGCGAGGACGGCGACCCGCAGGTCGCCCACCGCGACGGCGGCCGCTGGGTGTGCGACTACGAGCCGCTGCCGGTGCCGCCCGTCGCCCGCGACGCGGCCCGGCCCGGGCTGCCCGACGGCGCGGTCGTGCTCATCACCGGCGGCCTGGGCGAGGTCGGGTTCGCGATCGCCGAGCACCTGGCCCGCACCGTCCGCGCCCGGCTGGTGCTGACCGCGGCCTCCGCGCTTCCGCCGCGCGAGGAATGGCAGGCGTGGCTGGACCGCCCGGACCTGACCGAGCGGGTGCGCCGCGCCCTGCGCAACGTGCTGGCGCTGGAGGAGGCGGGCGCCGAGGTGCTCGCGCTGACCGCCGACGCCGCCGACCCCGAGCGCATGCGCGAGGTCGTCGCCGCGGCCGAGGAGCGGTTCGGGCGGCTGGACGCGGTGGTGCACGGCGCGGGCGTGTCGCATCAGGACCACTTCGGCGCCGCCGTCGCGATGACGGCGGCGCAGGCCGCGGCGCACTTCCGGCCGAAGGTGCACGGCTTCCTCGCCCTGCAGGAGGCGCTCGGCGACCGGGCGCCGCACCGGCTGACGCTGTCGTCGCTGGCGGCGGTCCTCGGCGGGCTGGGCTTCGCCGCGTACGCCGGCGCCAACGCGGCACTGGACGCGTACGCGCTCGCGGAGAGGCAGGCCGGGGCCGGCCGCTGGCTGTCGGTGGACTGGGAGGCGTGGCGCACCCGCGCCGAGGCGCACCTCGCGCCGGGCACGACCATCGCCGCGTACGCGATGACCGTCACCGAGGGCCTGGAGGTCTTCGACCGGGCCTGGTCGCTGATCCCGCGGCTCGGGCGGCTGGTCACCTCAAGCGGCCCGCTCGCGGCCCGGCAGGCCCAGTGGACGGCCTCGGCGCCCGCCGCGCCGGCGCCCGGGCAGGTCCCCGCGCCGCGCCATCCCCGACCCGATCTGACCACCCCGTTCGTGCCGCCGGCGACGACGCTGCAGCGGCGCCTTTCGCGAGTGTGGAGCGAGGTGCTCGGCGTCGAGCCCATCGGCCTGGACGACGTCTTCTTCGAGCTCGGCGGCCACTCCCTGCTCGCCACCCAGCTGACCGGCCAGGTGCGGCGCGAACTCGGCGTCCCGGTGTCGGTGATGACCGTGTTGCACCACCCGACCCTGCGCCGGTACGCCGCCGAGCTCGCCACCGTGGCCGGCGAATGACCCACCACCCGAGAGGAGAACGTTGACCATGAGCGTGATCGGTGTCGCCGGAGCCGGCGTCATGGGCGCCGGCGTGGCCCAGAACCTCGCACAGACCGGGCACCAGGTGGTCCTCATCGACAAGGACCGGCAGGCGCTCGACACGGCGTTGCGGAAGATCGAGACGCAGGCGCGGATGAGCCGGCTGCTCGGCGGCCCGGCCGTGGACGCCGCCGCCGTGCTGGCGTCGATCACCACCGCGGTCGGTCCCGGGGCCCTGGCCGAGACCGACTTCGTGATCGAGAACATCACGGAGAACTGGGAGCTCAAGCGCGAGCTCTACCGGGAGATGGACCAGATCTGCAAGCCGGAGACCGTGTTCGTGGTCAACACCTCCGCGCTGCCGATCACGAAGGTGGCCTCGGTGACCGGCCGGCCGGACCAGGTGATCGGCGTGCACTTCATGAACCCGGTGCCGATGAAGCCGGCGGTGGAGCTCATCCCGGGCCACCACACCTCGGCCGAGACGGTGCGGCGCACCCGCGAGCTGCTCGGCGCGATGGGCAAGAAGGCGGTCGACGTCAAGGACGCCTGCGGCTTCATCTCCAACCGGGTGCTGATGCTGACCGTGAACGAGGCCGCGTTCCTGGTGCACGAGGGCGTCGCCACCGCCGAGGCCGTGGACGAGGTCTTCCGCAGCTGCTTCGGCCACCCGATGGGGCCGCTGGAGACCGCCGACCTGATCGGCGTCGACACCATCCTCTACAGCGTCGAGGTGCTGTACGAGCACTACAACGACGGCAAGTACCGGCCCTGCCCGCTGCTGCGCACCATGACCGACGCCGGCCTGCACGGACGCAAGTCCGGCCGCGGCTTCTACGACTACGGCACCTCCGCCTGACCGGCCGGGCAGTTCGGTCCGGCCGCAACCACCACCGGGAGGGACACCATGTCCGACCACGACACCACGACCATCGCCGCCTTCGTCCACCAGCGCTACCCGCAGGTGGAGTTCGCCCACGACCAGGACATCTTCTCGCTCGGCTTCGTGAACTCGCTGTTCGCGACCGAGCTGGTCATGTTCGTGGAGAAGACGTTCGGCTTCACGGTGCCCAACGAGGAGCTGCGCATCGACAACTTCCGCACCATCGACTCGATCGCCGCGCTGGTCGGCCGCCAGACGGCGACGGTCTGACGGCGGACACGGCGATGACCTCCTCGCTGACCGAGCCCCCCGCCCTCGACCTGGCCCCGGCCGTGGACCGGGCCGCGGCACGGCGCTTCGCGCAGACCCACGTGGCGCCGCTGGCCGGCCGGTTCGACCAGGACGGCCGCGTCCCGCAGGAGACGCTCGACCAGATCGGCGCGGCGGGGCTGTGGGCGCCGTTCCTGCCGGTCGAGTACGGCGGCCGGGGTGCCTCGATGCTGACCGTGGGCCACGTTCACGAGGAGGTGGGCCGTGCCTGCTCGTCGGTGCGCAGCCTGCTGACCGTGCACGGGATGGTGTCCTGGGCCGTGCTGCGCTTCGGCGGCCCGGAGCAGAGGCGGCGGTGGCTGCCGCCGCTCGCCGCGGGAACGGTGCTGGGCGCGTTCTGCCTGTCCGAGCCGGGCGCCGGCAGCGACGCCGCGAACCTGACCGCCCGGGCGACCCGCGGAGCGCGGGGCTGGGTCGTCGACGGCGTCAAGAAGTGGATCACCGGAGGCCAGCGCGCCGATCTGTTCCTGGTGTTCGCGCGGACCGGCAGCGGCATCGGCGCGTTCCTGGTGCCGCGCGACGCCCCGGGCGTGACCGTGACCCCGATCCACGGCATGCTCGGCACCCGCGGCAGCATGCTCGCCGAGATCACCTTCGACGGCGCGCAGGCCGGACCCGACGCCCTGGTCGGCCCGGACGGCTTCGCCGCCGGCATGGTCATGACCGGCGTGCTGGACCTGGGCCGCTACAGCGTCGCCGCCGGATCGGTGGGCATCCTGCAGGCCTGCCTGGACGCCTGCGCCCGCTACACCGCCCGGCGCGAGGTGAGCTCCGGACCGCTGCGCGACCTGCAACTCATCCAGGCGAAGGTGTCCGACATGGTCACCGACACCCGCGCCGCGCGGCTGCTCTACGAGGAGGCGGGGCGGCTCAAGGACCGGGGCGACGCCGGCACGCTCATGGCCACCTGGGTCGCGAAGTACTTCGCCTCCGTCGCGGCCGCCCGGCACGCCGCCGAGGCCGTGCAGATCCACGGCGCCGCCGGCTGCGGCCCCGGACACCCCGTGGAGCGGCTGTACCGCGACGCCAAGGTCATGGAGATCATCGAGGGCAGCAACGAGATCCAGCGGATCACGATCGCCGCCGACGCATACAGGGAGACCTCTCATGGGTGACGAACTGTTCGAGGAGAAGCGCCGCGGCCGGGTCAAGTGCGTGGTCTGGGACCTCGACCACACGCTGTGGGACGGCGTGCTGCTCGAGGACGGCACGGTGACGGTCAGGCAGGAGGTCGCCGACGCGATCCACGCGCTCGACGGGCTCGGCATCCTGCACTCCATCGCGAGCAAGAACGAGCACGAGGCGGCCTGGGAACAGCTCGAGAAGGCAGGCCTCGCCGACTTCTTCCTTCACCCGCAGATCGGGTGGAACGCCAAGTCGCACTCGGTCCGGCGGATCGCCAAGAAGCTCAACATCGGGCTCGACGCGATCGCCTTCGTCGATGACCAGGAGTTCGAACGGGCCGAGGTGGCCGCGGCCTGCCCGCAGGTCGTCTGCGTGGACCCGGCCGACCTCGCCGAGGCGCTGCGGACGCCGGAGTTCCGGCCCCGGTTCGTCACCGACGAGTCGCGGCTGCGCCGCGAGATGTACCTCGGCCAGATCAGCCGCGACGACGAGGAGGAGCGCTTCGTCGGCACCAGCGAGGAGTTCCTCGCCCAGCTCAAGCTGGTCGTCCGCATCGAGACCGCCGCACGTGACGATCTCCAGCGCGCCGAGGAGCTCACCGTCCGCACCAACCAGCTCAACTCGACCGGCCGCACCTACTCCTATGACGACCTCGACAAGCTGCGCACCTCCGGCGACCACCTGCTGTACGTGGTCACCCTGGACGACCGGTTCGGCTCCTACGGCAAGATCGGGCTGGTCCTCGTCGAGACCTCGGAGAAGATCTGGCGCCTGCGCCTGCTGCTGATGTCGTGCCGGGTGATGTCGCGCGGCGTCGGCACGATCGTGCTCAACCACCTTCTGCGCCAGGCTCGCGACGCCGGCGTGGAACTGCACGCCGATCTGGTCGAGACCGGCCGCAACCGGATGATGCAGATCGCCTACGCCTTCGCCGGGTTCCGCGAGATCGACCGCGACGACCGGCAGGTGACGCTGCGGGCCGACCTTGAGGCGATCCCGCCCCTGCCGTCCACCGTCACCCTGCTCACCGGCTGACCGGGCGGGAGACGCGACGGTGTCCGTACACCTCAGGGCCGGCCGGTGGCTTCCCTATCCGGTGGCCGCCGGAGCCCGCCTGCGGTTGCTGTGCCTGCCGCACGCCGGGGCCGGCGCCTCGGCGTACCGGCA
Source organism: Sphaerisporangium dianthi (assembly GCF_042654065.1). NCBI lineage: Bacteria > Bacillati > Actinomycetota > Actinomycetes > Streptosporangiales > Streptosporangiaceae > Sphaerisporangium > Sphaerisporangium dianthi. Next base: position 77,596 of record NZ_JBHSFP010000030.1, on the reverse strand, counting down.
GTGGGGCGCGGGGCTGCCGAGCTGGATCGGCGCGGCGCCGGTGCAGCTCCCCGGACGGGAGACCCGGCTGGGGGAGCGGCCGTACCACGACTGCCGGGCGCTGGTGACGGACCTCGCCGGCGAGGTCGCGCCCACGCTGGACCACCCGTACGCCGTGTTCGGGCACAGCCTCGGCGCACTGCTGGCGTACGAGCTGGTGCGGGAGCTGATCGAGCGGGGCTGTCCGCCGCCGGCGCGGCTGTTCGTGTCCGGACGCAAGGCCCCGCAGCTCGCCGAGACCCTCCCCCCGCTGGCCGGCGCCTCCCTCGACGAGCTGGCCGACCTGCTGTGCCGGCTCGGCGGCACCCCGCGAGAGCTGCTCGGCGACCGCAAGGTGCTCGCGCTGATGGCGCCGGTGCTGCGCGCCGACTTCGCCGTCAACGAGAGCCACCGCTACGCCTCGCACGCGCCGCTGGACGTGCCGATCACCGCGTTCGCCGCCACCGCCGACGCCCGCGCCTCCGTCGCCGACGTCGCCGCGTGGGGTGCGCGCACCCGCGCGGACTTCCGCCGGCACACGCTGCGCGGCGGCCATTTCGCCGTGCTGGAACAGGCCCCGCGGGTGACCGCGCTGATCGCCGGGGAGCTCGCGCCGTGGAGCTGACCGTCCTGCCATCGCCGGCCCAGGGCCTGCGCCTGTGGCGGGTGCCGCTGGACCAGGACATGGAGGACATGGCCGCCCGCCGGCGCGCCTGGTCGCTGCTCAGCCCGGACGAGCGGGCCAGGGCCGGGTGCTTCGCCCGGGTCGAGGACCGGCGCCGGTACGTGGTGGCGCGCGCCGCGCTGCGCACCGTGCTCGGCCGGGCCGGCCGCGTACATCCCCGGGAGCTGCGGCTGGCCACGTCGAAGGCGGGCAGGCCGAGCCTCGCGCCGCGCGACGGCCCCGGCGCCCGCCCGCTCGACTTCAACCTCTCCCACAGCGGCGACGTCGCGTTGATCGCCCTGTGGCGGGGCGCGGGACGCGTCGGCGTCGACGTCGAGCACGGCTCCGCACTGGTCGACTACGCCGCGGTCGCGCGGTCCATGTTCCCGGCGGTGGAGGCGGACCGGGTCGCCGCCGCCCGGGGCGAGGACCGCGCCGACCGGTTCCTGCGCCTGTGGACGGCCAAGGAGGCCTACCTCAAGGCCCTGGGCGTCGGCATCGCCCGGCTGCGCGACGTCGTGGTGCGGCCCGGCACCGTGCGCCTGGGCGCCGACCCGCGCTCGACGGGCCGGCTGTGGCCGCTCGACGTCGGGGCCGGATGCGCCGCGGCGGTGGTGCTGTGCCCGGTACCGGGGCCCGCAGGACTCCGGACATGCGACATCGAAGCACGCCTGTGCGATGGAGGGTGAGCGATGGACGACCCTGAACTGTTCCGACCGGTACGCCTAAGACGTCTTCCGGCCCTACCGGCCGTACGCGGGCCGGGCCTGGGCTCCCCCGACAAGGAGAAGCCGATGTCCACGAGCTTTGTCCACCATGTCCGAGCGATGCTGGAGCGGTACGCCGACCGACGCCACTACACGGTCGTCCGGGAGACCCGCACCGGGGTGGTGGAGGAGCGCACCGGCTACCGCGAGATCGACGAGCGGGCCAGGCAGGTGGCCGACGGGCTGGCCCGGCGGCTGGCCGCCGGCAGCCGGGTGCTGCTGGTCTACCCGAGCGGCGCCGAGTTCCTCGTCGCGTTCCTCGGCAGCCTGTACGCGGGCATGATCCCGGTGCCCGCGCCGATGCCGCACGACAGCCGCAGCATGACGCGCATCTCAGGAATCATGATCGACGCCGACGTGCGCCTGGTGCTCACCGCCGAGCAGAGCGCGCCCGGCGTCACCGAACTGCTGCGCGAGGACGGCCGCTTCGACGCGCTCGACTGCGTCGTCACCGACGCCGCACCGCTGGGCGACGCCGCGCGGTGGCGCATGCCCGAGGGCGTGGGACCGGAAACGGTCGCGTTCCTGCAGTACACCTCCGGTTCCACCAGCGAACCCAAGGGCGTGGTCGTCACCCACGCCAACCTGCTGGCCAACGAGCGGGAGCTGACCACGGCCTGCGCCATGGACGACGGCACGGTCATGGTCAGCTGGCTGCCGCACTTCCACGACATGGGTCTGATGGGCGGGCTGCTCGCGCCGATGTTCGTCGGCGGAGCCTCCGTGCTGATGACCCCCACCCACTTCATCAAGCGGCCGGTGCACTGGCTGCAGGCGATGACCCGGCACCGGGCCACCAACACCTTCGCCCCGGACTTCGCCTACGACCTGTGCCTGCGCCGGGTCACCGACGAGCAACTGCGCGAACTGGACCTGAGAACGCTGCGCACCTGTGTCAACGGCGCCGAGCCGATCCGCGCCCAGACGATAGCGGACTTCACCCGCCGCTTCGCGGCGTCGGGACTGCGCCCCGAGGCCGTCAAGCCCGGATTCGGCCTCGCCGAGGCGACGCTCGCGGTGAGCGCGACACCATACGAGCGCGCCGCGGTCACCTGCGAGGTGGACCGGGAGGCGCTGGCCCGCCACGAGATCGTGCCGGCCCCCGCCGGGGCCGGCACGGTCCTGGTCAGCAGCGGCAGGCCGATCGAACAGCAGGTGCGCATCGTGGACCCGAGGACGCGGCGGGTGCTCGCCGAGCGCGCCGTCGGTGAGATCTGGACGCGCGGCGCCAGCATCGCCCGGGGCTACTGGAACAAGCCCGGCGAGACGCGCGAGACCTTCGGGGCGCACACCATCGACGGCGAAGGCCCGTTCCTGCGCACCGGTGACCTGGGCTTCCTGATGGACGGCTACCTCTACGTCACCGGCCGGCTCAAGGACGTCATCATCGTCAACGGCCGCAACATCTACCCGCAGGACGTCGAGCAGGTCGTCGAGTCGGTGCACCCGGCGCTGCGGGGCAGGATCGGCGCGGCGTTCGCGGCCGGCACCGATCCGGAGCACGTGGTGATCGTGCAGGAGATCAGCGTCCCGCAGCTGCGCGGCCTGCCCGCGCGGGAACTCGCGCTGCAGGTGCGCCAGGCGATCGTGCGGACGTTCGACCTGTCCTTGCCCGGCATCGTCCTGATCGCCTCCGGCGTGCCGCGCACCACCAGCGGCAAGGTCCGCAGGCGCGGCTGCCGGGACATGTTCCTGGCGCGGGAGTTCACCCCGGTGCACGAGGAACTCCCGCCGCGGCTGTCGGCCCTGCTGCCCGAGCCGGTCGGCGCCGCCCGGCGGTGACGCCGCCGCCCGGCCCGCCCGTCCCACCAGCGACAGACACCCCTGGAGGTCAAGGCACCATGGCAGTCACCGACGACCAGGTCCGGGACACCGACATCGCGGTCATCGGCATGTCCGGCCGCTTCCCCGGGGCCCGCGACGTGGCGACGTTCTGGACGAACATCGCCTCGGGGACCGAGTCGATCCGCCGGTTCGGCCGGGAGGAGCTGCTGGCGAGCGGAGTCGCCCCGGCCCTGGCCGACGACCCGGCGTACGTGCCCGCCCGGCCGGTGCTCGACGACGTACGCGGGTTCGACGCCGAATTCTTCCGGTTCAGCCCCCGCGAGGCCACCATCGCCGATCCACAGCAGCGGCTGTTCCTCGAGTGCGCCTGGGAGGCGCTGGAGGTCGCCGGCTACCCGGACCCGGAGACGCGCGGCCGGGTCGGCGTCTTCGCCGGGGCCAACCTGAGCACCTACATGCTGGAGCGCGGCGCCCAGTTCGAGCAGGACCTGGGCGCCGGCTCCTTCGAGGTGGTCGTCGGAAACGACAAGGACGCGCTGTCCACCATGGTGTCGTACAAGCTGAACCTGACCGGGCCCAGCGTCTCGGTGCAGACGTTCTGCTCGACGTCGCTGGTCGGGGTGCACCTGGCCTGCCAGTCGCTGCGCGCAGGGGACTGCGAGCTCGTCCTGGCCGGCGGGGTGTCGGTACGGGTGCCGGACACGGTGGGGCACCTGTACGCGCCGGGCGGCCTCGCGTCTCCGGACGGGCACGTACGCACCTTCGACGCCGGCGTCCGCGGCACCATGTACGGCGACGGGGTGGCGGTGGTGCTGCTCAAACCGGCGCGGGCGGCGCTCGCCGACGGTGACACGGTGCTGGCGCTCATCCGCGGTTCGGCCGTGAACAACGACGGCACGATGAGGTTCGGGTTCGCCGCGCCGAGCATGGAGGGGCAGGCCGCGGCGGTCTCGGCGGCGCTGGCCAACGCGGGTGTGCGCGCCGACGAGATCGGCTACGTCGAGGCCCACGGGGCCGCCACCGAACTCGGCGACCCGATCGAGGTGGCGGCGCTGACCCAGGCCTTCGGCGGCCTCGCGCGGCGGCGGTCCTGCGTGCTCGGCTCGGTCAAGACCAACGTCGGGCACCTCGACCGGGCCTCCGGCGTCACCGGGCTCATCAAGGTCATCATGGCGCTGCGCGAAGAGGTCATCCCGCCGACCCTGCACTTCCGCACCCCCAACCCGAACATCGATTTCGCGGGCGGGCCGTTCCGGGTCAGCGCCGACCCGGTGCCCTGGCCCCGGGCGGCCGGCCGGCCGCGCATCGCCGGCGTCAACAGCCTCGGCACCGGCGGCACCAACGCCCACGTCGTCGTGCAGGAGGCCCCGCCGGCGCCCGAGCGTCCGCCGGGCCCGCGCCGCCACCACGTGCTGCCGGTGTCGGCCCGCTCGGAGGCCGCGCTCGAGCGGTCCTGCGCCCGGCTGGCCCGGCACCTGGACGAGCGGGCCCCGCGCCTGGCCGACGTCGCGTTCACGCTGCAGGCAGGACGCCGGGTGTTCGACCACCGGCGGGTCCTGGTCGCGGCGTCGACCGCGCAGGCCGCGGCTCTGCTGCGCGGCGAACCCGCCAGAGGCGCGCCGGCCCGCACCCGTCACGAGTGCCGGCGCGCCCGCCCGGTCACCTTCCTCATCGCCGGCGAGGGCGAGCGGTTCCCCGGCATGGTCGCCGGCCTCTACGAGACCGAACCGGTGTTCCGCGCGCACGTCGACGAATGCCGCGCGCTGCTCGGCGAGCCGCTCGCCGCCGGCGTCCGGTCGCTGCTGCTCACGCCGCCGCGACCGTCCGGCCCGGAGGCCGCGTCGCTGGCACCGCGCGGGATCGAGCCGGAGCAGGACCCGCGCGAGGCGCCCTCGCGCCGTACCGAGGCGGAGCAGGACCCGCGCGCGATGCCGCCGCGCCGCGCCGAGGTGGCCCAGCCGGCCGTTTTCGTCGCCGGGTACGCGCTGGCCCGCACGCTCATGGACTGGGGCGTCACGCCCAGCGGCATGATCGGCTACGACGTCGGCGAGTACGTGGCCGCCTGCCTGTCCGGCGTGCTGTCCCTGGCCGACGCGCTGCGGCTGGTGGCGTACCGGGCGGGCCTGATCGCGGCGCGGCCGGCCGGCGCCATGCTCGACGGCGTCCGTGACGAGCTCACCGCGTGGGCCGCCGCGTCGGTGACGCCGCACCCGCCGGCCCTGCCCTACCTGTCGAACGTCACCGGTGCCCTCGCCACCGCCGACCTGGTCACCGACCCCGGATACTGGGCCGCGCACATGTGCGCCACCGTCCGCTTCGCCGATGCGGTGGCCGCGGCGCTGTCCGACCCCGACACCTGTTTCGTGGAGATCGGACCCGGCCGGTCGCTGGGCGCCCTGGTGCGCGCCCACCCGGCGTGCGGGGAGGACCGCAGGTCTCTCATCGTGCCCACGCAGCCCGCGGCCGCGGAGGGCAGGCCCGACGACGAGGTGCTCGCCGAGGCGCTCGGGCGCATGTGGCTCGCAGGCGTGCACGTCGACTGGCCCGCCTACCACGGCCGCGGCGGCGCGGCGCGGGGCGCTGAAGGTGCGGTGCGGGGCCACGACGGCACGGCGCGGGGCGCTGAAGGCGCGGCGGGGGCCGACGGCGGTGCGGCGTGGGGCGATGAAGGTGCGGACCGGGCTGACGGTGGTGCGGCGCTGCCGGGCCGGGTGCCGCTGCCGACCTACCCCTTCGAACGCCGGCCGTTCTGGCTGGAGGCGCGGCGAGATGCCGCCACCGGACCGGCCGCCGCCCTCACCTCGCCGAAGGAGGAGCCGGAGGCCTCGTACGACTCCGCGCCGCGCCCGGCCGCCTCTGCCGGTGCCCCGCCGGTGCCGGGCCTCGACGAGGCCGACGAGGCGGAGCCGGGCGCGGACCGGCAGGCCCGCGCCGACCGCCGCAAGCAGAGCCTGCGGGCCAGAAGGCGCTGAGCGGCCGCGACGCCCACCCGCTGAGGCCGCGCCCCGCCCGTCCTGCCACCTAGAGCGCCGTCGTGCGGCCGAGGCCGCGGCCCAGCCGCCAGACGGCGTAGGCACCGGCGGCGACGCCGGCCGTCAGCAGCACGGCGGCCGGGACCAGCGTTCCCGGCACGTCCCCGCGCAGCGCCGCCTGCAGCATGGACAGGGCCCAGTAACCCGGCGACACCGGTGCCACCACCTGCAACCACCCGGGGAACATGTCGACGGGGACGAACGCGCCGCCCAGCGTGGTCAGCGTCAACGCGCCGATGTCGCAGATCGCGCTCAGCTCGCCGTGGCTGCGGACCGTGGCCGCGATCGCCGTGCCGATGGCGAGCAGCGTCGCGCCCCAGGTGGGCACCGCGAGCGCCACCAGCCACGCGTTCCCGGCCGGACGCACCCCGATCACCAGCATGCCGTAGGCCAGCAGGATCGCCTGCTGCGTGAGCAGGAGCAGGAAGATCGGCAGCGCCTTGCCGAGCAGCAGTTCGGCGGTGGTGACGCGGGTGGACCGTAGCCGGTCCCAGGTGTGCCAGGTCCGTTCCGTGAGCGTCGCGGTGCCGACGATGGCCAGCGCCAGCGTCGAGAAGATCACCAGCATTCCGGTCGCCACCTGCGTCGTGCCGCCGGAGAACGCACGGTTGTAGATCGGCTTGAGCACGAGCATGAGGATCATCGGCATCAGCAGGTAGCTGATGAACTGGCCGGGGTCACGCAGCCGCAGGGTCCAGTTGATCCGCGCGAGGGCGAACATCCGGTACAGGGATTCGGCGAGCATCGGTCACGCCAGCGAACGGTAGAGGTCGTCAATGGAGGCCTTGCGTATGTCGATGCTGTGCACCGAGCCGTGTGGCCCGCTCAGCAGATCGACCAGGGTCTTGGCGGCGTCGTTGGTGCGCATCCGGAGCTCCTTGTCGTCGATGTGCACGCGGACCTCGTCGGCCAGGCCGCTGAGCAGCTCCTCGCTGGTCCCGCGGGCGATGATCCGTCCGCCCTGCGCGACCGCGAGGGTGGCGCCGAGTTCGGCGAGCTCGGGCAGGTAGTGCGTGGTGTACACGACCGCGGCTCCGGCGGCGGCGCGCCGCCGCACGGCGGCCAGCAGCGATTGGCGGGTCTGCGGGTCCGCGCCGGCGGTCGGCTCGTCGAGCAGGAGAAGACCGGGCCGGTGCAGGAGTGCGATCGCGGCCTGGATCCGCCGCTGCTGCCCGCCGGACAGCAACCCGGCGCGCCGGTCGAGGAGGTCCGCGAGCAGCATCGCCTCGACGACCTCGTCCATCGCCGCCGCGAGCGCCGACCGGCGCAACCCGGCCAGCCGGCCGTAGAGCGTGAGATGCTCCCGGGCGCTCGCACCGGGATAGAGCGCGATGTGCTGCGGGGCCACCCCGAGATCGCCCCGGGCGGCGCGCGGCGCCTGGCCGCCGATCGTCACCGTGCCGGCGTCGGCGCGGACGAGACCGCAAACGATCTCCACGAAGGTCGTCTTCCCTGCGCCGTTGTGCCCGACCAGGCCGACGATCTCACCCGGCTCCACGCCGAGTGTGAATCCGTCGAGGGCGCGTACATCGCCGTAGCGCTTCGTCAGGCCGGCCGCCTGGAGCATCGAGACCTCCTCGGTCTACGCCGTATAGCAGTCTACAGTGTAGACTGAGACGATGCGGAAGCTCAAGGACTCGCGCCGCGCCGAGATCGTCGATGCCGCCCTGCTCGTCGCGGCCGAGCAGGGCATCAAGGCGGTGTCGATGCGCGCGGTCGCCGCCCGCCTCGGGCTGACGCCGATGGCGCTCTACGGGTACTTCCGCAACAAGGACGAGCTGCTGGACGCCGTCATCGGCCGCATGCTCGCCGAGATCTCCCGGCCGGCGACCGGTCTCGGCTGGCGGGAGACGATCCTGCATCTGGCCGCAGAGGTCCGTTCCGTGGCGCGCCGGTACCCCACCGTCGTCCCGCTGCTGTTCACCCGTCCGGCCGTGAGCCCGTCCGCGATCATGGTCATCGACCTGCTGTTCGACGCGTTGCTGCGTGCCGGTGTCGAACCGGCGCGGGTGCCCAGGATGGAGCGGATGATCAGCACCTTCATCATCGGGTACGCGATCTCGGAGGTCGGCGGCCGGTTCTCCGAGGGCTCGCTGGACACCCGCAGCCGCCGCGCCCAGCTGCATCCGGACCTGCTGCCGGCTCATCAGCTGCTGGCGGAGCATCTGGACGCCCCGGTGGACTGGGACGCGGAGTACCAGGCCGACCTCGACGGCTTCCTCGACATCGTGGCGGCCCTGGCCGCCCGCGACCGCCGGGAGCCGATCGCCGAGCCGCGACCGAGCCGGCCACCGGGACGCCCGGACGCCGAGCGGCTATCGCGGAGTTCCGGAGCCGGGAGTCGCCCAGATCCTGTGCGATGACCGTGAGGACGATCTCCCTGAAATCATCCTGGCAACGCCGTCCGGGCCTGGCAGGACCTCCGGTGTGGGAGCGGGGACCTGCTGTGCGCGTACGAACTCATATGACATCGCTCTGACCGCTATATTCGCAGCATTTCCCGGTAAGAAGCGTCATTGGAGGCAGTCCCTCAGTGAGCGGTCACACGGGGATGAGTTCTTCGGGCAGCGGGTCGCCCGTGACCCTGGAACGGATCATTGCCGTGAACAGTCCGGGCTTCTCACCGTTCCACGCATGGCCTACCCCGGGGGCCAGGCGGGCCTCGCCCGCCGGAAACGCGGCGGCGATGTCGGCCACAGAGCGCTTGGTGAGATCGTGTTCGTTCCCGCCTGCCACCGCCAGGACCGGACACGGGGACTCCTTCGCCTGGGCCGGAAGCCTGAAGCCGAGGGCCTCGTCGTTCACCTTGCGGAATGCCTGCCGGGTGGTGGCCCGCGCGGCACTCTGGTAGCCGTCGATGTCCTCCGCGGGGACGTTGAGCGCGCGGGCGTTGGCCCGAAGCACCGGCCCCCACTTCATGACCGGCGCTATCAGCGTGCCCATGAGCCGCAGCCTGCCCGGGTTGGGGAACGGCAGAACATTCACCCCGCTCACGATCGCTCCGGTCACCGCCTCGGGCGCGGTGGCGGCCAGGTGCGCGCCGACGTAACCGCCCAGGGAGAGCCCCACGACGTGCGCCCTTCCCTCCGGCGCCCGCGAGGCGATCACCTCGGCCACCAGGCGGGCGGTGTCGGCGATCGAGACCCACGGGAGAGCGTTGCTCCTCCCATGCCCCGGCAGATCGGGGACCAGGACACGCGTGTCCGCGGCCAGATCGAGGACCTGCTTGGTCCACATCCAGCCACTGGTTCCCACGCCGTGCAGAAGCACCACCACCGGTGCGTCGGCGGGGCCCGCCTCGTGGACAAAGATCGTCATACCGGCCATGCTGGCACAACCACGCCCTGACCATGCACGCAGCGGCGCCCGCCTTACTCGGAGTCGCATCGGTCGTAGCAGAGCTCCCGCCCGTTCGCCGTATGGCGGAGGTGGTCGGGAGCCCGGCGTGGCGACGGGGGTCAGCGGACCTGGGCGAAGAAGTCGCGCAGGTCGGCGGCGAGGACGTCGGGGACGATGTGGGCGGCGTAGTGGCCGCCTCGGTCGTAGGACTTCCAGTGGACGATGTTCGTGTGGTCGCGGTCGGCGAAGGTGCGCATGGAGACGAAGTCGCCCTCGAACATCGCCAGGCCGAGGGGGACGGTGGTCGGCTCCTTGGGGTGCTCGGCGCGGGCGTCCTCGTAGTAGAACCGGGTGGCGGACGTCGCGGTGCCGGTCAGCCAGTAGAGCATCGTGTTGGTCAGCACGAAGTCGGCGTCGAGGTCGGCGGCGTCGCCGAAGAGCTGGGAGTTCCAGCCCAGCAGCCCGACCGGTGAGTCGTAGATCGCGTACGACAGCGTCTGCGGCTGCTGGGAGAGCAGCGTGTTGAACGACATCTTGTTGTCGTAGAACCACTGCAGCACTTCCAGCGCCTTGTGCTCCTCGGGGGTGACCTTCTCGAACTCGGCCGGGTCGCCCGAGGGGAAGGAGTAGACCTGCGTGACGTGCACGCCGGCGACATGCTCGGGGGCCACCCGGCCCAGTTCGGGGCTGACGAACGAGCCGCCGTCGTTGCCGGCCGCGCCGTAGCGGTCGTAGCCGAGCCGCCGCATCAGCTCCGCCCATGCCCTGGCGGTGCGGTACCGGTTCCAGCCCCGCTCCTTGGTCGGCCCCGAGAAGCCGAAGCCGGGCAGCGAGGGAATCACCACGTGGAACGCCCGCGCCGGGTCCTCCGGGTCGGTGAGCAGATCGATGATGTTCAGGTACTCGACGATCGAGCCGGGCCAGCCGTGGGTGAGGATCAGCGGCAGGGCGTTCTCGTGCCGCGAGCGGACGTGCAGGAAGTGGATGTTCTGCCCGTCGATCTCGGTGGTGAACTGCGGGTACCGGTTGATCTTCGCCTCCTGCGCGCGCCAGTCGTATCCGTGGCGCCAGTACTCGGCGAGGCCCTTCACGTACTCCACCGGAACTCCGTAGTCCCATCCGGCGCCCGGGATCTCGTCCGGCCACAGCGTGCGGTCGAGCCGGTCGTTCAGGTCGTCCAGCCGGGCCTGGGGGATGTCGATCAGGAAGGGCTTGATCTCGGTGTTCTCGCTCATGAAAAGAACAATACATACCCTTCCGGTCAACTTCTGTCCTGAAGGACCGGCAGACTGGGAAGCATGCTGGAGACCTCCGCACGGCTGCTGCGAATGCTGTCGCTGTTGCAGTCCAGGCGCGACTGGCCGGGCGCGGACCTGGCGGAACGGCTGCGGGTGAGCGAGCGGACCGTGCGCCGGGACGTCGACCGGCTGCGCGAGCTGGGCTATCCGGTGAACGCGACGCGGGGCACCGACGGCGGCTACCGCCTGGGCGCGGGCAGCGCGATGCCGCCCCTGCTGCTGGACGACGAGGAGGCGGTGGCCGTGGCGGTCGGGCTGCGCACCGCCGCCCGCGGCGCGGTGGCGGGCATCGAGGAGACGTCGGTACGCGCGCTCGCCAAGCTAGAGCAGGTGCTGCCGTCGCGGCTGCGGCGCCGGGTCAACGCGCTGCAGACGTACGTCGAACCGGTGCCGGCGGATCGGCCGGGGCCGACGGTCGACGCCGGCGTGCTGACCACGCTCGCGTCGGCCTGCCGGGACCAGGAACGGCTGCGGTTCGACTATCGCGCGCACGACGGGTCGTCCGGCGTACGTACCGTCGAGCCGCATCGGCTCGTCTCGTGGGGCCGCCGCTGGTATCTCGTCGCCTGGGACGTCGAGCGCGAGGACTGGCGCACGTTCAGGGTCGATCGCGTCGAGCCGCGCACGCCGACCGGGCCGCGCTTCCCGCCGCGCGATCCGCCGGAGGGCGGCGCGGCCGCCTACGTCGCACGCGGGGTGTCGGCGGCGGCATGGCGCCACCGGTGCCGCGTCGTGGTGCACGCCGCGGCCGAGGTCGTGTCCGAGCGCATCAACCCCGCGGTCGGCGTCGTGGAGGCGGTGGACGAGCGCACCTGCGTCCTGCACACCGGCGCGGACACCCTGCACACCCTGGCGGTCCACCTGGGCATGCTCGACCTGGACTTCCAGGTCACCGAACCCCCGGAACTGGTCGAGCACCTGCGCGCCCTCACAGCCCGCTACGCCCGCTCCACCCCACCCCCTTCCGCTGACTGACGGACGCGGAAACTCGCACAGACGGACATCCCTGAAGAGCGGGCGTTCCCGCCGACGCGGCCTGTCACCGGCGGCCCAGGTGTGAAAGCGCTCTCTCGGACGGCGGTTCTATGGTGGCGGCATGGAGTTAGCTGAGATCCGGGAATACCCAGTCAAGTCGGTCTCAGGGTGGGTGGTGGACTCGGCGGTCGTGGAGCCTTGGGGGCTGGCGGAGGACCGCCGCTGGGCCGTCTTGGACGAGCAGGGGGAAGGTCACTGCGCCGGGAACAACCCCCGGCTGCTGTCCGTCGTCGCCGGCGTCACCGACGAGGGCGGGCTGCTGCTCGACGCGCCGGGACTGCCTCAGCTGAAGGTCCCCCCGGCCACTGGAGAGAGCGTTCCCGTGCGTCTCGTCAAAGTGGACACCGTTGTGCTCGCGGACCCCGACGCGCACGCCTGGTTCACCCGGCTGCTCGGCAAACCCGCCCGCCTGGTCTGGCTCGACGACCCCGACCGCAGCGCCCTCCCGTCCTCCCACGGCGGCCTGCCCGGCGAGGTCGTCAACTTCGCCCGGGACGCCCCGATCCTGCTCACCTCCCGCTCCTCGCTGCACCGCCTGGACGAATGGATCCTCGAAGGCGCCATGGAACGCCAGGACGACCCGCCCGCCCCGCTGGACATGACCAGATTCCGCCCCAACCTCGTGATCGACGGCGCACCCCCGTACGCCGAGGACGACTGGCGCGAGATCCGCATCGGCTCGCTCGCCTTCCGCGTCTCGGAACACTGCGACCGCTGCGCCCTCACCACCTACGACCCGGTCACCCTGCAGAAGGGCAAGGAACCCCTGCGCGTCCTCAAGCGCCACCGCCGCTGGGACGGCAAGACCTGGTTCGGCATCCGCCTGGTCCCCCGAGGCCGAGGCGAACTGCGACTCGGCGACCCGGTCACCGTCCTGGCCTGAACCGCCTGGAAACCTGTTCGCTCTCATCCGCCGCACCTGACTGAACCAGACACGGCATTCCAGCACGGCTCATCGCACGCTTTCCGGGCGTCTTTTGAGATCGCGTTCCGAGGCCGGTGGGAACGCGGGGAATAGGCCGGCCGTAACAATGGCGGTGGTCGCGATTCCCTATTTCCCGGTGCCCGGAATCACTGCGCGGAATGGAGAGCCGGAATCGCGGCCGAGGAGAGTACAACGGCCCTGGTGATCGTGTGAAATGCCGCGCAGCATGTCTCCGGAACGAGTGGGAGACGCGATGCGACGGTATACGGCGAGGAGTTGGCCCGCGCTGGTCGGCGGTGCGCTGATCATGGCGATCCTGTCGGCCCTGGTGAACAGGCAGCCCAGTGTCTGGGCCTCGGTGGTGGCCGCGCTGGCCGGGACGATCGCCGGCATGCTGGCGGAGGACCAGGGCGCGGCGCGCGCCAAGAAGGCGGCCCGTCCGGCGGCCGGCGGGTTGCACCGTGACGCGGGCGGCCGGCTTCCCGTCGTGCGCGATCTCGACGACCCGGTGGCGCTGGGCGTCCACCCGGCCGCGCTCCCGCGTGAGGGTGATGGCGGCCGGGAGCCCTCGTTCGTCCGCCGGGATCTCAGCGACTCCATCGAGCGCGCGATCAAAGAAAGCGGTTTCGTCCTGATCGTCGGCGCCTCGACGGCGGGAAAGTCACGCGCCGCCTACGAGGCGATCCACGCGTGCCTTCCTGACCACAGGGTGGTCTATCCGCTGTATCGGGCCGCCTTTCCGGCAGCGGTGCGCGCGGCCCGGCGGGAACGGCTCGCCGTGCTGTGGCTGGACGATCTGGAGCGTTATGTCGACGCCGATGAGTTCAACGCCCAGACCTTCAGAATGTTGCTGTGCACCCGCAGTGGCGCGGTCAAGATCGTGGCCACGCTGCGCGCCAGGGAGCGCGCCGCTTTCAGCCCGCAGTGCGACAACGCGATGCAGGGCGGGGCGGAGATCCGGCGCAACGTGCGCGAGGTTCTGGCCCTGGCACGCGAGGTCCACCTTTCCCGCCGGTGGTCCGACAAGGAGGTCCGGCAGGCCGCAGAGAGCCGTGACGATCGGCTGAGCACGGCCGCCGCCCACGCCGGGCGGTTCGGCGTCGCCGAGTACCTCGCCGCCGGTCCTCAGCTCTACCAGGACTGGCAGGACGCCCTGTCGGGCACCGGCGTCCCGGTCCGGCCGGGCGTCGGGGGGCCGCGCGCCGGCGCCCTGGTCGCTGCGGCGGTAGACACGCGCCGCGCCGGCTACCACGTACCGCTTCCGGTCCCGGTGCTCCGGCGCCTGCACGAGCACTATCTGGCCCAGATCGGCGGGTCGTCCACCCATCCCGAACCCTGGGAGCAGGCCCTGGAGTGGGCCACCGAGCCGCTGTACGGCACCAGCAGCCTGCTCATCCCCGGCGACGGCGACCAGAAGGACGGCTACCTGGCATTCGACTATCTGCCGGACGCCGTGGACGCCGAGCCCTGTCCGCCGCCGATCCCCCGGCAGACCTGGAACATCCTGGTCGAGCACGGCGGTCCGCGTGACTGCGTCGGAATCGGGCGTTCCGCCTTCGACCGCGCCCAGTACGAGGTCGCCGAGACGGCACTCCGCAAGGGCTGGACGGTGGCCAGCCTCGACGCCGCCGTCGAACTGGCCTGCTGCCTCGGCTGGACCGGCCGCCACAGGGCAGCGCTGGACGTCCTGGACGCGGCGATCGACCTGGCGGAGTTCATGCCCGGCGCCGACCCCGACCACCTTCTCACCCTCCAACTCGACATGGTCCTCTGGATGGCGCTGGGCGGTGACGCACTCGGCGCCCTGCCGCTCAGCCGCCGGCTCGCCGAGGACACCGCCGCGCTGCGCGGCGAGCATGATCCCCTGACCCTCTCGGCGCGGGTCGGGCTGTCGAGATGCCTCGGGCTGACCGGCCGAGGCCGGGACGCCCTGCGCCTGGCGCGCAGAACGGCGGCGACCGCCAGGAGCGTCCTCGGCGACGCGCACGAGGTCACGGCGAGCGCCACCTTCGAGGTCGCCGCGGCGACGACGCATCTCGGCGACTTCGCCGGCGCGCTGAGGTTGTGGCAGGCCGCGCTCGACGAGCGGATCAGGCAGGAGGGCCCCGACTCGCAGTGGCACATCGACTACTACTGCAACATCGCCGGTATACAGGGAGAGTGCGGTGAGCACTCGGCCGCGAAGGCTGCGGCCGAGCGCGCGGTGGAACTGGCCGACAAGTATGTCGCTCCTGGTCACGTGCGCTACTGGACCAGCCATTACCGCCTGGCGCTCTACACCGCCATGGCGGGCGATCCGGAGGGCGGGCTGCGGCTGGCCGACCGCCTCCTCACCGACGCCACCCGGCTGCACGGATTCCGGCATCCGGTGACGCTGTGGTGCCGCCACCTCCGCGCACAGATCATGTACGAGCTCGGCCGGTTCCTGCAGGCATGCCTGGAGTGGGAGCGTCTCGTCGAGGACGCTCGGGCCGTCCGGCCGCAGGACGTGCGCCTGCTCCTGGACTGCCGGGCGGAGATCGCCCGGTGCATGTACCGGCTCGGCGCGCACGCCCACGCCGTCGCCCGGCTCGAGGCCGTGATCGTCGAGTACACGCTGATCTTCGGGCCGGACAACCGGGGCGCCGCCTCCTGGCGCAGAAAGCTCGGTGCCCTCCGGCAGGAACCCTCGCACGCCTCCGCCACGACGACCGCCCCGTCCGCTAGCCTCGACCGGCCCTGACCTCCACCCGCCCCGGCTCGGCGGTCTGCGTCCGGACGCTCCTTGCGCCTTCGTGGTCCTCGTCGCGGTGGTGGGAATGCCGCTGTCCCTGCGGACTCGCGGGGTGGTCAGGCGGACCAGTGGGGGTCGCGGCCGAGGAGGCCGAGGACGCGGTGCTGGAGCGGGGCGTCGCCGGGAACCTCGACCTCCGGGCCGTAGACGACGATGCCGGGACCGAAGGCGCCGGGGATGCGCATCTTCGGGGGAATTCGCTGGACCGCGGGCCACATCGCTTCGAGTTCGGCCGGGTCGATCGTGTCGTCCTGGCCGGTGGCGCGGGCGAGGTCCCAGCCGTGGAGGACCATGTCGGCGCTGGCCACCTGGTCGACGTGCCGCTCGGCCGAGAGACGCCCCATCGGGGTCTCGATGGGCCTGGCGGCGACGGACGGGTCGGCGAGCAGGGACTCGATGTCGGCGCACGCCGAGACGAAGGCCGCGAGCGGGTCCTCCTCGACGGACGGCGCGCGGCTGAGCGACCGGCCGACGGGGCCGAGCATCGCGGCGTGCATGCCGACGACGTGGCCGACGACGTCTCTGGCGGTCCACCCCTCGCAGGGAGACGGGTTGGACCACTGATCAGGGCCGACGGCGGCGACCTTGGCCGCGAAGACGGCGGCGCGGACGCGGTGGCGGACGGCGATCTCGCTCACGACACTCCTTCATCGGCTCACCGGTGACTCCAGCGGCCTCACACCGGGACCGCATCGGCCCATCGGGAACTCTCTCGGCTTCGCCCCGGAACCTACAGCAGGCCCCCGACAAGATCTCGCCACTCCGGGCCCGGCCCCGGTCGGCTGCCGGGTCGTGCGCCGGCCGGTCCAGGCCGGGGCACGCGCTGAAGTCATCGGCCTTCATGAGCGGTGATCTTTTCACTCTCGCGTTCGAGACGTGCACATGCCGGTCTCCGGCGAGGGCCTTGGCCTGCGCCATCGCGCTTTCGATCCCAGTCGGTCACGTACGTCATCGGCGGCATCTCACAGGCGGTGACGACACGCCGGCACCGGCGGCGCAGGTCGCCCCGATACTTTGGTCGAGCCGTGGCCCCGCACAGGAGCAGACCTAAGTCGGTGGCGAGGATACCGATGGGCCAGGCCGTTCCCGCGTCCCGGTCATAACGTCTCACCATGCTCGATTTCCACCGGCCGGACCGGGTGGCGACGCCCGTGACGGGAGAACGACGCGCGGCGTGGCGAGATGGGCTGGCGCGGGGAAGGCGCGATGGTGAGGCGGAAGCCGGGAACCACGGCGTCCTGTCCGGCTGGGTGCGGTGGTCGCTGGTGGCGGGGTTGATTGTGTTCGCGCCGGTATGCGCCGAGTGCCTTCTCGGCTACGACGAGTCCATCGGCGACCCTGTGGCGTTGGTGGCCGGCTTGCTGCCGGCCGCGTACCGCCTCAACCGGCCGGCGCGAAACGGTGGGTGATCAGATGCTGACGGTTCGCGGCGTCTCCGATCTCGTCGACGATGTGCCCCCCGACGCGGTCGCGCATGACCTGCGCGTGCTCCACGACCAGCTGTACTGCACCGCCGTGATGCTGATCGGGATCGACGACCGACAGCTGATCCACGCTGCCGAGCAAGCCCTGAACATCGGCCTGGAGATCTGGATACGGCCACACCTGAGCGACCGGCCCCGGTCCGAGGTGCTGACGCACTTGGAGCGCGTCGCCACGGCCGCCGAACGCCTGCGCACAGGGCATCCCGATCGAGTGACCTTGCTGGTCGGCAGCGAGTTCTCCCACACCGCCCCGGGGATCGTGCCCCTTCCCTGGTCCTACCTGCGGCTGCTGGCGATCCTGCGGGCCCGCCGTCTGCTGCGCCGCCGCATCACCCGCAAGCTCGACGCCTTCCTGGACCGGGCGGTGCGGAGCGCGCGGCGGACCTTCCACGGACCGGTCGGCTACTCGGCCGCCGCCTGGGAGCAGGTTGACTGGTCCCGCTTCGACGTGGTCGGAGTCAGCCTCTACCGGTCGGGGACCGACCACGCGGGCTATGAACGCCGCCTGCGGTCACTGGTGCGCGACCATGCCAAGCCGGTGGTCATCACCGAGTTCGGGTGCGGCGCGTTCGCAGGAGCCGACCGGCGTGGGCCTGGCTCGTTCCGTATCGTCCGCTGGTTCGCCGGGCAACCGACGATCCGGGGGGACCATCCGAGGGACGAGCGCACGCAGGCGGCCTACCTCGGCGAGTTGATCGACCTCTACCGGACGGCGGGCGTTCACGGGTGCTTCGTCTTCACCTTCGCCATGCGGGGGTTTCCGCACCGCGAGGACCCGCGACTCGATCTCGACAAAGCCGGGTTCGGCATCGTGAAGGTGACGGAAGGCGATCCGGCGGCCTGGACGCCCAAGGCGGCCTTCCACGAGGTGGCGCGCCGCTACCGCCGCTAGCCGCGTGCTGTGCTGTGGGCCGGCGGCACGCCCCGGGAGGGCGGTCGATGATAGTTATCACGGACGGTTCGTGTTAGTTGTTTCTACCGCCGAAGGTCGTCGCGGGCGAGTCTGGTGCTGCAACGAAGGGGCAGCGAGCAGTCCAGATGCCCGCTGCCACTCCCGTCGGATCCCGGCCCGTGGGCCGGGGCGGAAGGAGAGTGGCCCGATGGCCGAAAGTCTCTACATTCTCGGCGACGACGACCGCAAGAAGTTCGCCAGGCTGATCGCCGCCGCGTGGTCGGAGAGCGAGGTCAAGAGCCGTTACGGTCGCGAGCCTCGGCTGATGCTGGCCGAGTACGGCATCGCCTACCCCGAGGGCGTGGCCACGCCACCGCTGCCCCCCAAGCCCGCCGGCGAGTTCAGCGTCGAGGAGCTCGAGGTCGCGGCCGGCACCGAGGCTCCGGCCGACGGCTGCTTCGGCTCGGTGAGCTCGATCAGCACCGTCGGCGGCTGCCTGGGCACCGCCTCCACCTACGGCTGCGGCATGGAAGCCCAGGCCTGAGCGCTCTCGTCAGCGCACGCTCGAGAGTTCTCGCGTAGGCGCAGCTTGAGCGATCCCGTAAGCGCTCGCTCGAGCGGTCTTGGACACGCACGCTTGAGCGGTCTTGGACGCGCACGCTTGAGCGATCTTGGAGGTGCGGCCCTGTATGGGCGCCCCCACCAGGACCTCCGCCGTGGCACCCGGCCGGCCCGCCGCCGCTGAGTGCCACGGCGGACCTGACGCCGCCGGCCCGCCGTCCTCCACGGCGGGCCGGACGGCGCTCACGGACCTGACGCCACCGGGCCGCCGTGCTCCACGGCGGGCCGGACGGCGCTCACGGATGCGCGGAAAGCCGTCTGCGAAAGGCGCCTCGAAGGCGCCATGGAAAGCCCTTTGCGAAAAGCGTCCGGTGATGCGTTGCCTTCGCCGGAATCGGTTGCCATGATCCGTTTGTGACCCAGACAGGGGTTCCGAGATCGAGGGTGGCCGTTCGCGCGCCGCTGGAGGTGCGGCTCGGCCGCGCCGCGATCGTGGCGTTCGGCCTGTACCTGATGAGCCCCACGTTCGTGCACTACATCGAGGACTCGCGTTCCTGGCAGGTCCCCGGTGTCATCCTGGCGACGGCGGTCGTCGCGCTCTACATCGCGGCCGGCTGCACCGGCCCGCGCGGGCCCTGGCACCGGTGGGCGGTGGGGGTGATGGCGCTCCTGGTGTACCTGCCCTTGCCGCTGCTGGGGGAGTGGTGGGCCGCGTCGGCCGTCTTCCTGGCCGCCATGGCGCTCGGACTGCTCCCGCGGCCCTACAACCTCCCGGTGTTCCTGCTGGTGGCGATCGCCGAGACGTTCAAGTCGATGTCACTCGGCGACGATCTGGCGGGAGGCCTGTCCTGGACGCTGTCGGTCTCGGTGGCGGCCATCCCCCTGGCCGGGCTGACGCATTTCGCCGAGACGGCGAGGCTCCTCTACGCGACCAGGGCCGAGTTGGCGGCGGTCGAGGTGGCGGCGCAGCGCGTGCGGGCGATGAGCGAGCTGGAGGGCATCCTCGGCAGCCGTCTCGACGCCATCGCCGGCCAGGGCCGCAGGGTCCTCGACGGCGTGGACGGCGAGTCCGACGTCGTCAAGAAGGAACTGGGCCGCATGCTCGACATGGCCCGCGAGGCTCAGCGAGAGATGCGAGGGTTCGCGCATCGGGAGCAGCGGCTCCTATCGGGAAAGCCGGATTACCAGAAGTGATGAACGTCACGATATGTCGGTGTTAGTTGTTTCTGGCGTGCTTTGCCGCTGATCGCGAATGTGGACCTCATAGGCGGCCGACCCCCCCTGACCTACCCGGAAGCGCGGACCAGCGGTGTCCGTGACTCCCGGGGCCTCACCAACGAGGTGACCTCATGCTGGAAGAACCACCCCTGACCCCGGAGCTGCGGGCGCAGCTCGCCCGATTCGTCGCACGCGCCTGGTCCGACGAGTCGATCAGGCTGGAGTTCGAACGCGACCCGCGCGCCGCGCTCGCGGACGCGGGCGTCGACTGGCCGCGAGAGCTGCCCCCGCCCGATCTGCCCGCCCAGCCCGGCCACGCCATCGACCTGGAGAGCCTCGAATCGTCCGCGGGCGGCGCCCTCGGCACGATCGGCACCGTGAGCTGCCCGACCGGATGCTTCTCCGGCGCGCAGAACTGACGACTTCGCATGATCCAGGTGGGGCGGTGGGCAGTCCAGATGCCCACCACCCCACCCGAAAGAGCATCTCACAAACCCGCGGCGGGAGGACTTTCGATGACGGTGGACACGACCGGGTGGGACACCGCCCAGCGCAGAGCGTTCGGCGAGTTGACCGCGAAGACGTGGCTCGACGCCGAGCTGCGGCAGCGTTACGAGCGCGAGCCCTTGGTGGTGCTGGCCGAGTTCGACATCCGGCTGGCCGAGGGATCCGTCGCCCCGGTGCTGCCACCGGAGCCCGGCGACGAGCTGGTCATCGAGATCCTCGACGGGAACGAGGCCCCGCCGCCTCCTCCGTGCCTGCTCAGCCTCTGCTTCTGCCTGCAGTACTCCCCTGGGAGAGATCCCCGATGACCATGACCGCGGTGGAGGCGCCCGGAGGCGAGCGCATCGACCAGCTCGTCTCCACGGTGCGGACCAAGGCGTGGCTCGCCGCGGTCGCGCTCATCCTGGTGGCGGCCTGCGCGGCGAGCTGGGCCTGGTTCGGGCAGGTGCGAGACGTGGTGACCGGCACGGGCGTGCTCGTCGTGGGGGGCGGGCCCGTGCCGGTGACCGCATCGGTGTCCGGCAGCCTCGCCGAGGTCCTGGTGCGTCCGGGCCAGGAGGTGACCCCCACGACGCCGCTGGCCGTGCTCGCCGACGCGCGGGGACGCAGGCACGTCGTGACCGGCACGGCGAGCGGCCGGGTGCTGCGCACGGCCGCCCCCGGCACCCCCCTGGCGGCGGGCGGCGCCGTCGCGGCCGTCGATCCGGCCGCCGGACCCCTGCGGGCACTGCTGCTCGTCGGCAGGGAAAGGCTCGGCGCGCTCGCCCCCGGCCAGCCGGTCGCCTTCGCCGGCGACGGCGCGGGCGCGGGCGCGTTGCGGGGCCGGGTCAGCGCCGTCGATCCCTACCCCGCCTCGGGCGAACTGCTGCGCCCGCTGTTCGGCGAGGCGCTGCGGGCGGACGGGCGGTACCTGGTGACCGTCGACGTCGACGGGCAGGCCTGGCCGGGCGCGACGCTCACCCCGGTGTCCGGCGAGATCACCGTCGCCGTCGTCCGGCCGGTGGACGCCCTGTTCAACGGAGGCCGTCGTGGGTGAGCGCCCGGCGACGACCAGGCGAAGGCCCGTGCGCACCGAGCGCCGGCCGCAGATGGAGGACGCCGACTGCGGGCCCGCCTGCCTCAGCACGATCTTCGCCCACCACGGCCTGCGCGTCCCCCTGCACCAGATCAGGGAGCGCTGCGGCGTGGGCAGGGACGGGCTCACCGGGGCCGGGCTCAAGGCGGCGGCCGAGGAGTACGGCTTCACCATCGGCGGCTGGCGGGTGGAGGCCGACGAGCTGGAGACCTTTCCCGTCCCATCAATGATCTTCGTCGACCAGCGGCACTACGTGGTGCTGGAAGGCATGCGCAAGCGGTGGGCCTACCTCAATGACCCCGCCGTGGGCAGGATCCGGCTGAGCAGGGAGGAGTTCCGGCGGCGATTCAGCGGAATCGTGCTGGTTCCGCGCCCGGGCGAGGGCTTCACCCCAGGAGGGGCGCGCTTCCCCATGGCCCGCTCGGCGCTGGCGAAAGTGCGGCCGTATTTGTCCGCGCTCCTGGCCGTCGCCGTCATGGCCTTCATGCTGGCCCTGCCCGCGGCGGTCACCGCGCTGCTCACCCGGCTGCTGCTCGGCAAGGTGCTGATGGCGGGCGACGCCGCCTGGTCGGCGCCCGTGCTGCTGGGGCTGCTCGGCTGCGTCGGCTTCACCCTGGCCGGCGTGTGGGCGCAGCAGCGGCTGCTCGCGGCCGTGCAGATGGCGATGGCGGCCGACCTTTCCGGCCGCTACGTGTGGCGGATGCTGAGGCTGCCCGGCGACCACTTCCACCGGCGGACGACCGGGGGCCTGGTCACCAGGACGTCCTTCGGCGCGGGCCTCGCCCTGCTGCTGTCGGACCGGGTCGCGGCCGCGATCGCGGCGCTGCTCACCATGGTGGTGCACTCCTCGATCCTGTTCGCCTTCCACCCGGCCTTCGCGGCGGTCGCCGCGCTGCTGGCGGCGGTCAACCTGGTGGCGATGCGCGCGGTCAGCCGCCGCACCGCCCCGCACCAGCAACGGCTGATCTTCGACGAGCACCGCAGGGACGGGATGGCCTTCAACGGCGTCTCGATGGCCGAGTCGCTGAAGGCCGACGGCGCCGAGGGCTGGTTCTTCGCCAAGTGGGCGGGGCTGTCGGCGCGGACCATGTCGGCGACCCAGGAGCTGATGCGGGTCACGCAAGGGCTGATGGTGGTGCCCGCCGCGCTCGGCTCGCTCGCCGGGGCCACCATGGTGATCACCGGGGCGGTGCTGATGGCCCGCGGCGAGGTCACCATGGAGACCGTCATCGCGGCGCAACTGCTCGTCGGCGCCTTCCTCGTGCCGATGTCCTCGCTGGTGGGGGTCGGCGCGGAGGCGCAGGTCGTGGTCGCGCAGACCAGCATGCTCGACGACGCGCTCTGCGCCGAGCCCGACCCCCGGCACGCCGAGCCGCCCCGCGCCCCCGAGGGCGCCGGCGGCCTGCGCGGCCTGGTGGAGTTCGACGAGGTCACCTTCGGCTACGACCGCCAGCACGGCCCGGTGATCGAGGGGCTGTCGTGGCGCGCCGAGCCCGGACGGCGCATCGCCATCGTCGGCCGCACCGGCAGTGGCAAGTCCACGGTCGCCCGCCTGCTCACCGGGGCGGTCACGCCGTGGTCGGGGCAGATCAGGTTCGACGGTGTGCCGCGGGAACAGACGCCCCGGGAGACGCTCAGCACCTCGATCGGCTACGTCGAGCAGAACCTGCAGGTGTTCGAGGGCACGGTGGCCGACAACCTCACGCTCTGGGACCCGACGGTCCCGGCGTACCGGCTGCGCAGGGCGGTCGGCGACGCGTGCCTGGCCGAGGTGGTCCACCGCAGGGGCGGGCTGTCGGGCGGCTGGGTGGAGGAGCGGGGACGCAACCTGTCGGGCGGCGAGCGGCAGCGCCTGGAGATCGCCCGGGCGCTCGCGCTGTCCCCGTCGGTGATGGTGCTGGACGAGGCCACCAGCGCGCTGGACGCCGAGACCGAGGCCATGGTGGACGCCAACCTCAAGGCCAGAGGCTGCACGTGCGTGGTGATCGCCCACCGGCTCAGCACCGTGCGCGACAGCGATCTGATCCTCGTGCTCGACCGCGGCAAGGTCGTCCAGCGCGGCACCCACGCCGAGCTGATCGCCGAGCCCGGCCCTTATCGCACGCTCGTCGAGGAAGCCGCATGAACGGACACCCCCTCAGTGACAACGGCGCGAACGGGCACACCCGCGGCGACGACCGGCCTTCCCCGCGCGACGCCGGCGGGGACGGCCGTCCCGGCGGCGACGCCATGACGGGCGGGGGCGCACGCGGCGACGGCCGCATGGCCGGCTACCCCGTCAGCGAGATCGAGCTGATCGACCCCTACGCCTGCTGGCTGGTGGTCAGCGGCTCGGTCGACGTGCTGCTGGCGCCCGCGGACGGCCAGGGGCCGCGGCGCCGCGTCGTGCGGGTGGAGACCGGGCAGGTCATGCACGGGTTCGCGGCGACCGACCCGCCGCGCGGCTACACGGTCACGGCCTCCCCGGCCGAGGGGACGTCGGTGCGCCGCGTCCGCAGGGACGCGGGCGCGCTGTCGGCCTGGACCCACCGCCTGGCGCAGGCGGGCCCGGACGGCGCGGGCGGCCCCCGCCGCCCCGGCGCCGCGCAGGACCCGCCGGGCCACCGCGAGCTGCGCGCGCTGCACCGCGGGGCGCTGGCGCAGGTGCTGCTGCTGGCCGAGGCCGAGGAGGCCGACAGGGACAACTGGCGCGCGGCCAGGGTGGCGGCCACCGGCGAGACGCTGCGGCGGTCCTTCGTGGACGTCGGCGTCGCCGCCGGCGCGCCACCCTCTCCTGACCGGCCGCGGACCGGCGCCGAGCACGCCGTGAAGGTCGTCAAGGCGCTCGGTGACCACTGCGGGTTCGCGGCGCGGGACTTCGGTCCTGCGTCCGGCGACCCGCTGGGGGCGGCCCCGGACGCAGGCCCAGCGTCCGGGGATCCGCTCGGCGCGGCGCTGGACGCCGCCAGGGTCAGGCACCGCCGGGTGCGGCTGGAAGGGCGGTGGTGGCGTACGGCGACCGTCCCCATGGTCGGCTTCACCCGGGAGGGCGGGCGGCCGGTGGCGCTGCTGCCGCACCGGGGCGGCTACCGCGCCGCGGACCCCGCCTCGGAGCCGTGCCGGGTGACCGAGGCCGTGGCCGCGGGCCTCGCCCCGGACGCCTGGCAGGTCTACCCGCCCCTCGGCGAGGGCCTCGCCTCGCCTCTCGCCCTGCTCAGGTTCGGCCTGCGCGGCGCGGGCCGCGAGCTGGGCTGGCTGGTCGCGGCCGGCGGCGGCGCCGCGCTGCTCGCGCTCGGAGTCCCCCTGTTCACCTTCACGCTGCTGCGGTCGGCGGCCGACCCGGCCGACCGGCCGGCGATGGCCTGGATCGCGGTGATCATCGCGGGGATGGTGTGCGCGGGGGCCCTGCTGCTCGCGCTGCGCAACTCGCTGCTCGTCCGCGTGCACGGCCGCCTGCAGGAACGGCTCGAACCCGCCGTCTGGAGCCACCTCATCTCCCTGGACCTGCCGTTCTTCAACCGCTACTCCACAGGCGAGCTGGTCCAGCGGGCCAACGCCGTCTCCGACATGCGAAAGTCGCTCGGCGAGGCCGCGGTCAACTCGCTGCTCGGCGGCATGTTCTCGCTGCTCGGCCTGCTGGTGCTGGTCGCCGTGGACTGGCGGCTGGCCCTGGTCGCGCTGGGAGGGGTGGCGGCGCTGCTCGCCGTGCTGGCCGGGCGCGCGGTCCGCCAGCAGCGGCACGAGCTGGTCATGCACGAGCAGTACGGGAAGATCTACTCCCTGCTGTACGCGTGCCTCGGCGCGATCGACAAGATCCACGTGGCGGGCCGCGAGGCCCAGGTGTTCGGGCTGTGGTCGCGGCTGTTCGCCACCCAGCAGCGCGCCGCCGCGGCGGCCCAGCGCGAGCGGGCGGTCTCGGCGGCGATCGGCGCCTCGGCGCAGCCCGCGCTGCTGCTCCTGCTGGCGGTCACGGGGCTGGCCCTGGGCGTGCCCGCGGCGTCCTTCGTCATCGCCGCCGTGGCGCTCGGCCAGTTCGTGCTCGCGCTCGGCCAGATGAACAGGGCCGTGGAGGCGGGCTTCGCCCTGCTGCCGAGGTTCGAGCGGCTGCGGCCGGTGCTGGAGCGGGCGGCCGAGACGCCGCCGGGCGCCAAGGACCCGGGCGAGCTGACCGGCCTGGTAAGGCTCGCCGGGGTCTCCTTCGCCTACCCGGGCACCGCGATGCGGATCCTCGACGACGTCTCGATGGTGTTCCGGCCGGGTGAGTTCGTCGCCGTCGCCGGCCCGTCGGGCGCGGGCAAGTCCACGCTGGTGCGGCTGCTGCTCGGCTTCGAGCCTCCCCGCACCGGCCAGGTGCTCTACGACGGCGGCGACGTGCGCGACCTCGACCTGCGCCGGGTGCGCACCCAGGTGGGCGTGGTGATGCAGCAGGCCAGAGTGCTGCGGGGCTCGATCATGGAGAACATCATCGGCGACGTGCCCGGCGCGGTGGAGGAGGACGCCTGGCGGGCGGCCCGCCTGGCCGACCTCGACGGCGACATCGCCGCGATGCCCATGGGCATGCACACGGTCGTCGGGGAGGACAACGCGTCCTTCTCCGGAGGCCAGCTCCAGCGGCTGCTCATCGCCAGGGCGCTGGTCAAGCGCCCGCGGATCCTCATCCTCGACGAGGCGACGAGCGCCCTGGACAACCACACGCAGGCGCTGGTCAGCCGGAGGATCGCCGAGCTGGACATCACCCGCATCGTGATCGCGCACCGGCTGAGCACCATCAGGTCGGCGGATCGGATCTACGTACTCGACCAGGGCAGGGTCGTCGCCGACGGCCCCTTCGAGGAGCTGATGGACCAGAACCCGCTCTTCGCCCGAATGGTCCGCCGACAGGAGGTCTGAGATGACGGTCTCGGTTCACCCCGGGTACGCCGAAGCGCAGGGCGAGGGCCTGCTCGCCGTGCCGGGCGGGGACGAACGGCTGATAGCCGTGCTGGCCGCGGCCGCGCCCTTCCCCGAACGCGTGTCGGGGAAGTTCTTCGTCCCCGTCGCCGGGCGCAGCCCGCGGCAGGCCTCCGAGCGCACCAGACGCTGGCTCAAGGCCGCCGTCGGCGACGACGAGGACGCCAAGCGGGCGCTGCTGCACCACCGCAGGCGCTCCGGCCGCGACCTCGGCGCCGGGCTCGTCGACGTACGGCTCGCCGACCCGCGCAGGCTCCCCGACTGGGGGTACGCCCTGGTGGACTTCCTGCTCGCCCAGCCGCCCACCGCCGCGGCCGACCCCGCGTCCGGCCGGCCCGGCTCCCCGTTCGTCGCGTTCAGGCGGGCGGTGAACCGGCTGGTCGACATCAAGGACGGGACGGTGCGCGGCGTGCCCGTCACCGCCGAGGCGTGCGAGGACATCGCGGGACAGCTCGTCGAGCGCCTGACGCAGGTCTGCTTCTCGGGCTTCGCGTTCGAGGCGCAGCTCGCCGGCACCGCCAACGACGTGTCCGCCTGGCTGCAGAGCCCGGGCCTGGACGTCAGCCAGGCGGGCTGGCTCGACCGGCTGGAGACCCTGCCCGGCCTCGCCTACGTCATGGGCACGACCTGCCTGCAGTGGAGGCGCGTGGTCCACGAGCTGTTCGACCGGCTGAACGCCGACCTGCCGGAGCTGCGCAGGACGCTGTGGGGGTGGGCCGCTCCCGGCCCGGTCACCGGGTACTCCGGCGACTCCGGCGACCCGCACGACCACGGCAGGGTGGTCACGCTGCTCACCTTCGCCTCGGGCGAGCGGGTGGTCTACAAGCCCAAGGACCTGCGCTCGGTGGTCGGCCTGATGGACGTGTGCGCCCTGCTGAACAACCACGGGCTGCCGCTCGCCCTGCACACCCGCAAGGTCGTCCTGCGCGGCGCCTACGGCTGGGAGGAGTACGTCACCGCCGAGCCCGCCGCCGACGAGGACGGCGTCCGCCGCTACTACACGCGCCTCGGCATGCTGGCCAGGCTGGCGCAGTTCCTGGAGTGCCGCGACCTGTGGGCGGACAACCTGGTCGCCAAGGGGGACACGCCGGTCTTCATCGACCTGGAGAACGTCCTGCAGGCCCGCATCAGCAAGCCGTCCCTCATCGGCGACCGCATCCGGTCCCTGTGGGGGAAGGTCGAGGAGACGGTGGCCAAGACCGCCGTCATCAGCTTCCCCCGGGTGATCGCGGGCGGCGTCCAGGCGCAGGACATCGGCTGCATGGCAGGGCTGCAGGAGCAGATCGCGCGGAACTCCACGGGGTACCCGCTCGGCTGGGAGGCGCCCCCGTACCGGCCCACCTGGGGCGCGGGTGAGCTGGCCGACCCCAGCCGCTACGCCGACGAGGTGGCCGAGGGCTACCGGCTGATGCAGGCCTGCCTCGCGCGCAACCAGGAGCTGCTGGCAGACGCGCGCGGCCCGCTGGCGCTGCTGAAGGACGCCCCGGTCCGCTACATCTGGCGCAGCACCTTCGACTGCGTCGACCTGCTCGGCATGAGCCTGAGCCCCGGGGCGCTGATCGACGGGATGGCCAGAGAGGTCGCCCTGGCCCACCTGTTCCGCAGCGCCAGGGAGACGCTGCGGCGTGACCCGGGGCGCGAGGACATCCTGGAGATCGTCGAGCAGGAGATCGACGCGTTCCGCCGGATGGACGTCCCGCTGTTCGTCTCCAAACCCGGGTCGGACTCGGTGTTCACCCCCGACGACGTCGAGATCCCCGGCCACTTCTCCGGCACGGCCTGGCAGCGGCTCCAGGACCGTCTCGCCGACCTGGCGGGGTTCCCCGTGGACGAGCACCTCGCCGTTCTGGAGACCTGCCTTGACTTCACCGGCGCCGGCGAGCTGCCCGCGTCATTCCCCGGCGCCGGGCCCCGGCCCCGCACGGTGCGCGAGATCGGCCTGCACCTGTACGAGCTGTCGGGCCGCCGGGAGGAGCCGCAGGGCGAGGTGCTGCTCGCCCGCGCGGGCGAGCTGGCCGACCAGGTGCTCGCCACCGCCGTCCCGCTCGGCTCGCCCGCGGGCGGGCCCGCCGGCGAGCGGTCGGGCTGGATCGGCGTGGTCACCTACCCCGCGCACGGGCTGGACCAGATCGAACCCCTGCACGGCGACCTGCTGACCGGCACCGCGGGCCTGGCCGTCTTCCTCGCCGAGCTGTACGCCACCACCGGCGCCCCCCGCCACTGGACGGCCGCGCAGGACGCGCTGGACGCCTCGGCCGAGTTCGCGACGCTGTCCACCCGCTCGGCCGTCTACCGCAGGATGTGCGGGGCGCTCGCTCCCGTCGGGGCCTTCGTGGGGATCGGCTCGGCGATCTACGCGCTGAGCCGCTGCGGCGCCACACTGGCCGACCCCAGGCTGGTCGAACGGGCGGCCGAGCTGGTGCCGCTCGCCGAGGCCGAGCTCTCCCGCCCCACGTCGGCCGAGCCCGTCCTCGGCAGGGCCGGGCTGCTGCTGGCCCTGCACAAGCTGCGCGAGGCCTCGCCCACGGCGGTCCCCGCGGCCGAAGCCCTCGCCGGGCGGCTGCACGAGGAACTGCTGGCCGAACTGGCCTCGGGCGTCGCGGCTCGCCCGCCCTACCCGCCGGGGGTGCTCGCGCTCGAAGGGCTGCCGACCGGGCAGGACGGGCTGGTGTGGTCGCTGGCCGTCAGCGCGGCCGCGCTCGGCAGGACCGGCGCCGCCTCCGGCCCGCTGCTGGCGCACCGGTTCGGCCTCGGCACGCCCGGCTCGCTGCTGGCCGCCGTCGCCACGGCCCACCTGGTCACCGGCGAGGTCCCCGGCGCCCTGCGGGAGCGGGTGGCCAGGTACTGCGCGCCCGACGCCGGACGCTCGTGCGCGCGGCTCGTGGTGGACGCCGAGGTGGCGCTGCACACCGCCCGCCTCACCGGAGAGGAGGCCCTGGAGCGGTCCGCGCGGGGGCTGGCCGCCGAGCTGCTGCGCCGCAGGGACCACACCGGCCGCTGGTTCGCCGACCGGCGGCGCGCCGACCGCCTCGCGCTGTCCGCCGTCAACGGGCTCGCCGCGGCGGGGCTCACCCTCCTGCGGCTGGCCGACGACCAGGTCGCCTCGCTCCGCCTCGTGCACTGATCCGAAGGGAACGCCATGGACGCCCGACCAGCTTTTCGCCGCCACTTCAGGGTGGAGGTCATCGAGGGAGAAGGGGTCTTCCTGATCTCCGAGCGCGACACCCACGTCCTCACCGGCCGGTCGATCGAGGCGGTGGCGGGTCTGCTCGACGGCAAGCACACCGTCCACGACATCCTGGTCGCGGTGGAGCCGGACGTCCCGCCGGAGAACGTCTACTACGTGCTGCAGACGCTCCGGCAGCGCGGTCTCGTGGTCGACGTCACCGAGGACCTGGACCGGGGGACGGCCGCCTTCTGGGAGATGGCGGGGCGCGACGGGCAGGAGGCGGTGGCCGCGGTGCGGGCCGCGCGGGCCGAGGTGCTGACCATCGGCGACGTGCCGGGCGAGGAGCTCCGGCGGCTGCTGGCGGAGGAGGGGGTGCGCGTCACCGGCCCGGGGGAGGGGGCGGCGCTGACCGTCGTGCTGACCGACGACTACCTGCGCCCTGAACTGGCGGAGATCAACAGGACGCACCTGGCGGACGGGCGGCCGTGGCTGCCGGCCCGCACGGTGGGCCCCGTCCTGTGGATCGGGCCCGTCTTCCAGCCGGGGACCGGCGGAGGCTGCTGGCGGTGCCTGTCGCAGCGGCTGGAAGGGCACAGGCAGGCGCTGGCGTACCTGGAGGACAGGCTGCGCAGCAAGCCGCTGGCGCTGCCCGCCGCCGACCTGCCGCTCACCCGCGGCGCGGGCGTCCGCCTGGTCGCGGCCGAGGCGGTGAAATGGCTGGCGGGGACGAGGAACGCCGCGCAGCGAGATGTGATCACCTTCGACACCATGCAGCTCGGCGCCACCCGCCATGAGCTGCGCCGCAGGCCGCAGTGCCCCGAGTGCGGCGACGCGGGCATGATGACCGCGATCGCCGGGTCGCCGGTCGAGCTGGGCCCGCGGCCCAAGACCTTCACCGCCGACGGCGGCCACCGCGCGCGCCACCCCGAGGAGACCGCCGAACGGTACGTCCACCTCGTCAGCCCCGTCACCGGCGTCGTCCGGGAGCTCGCCAAACTGGAGACCGGAACGCCGTTCGTCAAGACGTACATGGCGGGGCACAACTTCGCCCGGCAGGTCCGCGACCTCGGGTCGCTGCGCAAGGGCCTGCGCAGCCAGAGCGCCGGCAAGGGCATGACCGACCTGCAGGCGAAGGTCAGCGCCATGTGCGAGGCCATGGAACGCTACTCGGGCATCTTCCAGGGCGACGAGGCCAGGCGGCGGGCGAGCCTGCGGGAGCTCGGCGCCGACGCCGTCCACCCGAACGCCTGCTCGCTGTACAGCGACACCCAGTACCGCACCCGCCACGAGGCCGGCGGGACCTCCAGCTACTCCTTCGTCAACGACCCTCTCGACGAGGACGCCGCGATCGAGTGGACGCCCGTGTGGTCGCTGACCGAGCGGCGGCACAAGTACCTGCCCACCGGCTACCTGTACTACTACTACAACGACGGCCAGGCGACCGGCCCGCTCTACGCCTGGGCCGACTCCAACGGCAACGCCGCCGGCTCCTCCCTGGAGGACGCCGTCCTGCAGGGCTTCATGGAGCTCGCCGAGCGGGACGCGGTGGCCGTCTGGTGGTACAACCGCCTGCGCAGGCCCGCCTTCGACCTCGCCACCTTCGCCGACCCGTGGATGGACGAGTTCCAGGAGGTCTACGCCGGCCTCGGCCGCGACCTTCACGTGCTCGACCTCACCAACGACCTCGGCGTCCCGGTGGCCGCCGCGGTCAGCCGCCGACTCCACGGGCCGACCGAGGACATCATCATGGCCTTCGGCGCCCACTTCGACGCGCGCATCGCCGTCCAGCGCGCCCTGGCCGAGCTGAACCAGTTCATCCCCGCGGTCATCGACGTGGGCCCGGACGGCGTCACCCGTTACCGGTTCCCCGACCCCGACCAGATCGACTGGTGGACGAACGCGCGCGTCGCCGACCATCCCTACCTGTCGCCGACCATGCCCGCCGTGCCCGCGTCCGCCTACGCCCGGCCCGCCACCGCCGACCTGCTCGACGACGTCGAGGCGGCCCGCGCGCTGGTCGAGGAGCGCGGCATGGAGATGCTCGTGCTCGACCAGACCCGGCCCGACATCGGCCTGCCGGTCGTCAAGGTGATCGTGCCGGGAATGCGCCACTTCTGGCGCCGGCTCGCTCCCGGCCGCCTCTACGACGTGCCCGTCCGGCTCGGCTGGCTCGCCGAGCCCACCCCGGAGGAGCGGATGAACCCCATCACGATGTTCCTGTGACCGGCCCGGCGCCCATGCCCATGGTGGGCCTGCGCGAGGACGCCGTCGTCGACGCGGCGGACGGCGTGGTGACCATCACCCAGCCCTTCGGCGCGGTCACCCTGCGCGGCGTCCCGCGGGCCGTCGAGTCGCTGCTGCGCGAGCTGCCCGGCACGCTGGCCGGCGAGGACGACCTGGCCGAACGGCTGCTGGCGGCCGGCGGGACGAGTCAGGAGGCCGCCGTGCTGTACCTGACGCTGTCGCGGCTGCACCCGGTGCTCGTCCACGCGGTCGAGCCGCTGCTGCGGGTGGCGCCCATCGCCCGCGACGCCGGGTTCCGCCTGCCCGCCCTCACCCCCCAGGACACCGTGAGCCTGTCGAGGTTCGCGTTCGTCCGCAGGTCCGAACAGGGGCTCGTCCTTGAGTCCCCGATGTCCCGGCACCGCGTCACCCTCACCGAGGACGCCATGCCGCTGCTCGCGGCGCTCGCCCGCCCGGTCCTGGTGAAGGAGGCGCCCGAGGCGCTCGCCCATCTCGTCGCCGCCGGCATGGCGTTCGCCGGTGACGCCGAGGAACGCGACCCCGCGCTGCGGGCGTGGGACTTCCACGACCTGCTCTTCCACTCGAGGAGCAGGTCGGGGCGGCACGACCAGCCGTTCGGCGCCACCTTCCGCTTCGCGGACGAGCTGCCGCCGGAGCCGGCGGTCAAGCGGCCTCCCGAGGGCGCCGCGGTGGAGCTGTACGCCCCCTCCCTGGAGGAGGCCGCCGTCGCCGACCCGCCGTTCACGACCGTGCTGGAGTCGCGCAGATCGGTGCGCGAGTACGCCGCGCCGCCGACCCTCAGGCAGCTCGGCGAGCTGCTCTACCGGGCGGCCAGGGTGAAGGACGTCCACGGGCCCGTGCCCGGCAGGCCGTACGAGGCCAGCAGCAGGCCCTACCCGGGCGGTGGCGCCGCCTACGAGCTGGAGCTGTACCTCACCGTCGCCCGGTGCGAGGGCCTGGACGGCGGCGTCTACTACTACGACCCGCTCGGCCACAGGCTCGTCACCCTGCCCGCCAGGCCCGAGGACACGCGGGCGATGCTGGCCGTGGCGCGGCTGGCGACCGGCGGCCTCGCCGACCCCGACGTGCTGATCACCGTCACCTCGCGCTTCAGGCGCGTGTCGTGGAAGTACTCCGGCCTCGCCTACGCCGCCACGCTCAAGAACGTCGGCGTGCTCTACCAGACCTTCTACCTGGTGGCCACCGCGATGGGGATGGCGCCGTGCGCGCTCGGCAGCGGCGACGCCGACCTGGCCGCGCGCGCCTTCGGGCTCGACTGGGCCACCGAGTCCTCGGTCGGGGACTTCCTCATCGGCGGCGCCCCCGCCGGGTCCGGTCCGTGATGTCCGTCATGGACGGCCGGTGTCGTCTGCATCTGCCCGCCCTCGCCCGCAACCGGGATCGTGGCAGGGGAGAGACCCGGCCGCCGCACAGAACAGGAGCCCTCTGATGGCCGAGAGCATCTACATCCTCGGGGGAGAGGACCGCAAGAAGTTCGCCAGGCTGGTGGCGGCGGCGTGGGAGGACGGCGACCTGCGGGGCCGCTACGAGACCGCGCCGAGGGCCGTGCTGAGCCAGTACGGCATCGCCTACCCCGCCGGAGTGCCCACCCCGCCGCTGCCGCCCAGACCGGACGGCGAGTTCGACATCGCCGACCTGGACACGGCCGCCGGCACGTCCGCGCCCGGCTCGGTCAGCACCGTCGCCACGCTCACCTCGATGTGCGGACCCAGCGTCCCCTCCACGGTGGGCGATCCGCTGTGAACGGGCCGGTGATCGAGGTCCTGGGGCTGCACAAGCGCTATGGGAACTTCACCGCCGTGGACGGCGTCTCCTTCGAGGTCTCCGAGGGCGAGGTGTTCGCGCTCCTCGGCACCAACGGGGCGGGCAAGACCACCACGATCGAGATCCTGGAGGGCTACCTGCGCCCCTCGGGCGGCACGGTGCGGGTCTTCGGCCGCGACCCCGCCGACCGCGGCGCCCTGCGGTCCAGGATCGGCCTGGTGCTGCAGGAGTCCGGCCTGTTCGGCGACCTGTCGGCGGCCGAGACGGTGACCGCCTGGGCCAGGTTCACCTCGGGCGCCAGGCCCGTCGCCGAGGCGCTGGAACTGGTGGGGCTGTCCGGCCAGGCCTCGACCCGGGTCAAGCGCATGTCCGGAGGGGAGCGGCGCAAGCTCGACATCGCGCTGGCCACGCTCGGCAGCCCGGCGCTGCTGTTCCTCGACGAGCCGACGACGGGCCTGGACCCCGAGGCGCGGCGCAGGGTCCGCGACCTGGTCAAGGATCTCGCCGCGCGGGGGATGACGGTGCTGCTCACCACCCACTACCTGGAGGAGGCCCAGGAGCTCGCCGGACGGGTCGCCATCATGGACAAGGGCCGGATCGTCACCCAGGGCACGATGTCGGAGGTGCTCGGGCGGGGCTCGGGCCGGGTCGCCTTCGAGCTGCCCGCCGGCGCGAGCCCCGAAGGCCTGCCGGTGGGCGAGCGGGACGCGCTCACCGTGACCGGGCGGCGGTGCGTCATCGTCACCGCCGAGCCCGAGTCGGTCGCGCACTCGGTGCTCGGGTGGGCGCACGGCCGGGGAGTGCGGCTCAGCGGCCTGGACGTGCGCCAGGCCACGCTCGAGGAGGTCTTCCTCGACATCGCCGCCGCGCGGGGACAGGAGGTCAGGACGTGACCGCCTACACGCTCTCGCACTTCAGGCTGACCCAGACGCTCTTCTGGCGCACGCCCGTGTCGGTCGGCGTCGCCCTGTGCTTCCCCGTCCTGTTCGGCGGGCTGATGCCGCTGATGCTGCCAAGCGGGCAGAGGGGCGGGGCGCCCGTCGACGTCGCCATCATGACCGGCGTCATCGTGATGGGCATGGCCACCCTGGGCTTCATGACGCTGGTGGAGTCCTTCGTCATGAAGCGGCAGCTGCTGATACTCAAGAGGCTGCGCGGGACGGAGATGCCCGACCTGGCCGTCTTCGGCGGGGAGATCCTGACCGTGCTCTCGGTGGGCCTGCTCCAGCTCGCGCTGATCGTCGGCCTGGCGAACGCCGTGCACGGCGTCCCCCTTCCGGCCGACCCCGCCCTGCTGGTGGTGACGGTGCTCTCAGGGCTCGCGGTGTTCGCCGCGATGGCCATCGCGGTGAGCGGCAGGATCCCCGCCCAGGGCTCCACGGTCGTGGTGAGCCTGCCGTTCCTGCTGCTCGCCATCGGACTGTCCGGGTTCGCCTACCCGGTCTCCGCCTTCCCCGGCTGGCTGCGCACCGTGTCCTCCCTCCTGCCGTTCGGGCGGGTGGCCGAGGGGATCAGCACCGCCTACCTCGGGCGGGACTACGTGGGCCACGCGGGGTCCGGTGTGCCGCCCGAGGTGGGCGTCCTTCAAGGCTTCCTGGTCATGTGGCCGGCGTGGCTCGTGCTCGCCGCCTGGCTCGTCCTCTCCCTGCTCGCCGCGAAGAGGTGGTTCAGGTGGGAGCCTCGCAGAGGCTGAGGGGCGTCGGGCCCGGCACGGTGCGGCTGGCCCGCGCGGGCGCCGGGGCCTTCCTCGCCGGCATGGCGGCCTTCGCCGCCGTGCCGCTGGCGGAGGCGCTCGGCGCGTATCCCCCCGTCAGGGCGGCGACCGCGGTGGTGCTCATCACCGGCCTCACCGGCTGCTACCTGTGGCTGGCCGTGCGGGCCGTGCTCGACCGCGGCGGACGGTGGGACATCGCGGTGCTGGGCGGCATGTCCGCGCTCGCGGTGGCCGTGCCGTTCGCGGCCGGCCCCACCTGGGTGAGCGTGGGATTCATGCTGCCGCTCGCGTTCGGGGTCACGCTGCGGGGCTGGTGGGCGGCGGCGGGGTTCTTCGCCGCGCTCGTCGCCGGCGTCGCGCTGTCGGCGTCCCACGAGATGAGCTGGGTGCTGTTCGGCTCCCTGCAGAACCTGCTGACGGCCGGCGCGCTCGCGGGGCTGACCATCTTCGCGACGCTGCTCGGCGAGCTGCAGCGCACCCGGGAGGAGGCGGCCAAGCTCGCCATCACCGAGGAGCGGCTCAGGTTCGCCCGCGAGCTGCACGACGTGCTCGGGCACAACCTCTCGGTCATCGCGATGCGGACCGAGCTGTCCACGCGGATCCCGGCCGAGCAGATCGCGCGGCTGCGCGGCGAGCTCACGGAGATCCACGACATCGCCCGGCGCTCGCTGCACGACGTGCGGGCCGTGGTCAAGGGCTACCGCGAGATGTCGCTGGAGAGGGAGCTGAGCGGGGTGCGCCGGGTGCTGGAGACCGCCGGTGTGCGGTGCGACTTCGCCGAGCTGCCGCCGTCGCTGACGCCGGAGGTCCGCGTGGCGCTGGCCTGGGCGGTGCGCGAGGCGGCGACCAACCTGCTGCGGCACAGCGACGCCACCGTCTGCCTGCTCGGCGTCGAGACCGACGGCGACCGCGTCACGATCACCGTCGCCAACGACGGCGTACGTCCCGGGAACGGCGTCACCGCGCCCGGGGCGGCCTTCGGGGCCGACGCCGCGGCCGAGTCGACCGTCGGCGGGAGCGGCCTCGCCGGACTCGACGAGCGGCTCGCGCAGGTCGGCGGGAGCAGCGGGCGGCACATCGAAGACGGCTGGTTCACGCTGTCGCTGGACGTTCCCGGCCGCGCCATGGCGGCCGCACTGACCTCTGCTACGGGAGACGGGAAATGATCAAAGTTCTGATCGCGGAGGACCACGATCTCATCAGAGGAGCGCTGATCGCGCTGCTGTCGGAGGAGCAGGACATCCGCGTGGTCGAGGAGGTGTCCAGGGGCGACGAGATCGTGCCCGCCGTCGTCGGTTCCAGGCCCGACGTGGCCCTACTCGACATCGGGCTGCCGGGCATCGACGGCCTGGAGGCGGCGGGCCTGATCAAGCAACTGGACAAGCCGCCGCCGGTGCTGATCCTCACCAGCGTCGGAACGCCGGGGAACTTCGAGCGGGCCATGGCGGCGGGAGTGCGCGGCTTTTTGGTCAAGGACGCTCCCGCCCACCGGCTCACCGACGCCATCCGCGTGGTGGCCAGAGGGGAACGTTACATCGATCTCGACGTGGCCTCCGACGGCGCCGGGCAGGAGATCGACGCCAACCCGCTGACCGCGCGGGAGGTCACCGTGCTGGCGGCGGTCGCGGCCGGCGAGCGGGGCAGCGACCTGCGCAGCAGCTTGGGGCTGTCGGTCCACACGATCAGGAACTACCTCGCCGCGGCCAGGCTGAAGACCGGCGCCCGCAGTGACGAGGAGGCCGTGCGCATCGCGCGGGTCAACGGGTGGCTGGAGGAAAGACCGATCGCGCCCGGCGGTTGATTCGCGGCCCCGGAAGGCGTCACGATCAGTACCAGTCATGATGCTTCCGGGCATAGGGAGACCGCCTGTGGGCCAGGAGAGCGAAGCACAGGTCAAGTGGCTGACCACGGGCGTCGTCGCGGCGACCGGGGCGCTGTGGGCGCTCACCCCGCTCGCCTTCCTGCTCGTCGGCGACCCGGGCCGGGCCCTGCTGGCGGTCGTGCTGCTCGGCGGGCTGCTCGTGGTGTACGCGCGGATCGTCGCCAGGCACATCGCGGGAACGAGCCAAGGACCGCACCGGGCGCGGATCTTCCTGCTGTTCGCGGTCGTCGTCTACGGCGCGATCCCGTTCCTGGGGTCGGTCTGGATCTACACTCCGCTCATCGTCGCCACCGCCGGGCTGCTCCTGCTGCGCTTCCGGTACGGCGTCGGCGTCCTGCTCGCCGTGGCCGCCGCCGAGTACCCCCTGACGCTCGCGGGGTGGGCCCCTGTGCCCGTGCCCGCCCTGCAGAGGAGCGCCGGAGTGCTCGTCGCCTCGGTGGTCGCCGCCGGCATCGTGCACTACGCCAGGTTCGTGCGCGAGCTGCGCGAGCTGCGGGTCGCCCTGGCCGAGGTGGCC
The DNA here is from genome assembly GCF_042654065.1 of Sphaerisporangium dianthi. Classification (NCBI taxonomy): domain Bacteria; kingdom Bacillati; phylum Actinomycetota; class Actinomycetes; order Streptosporangiales; family Streptosporangiaceae; genus Sphaerisporangium; species Sphaerisporangium dianthi. The sequence goes on along the minus strand of NZ_JBHSFP010000030.1, from coordinate 39,986 downwards.
GTGGACCAGGACCGCATCCGCATGGCGGGGGAGCTGCACGACCTGCTCGGCCAGACGCTCGCGTCGATCACCCTCAAGACGGAGCTGGCCCTGGCCCTCGCCGACGTGGACAGGAAGCGCGCCGCGGGCGAGGTCGAGGCCACCATCGCCATCGCCAGCGAGGCGCGCGAGGAGATCGGCGACGTCGTGGCGGCCCGGCGCTCGCTCGACCTCGGCGCCGAGCTGTCGGCGGCCGTCGCGCTGATCGAGCTGACCGGCGCGAGCTGCGACCTGCGTCTGGGGATCAAGAAGATCGACGAGGAGACGGGCGACGCGCTCGGCTGGATGGTGCGCGAGGCGGCCACCAACATCGTCAGGCACAGCGACGCCCGGCACTGCGTGATCGAGCTGGACGAGTCCGGCGGGCGTGTCCACCTGCTGGTGCGCAACGACGGCGCCCGCCGCGAAGCGGGCCCGCGACGCGGATCCGGGCTCGCCGGGCTGCGTCAGAGGGTGGGCAGACTGGGCGGGGCCCTGGAGGCGGGCGGCACGGGGGAAGGCGAGTTCGAGGTGCGGGTGTGGCTGCCCGCCGTACACGATCGGGAGAGTGGTCACCGATGATTCGCGTCCTGCTGGCCGAGGACCACGGCGTCGTCAGAGGCGCCCTGACCGCCCTGCTGAACCTGACGGGCGACATCGAGGTCGTGGCCGAGATCGACAGGGGCGACAAGGTCGTCCCCCACGCCCTCGTCACCGCCCCCGACGTGGCCGTCATCGACATCGAGATGCCGGGCATCGACGGCATCGAGGCGACCGTCCGCCTGAAGCGGGCGATGCCCGCCTGCCGCGTGCTCATCCTCACGGCGCTCGCCCACTCCGGGCTGCTCAAGCGGGCGATGGAGGCGGGCGCGAGCGGCTTCCTGCTCAAGGACGCCCCCACCGAGCGGCTGGCCGAGAGCATCCGCAGGATCGACCAGGGCGAGCGGGTGATCGACGCCTCCATGGCCCTGGCCGCGATGAGCGCCACGGCCACCCCGCTCACCGACCGCGAGGCCGCCGTGCTGGGCCTGGTCGGGTCCGGCGCCACGACCGGGGAGATCGCCGCCGAACTGCACCTGTCGGCGGCGACGGTGCGCAACTACATCTCCAGCGTCATCACCAAGACCGGCGCCAGGAACAGGACCGACGCCGTCCGCATCGCCGTCGAGTCCGGCTGGATGGAAGGCCCCCGCCACAACTGACACCCCAGGCGAGGTCGAACGCCGGGGCGTGCGTCCGATGGGACACTAGGATCGACCTCGGCGGAGCCCGGCCCTTCCGAAGGAGTCTCACATGCCCCTCCCAGCCTGGGCCACCGATCCGTCCAGCCTGCTCATCACGGAGGAGGAGTATGAGGCGCTGCCGGAGGAGATCTGCAAGACGATCGAGGTCGTGGACGGCCGCGTGGTGTTCTGTGAGTCGCCGACACCGGGGCACCAGCGCGTCTCCCGCAATCTGACCTTCGCGCTCTTGGCGGCTCGCCCCTCGCATCCCTGCATCGACGTCCTCCAGGACACCGACATGCGCTACCGCCATCGCAACCCGCATGTCACCCAAGCCGGGAAGAGATTCACCTTCCGGAGACCGGACATCAGCGTCCTCCACTGCCTGGATCCCGGCGAGCGTCTGTGGTCCGGCGACGTCCTGGTCGCCGTCGAGATCACATCCTCCGATGACGAGGTCGACTTCAACGACAAACGCGCCGAGTACGCCGCCCAGGGCATACCGGTCTATCTCATCGTCGTCATGGACGGCGACCGGGTCGGCTCTGTCGAGGAGTATCGCCTCGATTGGAGCAACCGCAACTATCAGCTGGCCGCCGTGCACAGAGGGACGCTGGTCACCGAGCTTCCCGAAGGAATGAAGATCGAGACGTCGTTCGCCGACCTCGAACGCGTCTGACCCGGTGCCGTACGGCCGGTGCGAGCCGCCGTGGCGGTCGAGCCCTGCTGGATGGAGGGTCCGGGCCACAACCGGCCGCTCCGATGTCCGGGACGAGGTGAGTTGTCGTTCGGGCGGTGTGGGGAATGGGGGCGCGGTAGCATCGGGCGGTTCATTTGTCGGAGCGTCTGTCCTGGAGGCTGCCCCGGTGGTCCGGCCCCGATTATCCGCAGTGATCCGGCGACGCCTCCGGAGGTGGACCGGTCCCAAACCGGTCCTGCTGGCCGTCGCGGCCCTTCTGGTCAGCGGGATCTTCGGTCTGGTGACCAATCTCGCCTCGAGCCTGCTGGACTCGCTCGGGCTGTCCGGATGGGTGGTGTGGCCGGCGTGGTTCCTGCTGCTGGCGGCCGGCCTGATCATTCTCGGCCTCACCGGGACGCCCGCCACCGGGTACACCGGGGACCACGCGCAGGGCAGAGCCGCGTTGCTGGAGCGCATGCGGCGGAGCTGGATCGACGGCGTGCTCGACCACTCCCTCTACCAGGAGGCGCGGGTCGAGCTCGGGCTGAAAGTGTCCGCCGACCTGCCGCACCCCTGGCGGACGACCGCCTCGCGCTCCGGACGGGATCACGGGCCGTGGTCGGCCGGTGCCGTCCCCAAGGTGTACGACGAGCTCGGCAAGGTCATGCTGATCCTCGGCGCGCCCGGCGCCGGCAAGAGCACCCTGCTGCTGGAGCTGCTGCGCGAGCTGCTCGGCCGGGCCGCCGCCGACGACCGTGAGCCGATACCGGTCGTCCTGCAACTGCCCGGCTGGGCCGTGACGCGTGAGCCCTTCGCCGCGTGGGTGGCCCGGGAGATCGGCTCCCGCTACGACATCCCGCTGCGCTACGCCGAGGCGTGGGTCGCGGACGACCGGCTGGCGGTGCTGCTGGACGGCCTGGACGAGGTGGCGGCCGAGCACCGCGACGAGTGCGTCCGGGAGATCAACGGGTTCCGGCGCGAGCACGGCTTCACGCCGCTCGTCGTCTGCTGCCGCACCTCCGACCACCAGAAGCTGAACGCGACCCTGGAGCTGTACGGCACGCTCACGATCCTGCCTCTGGAACGTGCCGCGGTCGAGGACTTCCTGGTCCGCGCGGGCGTAGGGCTGGCCGGGATGCGGGCGGCGCTGGACGTCGACCCCGGGCTGTGGCGGATGCTGGACTCGCCGCTGCTGCTGAGCGTCATGGCGCTGGCCTATCGCGACGGCGCGCCCGCGACGGACACCGGGCCGCTCAGCGACGAGCAGCGTCTGGCCACGCTCTTCTCCGCCTACACGGTCACCATGCTGCGTCACCGGAGCAGCCCTCGGTTCAGCGTCCACCAGACGGTGACCTGGCTGGCGTACCTGGCGAACCGGATGCGCGCTGACGCGCAGGTGCTCTTCACCCCCGACCGGGTCGACCACCTGTGGGGCGCGGGTGGGGACATCCGCTTCATGAAAGCGCAGATTCTGGGCTTCGCCGGGAGCCTGGCCCTGGTGATCCCCGCCTTCGTCGTGTCCGGCTGGCCCGGGGCGCTCGCCGCCGCCTTCCTCGGGGCGCTGTTCGGCCGGGAGCGCCGGGACACGTTCGCCCCGTTACCGCTGGACCTGCTCAGTCTCTCCGTCGAACAGGACATGGCGCGGCGGCCCGATGGGCGGGGCGGGTCCGTCCGCTCCGCTTGGAGGTACGCCTTCATGGAGCTCAGGCATGATTTCGGGTGGTACATCGGGATCGAGAGACACCTGCCGGTCAGTTTCTACGGGCGGGGGGGCCGGCGTTGGCGGCCGCATCTCGTCGCCTTCGGGCTGGGAGCGGCGGTGGGCCCGCTGTTCGGCCTCGGGCAGGGCGGGGTGGCGATGGCGGGATACGCGGCGGCCACGGCCGTCGTCACGGCGGTGGCCGCGGCCGCGGTACGGCAGTTCGCCGGCCCGGTGCGCCGCGCCGAGCCTCAGGCCCGGTGGAGCGAGGTGCCGAGCCCGATGGTGTGGTCGGTGCTGGCGGCCGGCTCACGGGCGGCTCTCGCTCTCGGCGCCGCCTGCGGGGCGTTCGCCGGTCTGGTCGTGACGACTACGGCGGGCGTGGATCACGGTCTGGCGTTCGCCGGGCTGGTCGTCTTCGCGGTCACGCTGTACGGAGTCGGCCTGCTGGGCGGCTGGGCGGCACTCCAGCAGGCCAGGGTCCGCCGGGTACTCCGCCGGGAGGGCCTGTTCCCCCTGCCGAGCAGGCCGTTCCTCGACCACGCCGTGCAGTGCCTGTTCCTGCGTTCGGTCGGCGAAGGGTACATCTTCGTCCACCGGTCCCTGATGGAGTTCTTCGCCTCGCTCACCGACGGGCTGGGCCGGATCGATCCCGCTCACCTGGACGCCATCGCCACCCGGGCGGCCGGCCACAAGGCCTGACCGGACGGCGCGCCGGCGCCCGGCGCGCGACCGGCGGTGCCAGGGGCGCATGACCGGCGGTGCCAGGGCGCGTGACCGGCGGCCCTGCCCGCCCGCGCCGCCGGGGGTGTGCCGGGCCGGGGAGCCGGGGTTCTAGACTGCGGCATCATGGCCGTACAGATCTCACCCAGCATCCTGACCGCCGACTTCGCCCGGCTGGCGGACGTGGCCGCGAAGGTCGCGGGCGCCGCCGACTGGCTGCACGTCGACGTCATGGACAACCACTTCGTGCCGAACCTCACCATCGGGCTGCCGGTGGTGGAGTCCCTGGTCAAGGCGACCGACCTGCCGCTCGACTGCCATCTGATGATCGAGAACCCCGACCGCTGGGCGCCCGGCTACGCCGAGGCCGGGGCGGGCAGCGTCACGATCCACGCCGAGGCGGCCAGGGCTCCGGTGCGCACGCTGCGCGAGATCCGCAAGGCCGGGGCCCGCGCGGGGTTCGCGCTCAACCCGGCGACCGCCGTGCAGGACTACGAGGACCTGCTCGGTGAGATCGACATGCTGCTGGTGATGACGGTGGAGCCCGGTTTCGGCGGGCAGTCGTTCCTCGACATCATGCTTCCCAAGATCCGCAAGGCTCGTGAGCTGATCCGCAAGCACGGCGGCGAGATCTGGCTGCAGGTCGACGGCGGGGTCTCCTCCACGACCATCGAACGCTGCGCCGAGGCCGGGGCCGACGTCTTCGTCGCCGGCAACGCGGTCTACGGCTCCGACGACCCGGCCCAGACCGTCCGAGACCTGCGCGCCCAGGCCGAACGCGCCGGAGCCTGACACGCGCCCCCGCCCCACGCGCCCGCCGACCGGTCGGTTGACTTTGTCGCAAGGTATGACGCACTATGTTGCGACAAGCATTGCGACAAAGGGAGGGTCCATGACGAGCGGACCGTTATCGGGGGCCGCCCCGCAGGAACGTCCAGACGATCTCCGGGAGGCGGGCGACTGGCTGGCGCGGCATGGTCTGGCGGACGCCCGGCCGACGCCGTTGCTGGCCGCGCGTCTGGTGGTGCGGCGACGCGCGCGCATCGCCGACAGCGTCACGCTGGCCGTGTTGATCATCGCCGCCGCGCTCACACAGGCCTACGGCGGGCTTTCCACCGCCGCGCTCATCGGCGCGAAGCCGCGCCAGCCGGCGCCGTTGCTGATCCTGACGGCGCTGATCGCCGGACTGCTGGTGGTCCGGTGGCTGCTCGACCGGTGGGTGCGGAGCGTCGACCGGCGTGCCGGCGCCGCCTTGTCGCGACGGGCGGCCCACGCGGTCCAGCCCGGATGGCGGGCCGTGCTCGGCCGGCCGTTCGCGGCCTTCGCGGTGGCCACGTACGCCGTCGCGATGGCGCTGGCCGTGAGCGCCCTGACGGTCCAGGACTCCGCCGTGCGGTACGCGGCCCTGGTCCTGCTGATCGGCCTGGCGGGCGTCGCCGCCGGCGCCGCCCTGCGGCTGCGCGATCTGCTGGCCCGCCCGGTCGTGGCCGAGGACGAGGTGTCTCTGATGGCCGACGTCATCATGCGGATCGAAGACGCGCGCGAGATCACCGCGCCGGGGGTGCCATGGTCGCTGCCCGTGGTGCTGCTGTTCGGCACCTCGCCCGGATGGTTGAGCGCCGCCTCGATCGCCGCCGTGCTCCTGGGCGTCGTCGCGCTCGCGGTGCTCCACGCGAAGACTCCTCCGAGCGCGACGGCGGCACGGCGAGCCATGAGCGCCCGATGATCGTCATCGACGGGTCCTCGCCCGTGCCGCCGTTCGAGCAGCTGCGCGCCCAGTTCGCCAGGCAGATCCAGGACCGCACGCTGGCCGTGGGGTCCCGGCTGCCGACGATCCGCAACCTCGCGGCCGATCTCGGCCTGGCCGTCAACACGGTGGGCAGGGCTTACCGGGAGCTGGAGGAGGCGGGACTGATCGAGACCCGCGGGCGGGCGGGCACGTTCGTGGCGGCCGCCGGCGAGCAGGGGCGCGAGCGCGCGCGCCGCGCCGCCGCCGAGTACGCGGCCGTGGTGTCCAGCGTCGGCATCGACCCGGAGGAGGCGATCCGCATCGTCCGGGCGGCCCTGACCCCCGGCCTGGCGGCGCCCGCCTCCTCGTGACCGGCCTCCCTGACCGGCCTCCTCGTGACCCGCCTCCCCGTGAGCGGCCTCACGCCGGGTCAGGCGCGGGTCAGGCGCGGGTCAGGCGAGGGCGGGGTCGAGGACGACGTCGTGGCCGTGGACGGTGGGCTCCTCGGGGAAGTGGCAGGCGGTGAGGTGGCCGTCGCGGTTGCCGCTGATCTGCAGCAGCGGAGGCGCCTCGGCGGCGCACTTCTCCTTGGCCTTCCAGCAGCGCGTGCGGAACCGGCAGCCCGACGGCGGGTCGATCGGCGAGGGGACGTCGCCGGCCAGCCGGATCCGCTCGGTCGGCTGGGCGCCCTCCTCGGGCAGCTCCACCTCGGGGACGGCCGACAGCAGGGCGTGGGTGTACGGGTGGCGCGGACGCTCGTAGATCGATCGCCGGTCGCCCACCTCGACGATCTTGCCGAGGTACATCACGGCCACCCGCTGGGAGACGTGGCGGACCACCGCGAGGTCGTGGGCGATGAACAGGAACGCGATGCCGAGGTCCCGCTGCAGCTGCTGCAGCAGGTTGACCACCTGGGCCTGGATGGACACGTCCAGCGCGGACACCGGCTCGTCGGCGACGATCAGCTTGGGGGACAGGGAGAGCGCGCGGGCGATGCCGATGCGCTGCCGCTGGCCGCCGGAGAACTCGTGCGGGAACCGGTTGTAGTGCTCGGGGTTGAGGCCGACGATCTCCAGCAGCTCCTGGACGCGCTTCTGGACGCCGCCTTCCGGCCGGACGTCGTTGATCTCCATGGGGCCGCCGACGATCGCGCCCACGGTCTGGCGCGGGTTGAGCGAGCTGTAGGGATCCTGGAAGATCATCTGGATGTCGCGGCGGATGGGCTTGAGCTCGCGGCGCGAGCTGCGCGCGATGTCGTTCCCCTGGTAGAGGATCTTGCCGTCGGTCGGCTCGTGCAGCCGGGCGACCAGTCTGCCCAGGGTGGACTTGCCGCACCCTGACTCGCCGACCAGCCCCACCGTCTCGCCGGCGTTCACCGCGAGGTCGACGCCGTCGACGGCGTGCACCTTGCCGACCTGGTGCTTCAGGACGAAGCCGCCCATGACCGGGAAGTACTTGGTCAGCCCTTCGAGTTCCAGCAGCGGCGTCGTCACGGTCGTCCCTTGATCTGTCCGAGGAATTCCTGCTTCTGCGCGATCGTCAGGTAGCACGCGTCCCCGTGCCCGGTGGCGGGCGACAGGTCGGGCCGCTCGCCGGTGCACAGCTCCGGCCCGGCGGCCTTGACGTAGTCGCATCGCGGGTGGAACGGGCACCCGGGCGGCGGGGCGAGCATGCTCGGAGGGGTTCCCCTGATCGGCGTGAGCGGCACGTCCACCGAGGCTCCGAGCCGGGGGATGGACGAGAGCAGCCCCCAGGTGTACGGGTGGCGGGGCTCGGTCAGCACCTCGCGGACGGTGCCCCGCTCGGCGGCCCGGCCCGCGTACATGACCAGCACCTGGTGCGCGGTCCTGGCGATCACGCCGAGGTCATGGGTGATCAGGATGATCGCGGTGCCCATCTGCTGCTGCAGGTCCTTGAGCAGGTCGAGCACCTGCGCCTGGACGGTGACGTCCAGCGCGGTGGTCGGCTCGTCGGCGATCAGCAGGTCAGGGTCGCACACCAGCGCCATGGCGATCATGACGCGCTGCCGCATGCCGCCGGAGAAGTGGTGCGGGTAGTCGTCCACCCGGGTCCTGGCGTGCGGGATGCCGACGCGTTCCAGCATCTCGATCGCCCGGTCGCGGGCCTCCTTCTTGCTCGCGCCCTTGTGCTTGCGGTACACCTCGGAGATCTGGCGGCCCACGGTGTGGTAGGGCGACAGCGAGGTCAGCGGGTCCTGGAAGATCATGGCGATGCGGTTGCCGCGCAGCCGCTCCATGGCCGTGCGGCTCGCGCCGATCAGCTCCTGGTCCTCGAACCAGATCTCGCCGTGGAGCTCGGTGCGCTCGGTGTCGTGCAGGCCCAGGATGGCCAGGTTGGTCACCGACTTTCCCGAGCCGGACTCGCCCACGATGCCGAGCGTCGTGCCCTTCTCCACCTCGAAGGACAGCCCGTTGACGGCTCTCACCACGCCGTCCTCGGTCTGGAAGGAGACGCGCAGGTCCTGCACGGACAGGAAGGAGTCGCCCCGTCGGCCGGGGCTTGCGTCGGAGAGTGTGACGGCGGTCAAGCGGTGGCTCCTAGTCGAGCGGTCTAGCGGGTGACACCTAGCTGAGGCGGACGCGCGGGTCGATGACGGCGTAGAGCGCGTCCACGATGACGTTGAACACGACGATCGCGGCCGCGGCGAGCAGGACCGTCGCCATGAGCATGGGCAGGTCGGAGTTGAGGACGGCCTGGATGGACAGCCGCCCGATGCCCTGGAGGCTGAACGTCGTCTCGGTGATGATCGCGCCTCCGATGAGGGTGGCGACGTCGATGCCGAAGATCGTGGCGATGGGGGTGAGCGTGCCGCGGAGCGCGAAGCGCAGGATCACCGTGCGGGCCGGCATGCCCTTGGCCCGCGCCGTGCGGACGTAGTCCTCAGACAGCTGCTCCACCATCGTGGAGCGGGCCATGCGGGTGTAGTTGGCGGTGAAGATGATCGCGAGCACGATCCAGGGCAGCAGCAGCCCGTACGCCCACTGGAGGGGGTTGTCGGTGAACGGCACGTACTGCGGGCGTTCGATGATGTGCCACTGGAAGACCAGGAAGTACATGGCGAGCGTGCCGACGAAGTAGATCTGCACCGAGGCGCCGATGAGCGACGCGACACTGGCGATCTTGTCGAGCGGCTTGCCCTGGTTCAGGGCCGCGATGATGCCCGCGCCCACGCCGAAGACCAGGAAGATGGCGGCGGAGCCCAGGGTCAGGGAGATCGTGACCGGCATCCGGTCGATGATCGTGGCGAAGACCGGGGCGTGGTTGACGAACGAGTATCCAAGGCACGGCGCGGGACAGTGCCCGAGGCCCTCGTAGTCCCGCCCGACGAAGATGCCGGCCAGCCAGGTGACGAACTGGACGAAGATCGGCTGGTCCATGCCCAGATTGTGCCGCGCCTGCGCGAGCGACTCGGGCGGGCACACCTTTCCGCAGGCCAGCCGCGCGGGGTCGGCGGGTACGGCGAAGAAGAGGAAGAACGTCACTGCGGCGATGATCACGAGGATGACCGCTGCGCCGAGGGTCCGGCGAGTCAGGAATCTGAGCATGGCCTGTCGATCTCAGTTGAGGCGCTCCGGGGCGCCGCGCGGGCGCCCCGGAGCCGGGAGGTGCTACTGCTACGAGGACTTCACGAAGATGGTGTTCGGCGAGATGACCCAGCTGATCGGGTCGATCTCGGCGCCGCCCACCAGCGATCCGTGCAGCTGGAGGCCGACGTTGTTCAGCGCCGGCACCAGCGGGGTGACCGTCTCCATGATCTTCTTGTCGAGCGCGCCCCATGCCTGGTTGGCCTCGGTGGCGTCGGACAGGCCCTCGATGCGCTTGATCTCCGCGGTGATGGCCGGGTCCTTCAGGTGCGACTGGTTGTAGCCGCCGTCGTGGACCGGGCCGAAGATCACCGGGAAGACGGTGGCCGCGGTGGGCCAGTCGGCGCCCCAGCCGCCCCAGTACATGTCCAGGCCGTTGTCCACCTTGCCGGTCGCGTCGTACCAGGTCTTGGTGTTCATCGGCTTGGAGACGACCTTGATGCCGGCCTTGGCGAGCTGGTTCTTGATGGCGACCGTGATGCGCTGCTCGGTCGGGGTGTCGTTGAACCCGTAGACGATGGTCGGCGTCGGGTCGCTCGACTGGGCCAGCAGTTCCTTGGCCTTGGCGATGTCGCCCTGGGGGTGCTGCTTCATGCCGAACGCGTCGTAGTCCTGCCACCCGGACACGCTCGGGTTGAGGATCGTGGTGTTGATCACCGAGCTGGCGGGGCCGCCGCTGATCTGCATGATCTGCTGGGTCGGCCAGGCGTAGTTGATCGCCTGGCGGATCTTGATGTCCTTCACCCGGTCAAGGTTGAAGTAGTAGTAGTCCCCGTACGGCGAGGGCTGCTTGAGCAGGCGCTCCTGCAGCTTCGCGTCCTGGACGACCTGCTGGGTGCGCTCGGCGGCGACGTGGCCGTAGAAGCTGAGGGTCTTCTTGTCGTCGCCGGTGTCGGCGATGAACCGGTCGGTCACCTGCAGCGCCTGGAAGCCGAACTCCAGGTGCCACTTGTCGGGGTAGGCGCCGCGGAGCGGGTCGCTGGCCGGGTCCCAGTTGGGGTTGCGCTCCAGGTCCATCGACTTGTCGACGGTGTGCTTGGCGATGATGTACGGACCGCTGGAGACGGGCTCCTGGTCGTACTTCTCCTTGGTGTCCTTCGCCTTGGGCACGATGCCGTATCCGGTCATGGCCAGCGCGTAGTTGGCGTCCGCGTGCGGCGAGGTGAAGTGGAAGACGACCGTCTTGTCGTCGGGGGTCTCGATGGTGTCGAGTTCCTTGCCGCTGTAGGGCCCCCCGTAGGCCTTCTTGTAGTCCTCTTCCGTCAGCCACTGCTGGATGTAGGGCGGGCCTTCGGTGATGAAGGGGGCGAACAGCCGCTCGATGGTCCACTTGACGTCACCGGAGGTGATCGGGGACCCGTCCTGCCACTTCACCCCGTCCTTCAGGGTGAACTTCCAGGTCTTGCCGCCGTCGGACGCCTGGCCGGCATCGGTGGCGAGGTCGCCGACGACCTTGTACTCGCCCGTCGCCACGCGCTTGTAGCCGGTCAGCTGGCGGGTGATCATCTCGTGGAAGTTGGCGGTGACGTTGTCGTAGACCCGGCCCGGGTCGAGGTGCGGGTAGTCGTCACGGTCGATCATGTTGACCGTGCCGCCCTTGACCACGCCCTCCGGCGGGATGGCGGGGCCCTTGGAGTCGTCCGCGGTGCCGATGGAGACCTTCGGCGGGGCGAACAGATCCGTGAGGTTGGTCGCGGACGCGGACGCGGAGGGGCCGGAACTCGTGGCTGGCGCGCCGGCGTTGCCCTGGGAGCACGCCGCGGTGAGCGCGAGGGATCCGATGGCGACGACGGCCAGAGCGGACCGCGTTCGTGCTGACATTTCTCTCCTGGTCATAGATGTGTGCAGGGTGCGTGGCCGGGTCAATGTCTGATCTTGGGGTCGAAGGCGTCCCGGACCGAGTCACCCAGGAGGTTGAAGGCGACGACGAAGATGAGGAGCGCGACACCGGGGAACATCAGGTAGGTGATGTCGGTCTGGTAGACCTCGGTCCCGCGCAGGAACATGCGCCCCCAGTCGGGCACCGGCTCGATCATCCCGACGCCGAGGAACGACAGCGCCGCCTCGGAGGTCACCAACGCCGGCAGCAGCAGCGTCGACTGGATGAGGATCGGGGTCCACAGGTTCGGCAGCAGCTCCTTGAAGATGATCCTGGCCGGCGACGCTCCGGTGACCTTCGCGGCCTCGACGAACTCCCGTTCGCGCAGCGACAGCACGTTGCCGCGCAGCAGCCGGGCGAGCCCCGCCCAGCCGAACACGGTCAGAAAGACGATGAGCGCGGCGGCGCGCAGCCAGACCGGGGTCTCCTCCTCGGGCTTGACCAGGAGGTTCTCCAGCACCGGCATGAACGCGATGATGAACAGCGTCGAGGGGAAGGACAGCAGGACGTCGATGGCGCGGCCGATGAAGTAGTCGGTGCGCCCTCCCACGTATCCGGCGACGATGCCGACCACGATGCCGAGGACCGTCGTGATGGCCGTGGCGGCCAGTGCGATCAGCAGCGAGGTGCGGATGCCGTACACCAGTTGCGTGAACACGTCCCGGCCGAGACCGGGCTCGATGCCGAACCAGAACTGCGAGCTGATGCCGCCGTTCGGCAGGATCGGGAAGCCGTAGGCGTTGAGCAGCCCGGGGTCGTCCAGCCCGTAGGTGGTGTAGGGGTCCTTGCCGTACACCGCCGAGATCAGCGGCGCCGCGAGGGCCACCAGGATGAAGAACAGCACGATGACGGCGGAGACCATGCCTGTCTTGTCGCGGCGGAAACGCCGCCACATGAGCTGGGCCGGGGAACGGCCCACCAGGGAGGTCTCGCCGGTGCCGGCGGTCGCGGCCTGAACGGTGTCCACGGGATCGGAAACGCCCGTCCCGGCCGGAGAGGGGAGAGCCATTGTGCGGGTGCCACCCCAGAGATCGGATCGCAGTAAATCGTTACTAGAGGGAACTTTGGCAATGAATGACCCGTTGGTCAATCTCCGGGACGCTTTTGAGACGCCTTTTCGACGTTCGTTGTGCAATATCAATCAGGTTGTGTCCGCTACCCCATTGACCTGCGGCGATGCCGTACGACAGACTACTTCACCTCCATCATTCGCTGTGTCACGATTCTGTGACACGACCAAGACGCGGTCATGACACGACCGCCCGCATAGCCGCCTTGACCAAAGGCTCCCCGTCCGCCGCATCCCCCGTGTGTGCGGCGGATTGCGGGGTAAGGCATCACTTACAGGTTCGGCGGGGGTGGCGCGCGATGGACTACGGCCTCTTCGGTCCGCGGTCGGTGACGTGGCGGGTGATGGGGGAGCCCGTCCAGTTCGTCGGCGGCTTCCGCGCGCTCCTCATGCAGGGCCTGCATCCCCGCGCGATGCGCGGCCTGGTGCAGAACTCCGCCCTCCTGGACCCCCACGAGGCGTGGGCGCGCTTCCTGCGCACCACCGAGTTCGTCCGGGTCCGCACCTACGGCACCCGCGCCGAGGCCGAAAGGGCCGGCGCGAGGGTCCGCAGGATCCACGCCTCGCTCACCGCGCACGACCCCGACACCGGCGAGGACTTCCGGCTCGACGACCCCGGCGCGCTGCGCTGGGTGCACGTGGGCGAGGTCGACTCCTACCTGACCGTGGCCCGGCGCGCCGGCGTGGCGCTCAGCGGCGAGGACGCCGACCGGTTCGTGGCCGAGCAGCGGCGCTCGGCCCGGCTCGTCGGACTGCGCGCGGGCGACGTCCCCGGCTCGGTGGCCGAGATGCGCGCCTACATCGAGGCCGAGCGCCCCGGCCTGTACTTCGTCCCCGAGGCGTCCCACCCGCTGCTGCTGTCGCTGAACGCGCCGGTGCCCCTGCGGCTCGCCGCGCTCAGGGCGGCCGTCCCGATGATCACCCTGCTCGCGTTCGCGACGCTGCCGCGCTGGGCGCGCAGGCTGTACGGGCTGCCGGCGACGCCGCTCGAGGACCTGTGGGCCGGCGCTTCGCTCAAGGCGCTGTACCGCGGCACCCGGGTCATCCCAGAGGGCCTTCGCTACGGCCCGGACGCCAGGCGGGCCCGGCGGCTGATGTCGGCCGCCTGACGGCGGCGGGGCCCGATGCCGGCCGCCTGACGGCGTCCAGGCCTCATGTCGGCGCCTGACGGGGCCTGGACCTGGCGAGAGCTGGGGGTACCCCATGTAGCAAGTGCTTGCTTGCCGTAGGGGTCATCGCGGGTTACGTCCGCTTTGCCGGGCGTGGCACACTGATAGCTGAGCAGCGTGCTCCGGGGTCGGTGAAATTCCGAACCGGCGGTGACAGTCCGCGACCCGGCCGAGTCCATCGGCCGGTTGACCTGGTGGAACTCCAGGACCGACGGTTAAAGTCCGGATGGGAGGAAGCGCGCGATGCGTCCGGCGATCCGTCGCCGCACGCCTCTGTGGTGCATGTCGCACCCGATCACCCCGGGGCCCGCCGTGGCAAGAAAGCTACTGGCGAGTAGGAGGGGACCGGGTGGGCCGATCGTTAGTTCGCGCGTGCCGCGCCGTCGAGCGCGCCGCGCCGTCACCCGCCGTGACAGTCCCGGCGTGGATCTCCCGTGCTCCGCGGAAGACGCACACGTCCCGGCGAGTTGCCTCCTCATGCACGTCACCGATCGGCCCGCGCTCCGGCCTGGCGCCGGCCGCGTCGCACAAGGAGATCTGATGTTCACTGGAATCGTCGAGGAACTCGGCGAGATAGCCGCCGTGGAGGCGCTGCCCGACGCGGCGCGCTTCGCCATCCGCGGCCCGGCCGTCGCCCCCGGAGCCCTCCACGGAGAGTCGATCGCGGTCAACGGCGTCTGCCTGACCGTCGTCGAGGCCCGCGGGGACGTCTTCACGGCGGATGTGATGAAAGAGACACTCGTCCGCAGCTCGCTCGGTTCCCTCGTGCCCGGCGACCCGGTCAACCTCGAACGCGCCGTGCGCGCCGACCAGCGCCTCGGCGGCCACATCGTGCAGGGTCACGTGGACGGCACCGGCGTCGTGCTCTCGCGCGAGCCCGCCGAGCACTGGGAGGTCGTGCGGGTGTCCCTGCCCGCCGAGCTCGACCGGTACGTCGTCGAGAAGGGCTCGATCGCCGTCGACGGCATCAGTCTCACCGTCACCGGCGTGCCGCCCGGCGAGTTCGCCGTCAGCCTGATCCCGACGACCCTGCAGCTCACCACCCTCGGCCGCAAGAAGCCCGGCGACCCGGTCAACCTCGAGGTCGACGTGATCGCCAAGTACATCGAGAAGCTCGTCGCCGCCCGCGGGCAGGGCGTGGCGTCGTGAACTGGACCAAGGCCGGGTTCGACCTGTTCGGCCAGCACCTGCTGTGGACCGACCTGATCGGCAACATCTGCGCCCTGTCGACCGTCCTGCTCGCCATGAAGCGCACCATCTGGACCTGGCCGGTGCAGCTCGTCGGCTCGGTGCTGCTGTTCGTCGCCTCGGTGCAGGCGCACATCACCGGCAACGCGCTCAAGCAGGCGATGTTCGGCCTGCTCGCGGTGTACGGCTGGATCCGCTGGATACGCGGCACCAAGCACGGCGAAGCGCTGGCCGTGCGCCCCGGCCGCGCCGGCGAGCGCCTCACGCTGGTCGCCGTCATGGTCGCGGCCACGGCGCTCGTCGCCCTGTTCTTCTCCTACACCGGCTGGTCGTGGGCGCCGCTCCCGGACGCCTACATCTTCGTCGGCAGCGCCATCGCGACCTACGCCCAGGGCAAGGCCCTGATCGACTTCTGGTGGATCTGGATCGCCGTCGACCTGGTGGGCGTCCCCCTGGCGTTCAACTCCGGCCTCGTCGTCTCCGGCGTGGTGTACGGGATCTTCTTCGTCATGGTCCTGCTCGGCATTCGTGAATGGCGGCGGCAGTACGGCCGCCGGCTGGAGGTGGCAACGGCATGAGCGACATCACGCTGGACCCGATAGAGCGGGCGATCGACGACATCCGCGAAGGCAGGCCGGTTCTCGTCGTCGACGACGAGAACCGGGAGAACGAGGGCGACATCATCTTCGCCGCCTCCAAGGCCACCCCGGAGCTGCTGGCCTTCACGATCCGCTACACCAGCGGCGTGATCTGCGTCCCCATGCTCGGCCGGGACCTGGACCGCCTCGGCCTGCCGCTCATGGTCCACCAGAACCGCGAGCGGCTGCGCACGGCGTACACGATCAGCGTGGACGCCCGCGACGGGGTGAGCACCGGCATCTCCGCGGCCGACCGCGCCCAGACCATCCGCACCCTGGCCGACTCGGCCACCGAGCCGTTCGAGCTGGCGCGCCCCGGCCACATCTTCCCGCTGCGCTACCACGAGGGCGGGGTGCTCGCCCGGCGCGGCCACACCGAGGCGGCGATCGACCTCGCCCGCCTGGCCGGGCTCACCCCCGCCGGGGTGCTCGCCGAGATCGTCAACGACGACGGGACGATGGCGCGCCTGCCCGAGCTGCGGGTGTTCGCCGACGAGCACAACCTCGCGCTGGTGTCCATCGAGCAGCTCGCCGAGTACCGCCGCCGCACCGAACGGGTCGTGCAGCGGGTCGCCGTCACCGAGATCCCCAACAAGTACGGCGTGTGGCGGGCGTACGGCTTCGCCAGCGGCATCGACGGCGGCGAGCACCTGGCCCTGGTGTACGGGGACCTCGGCGACGGGGAGGACGTCCTGGTGCGCGCGCACAGCGAGTGCCTGACCGGCGACGTGCTCGGCTCGCTGCGCTGCGACTGCGGGGTGCAGCTCGACCACGCCATGCGCGCCGTCGCCGCCGAGGGCCAGGGAGTGATCGTCTACCTGCGCGGGCACGAGGGGCGCGGCATCGGGCTGCTGGCCAAGCTGAAGGCCTACAGCCTCCAGGACAACGGCAGCGACACCGTCGACGCCAACCTCGAGCTCGGCCTGCCGGTGGACGCCCGGGAGTTCTCGAACGCCGGCCAGATGCTGGCCGACCTCGGCGTGAAGTCGGTGCGCGTGCTGACCAACAACCCGGCCAAACTGCGCGGGCTGGACGGGTACGGCATCAAGGTGCTCGGCCGCGTGCCCATGCCCGTCGCGGCCAACGAGCACAACATCAAGTACCTGACGGCCAAGCGCGACCGCCTCGGCCACCAGATCGAAGGAGTCCGATGAGCCGCACGCGGGCCGGCGCCGCCGGCGGATCCGCGCGCGGCGCGGCAGGAGAGGAGGACCGGTGAGCGGTACCGGACGGCCCAAGGCCGCCCCCGTCGTCGCCGAGGGGATGAGGGTCGGCATCGTCGCGGCCCGCTGGCACCAGGAGATCACCGACCAGCTGGTGACCCGCGCCGAGCGGGCCGCCGAGGACTGCGGGGCCGAATGGGTCACCGTCCGGGTGGCCGGCTCGCTGGAGGTCCCCGTCGTGGCCCAGGCCCTGGCCCGGCGGTGCGACGCCGTCGTCGCGCTCGGCGTGGTCATCCGGGGTGAGACCGCCCACTTCCAGTACGTCTGCGACTCGGTCACATCGGGACTGACCCGGGTGTCCCTGGACGAGTCGACTCCGGTGGGCAACGGGGTGCTGACATGTGACAACCTTGATCAGGTCGTCGACCGGGCGGGCCTCCCCGGCAGCCATGAGGACAAGGGGTACGAGGCCACGGTCGCGGCGATCGAGACAGCGATGGTGTTGCGTGACCTGAAGGGATGAGCGAAATTGCCGCGCCGATCCACCCGCCGCCGCCACAGGACGGGCCGCCGTGCCTGACAGCGAGCTTCCGCCGCCCCTGCCGGTGACCTGGCGCCCGCGGCGCGCCATGGTCCTGGCGTACGGCATCGCCACGGTGATGGTGCTGGGGTCCATCGTGCTGGCAGTGCTGCTGCCCCACCCGTTCCAGCTGCCCGACAAGATCGGCGTGGTGGCCTTCGGGTGCCTGGTCGCCTTCATCCTCCACCTGCTCGGCCGGCTGCGGGTGGAGGCCGACGACTGCGGCGTCACCGTCGTCAACGCCGTCCGCACCCACCGGTACGAGTGGCCCGAGGTGCTCGGCGTCACCATGCCCGAGGGCGAGCCGTGGCCCAAGCTCGACCTCGCCGACGGCTCCAGCGTCGGCGCCATGGGCATCCAGGGCGCCGAGAAGGCCCGCTCCCGCAAGGCCGTCGCCGAACTGCGCGCCCTCATCCACGCCTACGGCGAGGCCCCCGACCGCGGCTGAACTCCTCGCGCCGGGGCGCCATGCCGGTGGCCCAGGCCGGACGCGAACGACCGGCCCGGGCCACCGGGGACGGGCGCATCCACGGGTACGACCTTCAGCTCCCGGAGGGACGAACCTCACAGAGTGGGCGGGCGCCCCGGAGTGGGAAGGCGGGTGGGTCAGGCGGTGACGGGGACGAGGGCGCGGTCCAGGGCGCCGCGGCGCTGGAGCTCGGGCAGGACGCCCTCGCCGAACCAGTAGGCCTCCTCCAGGTGCGGGTAGCCCGACAGGACGAACTCGGTGATGCCCTGGGCGGCGTACTCCTCGATGAGGTCGGCGACCTCGGAGTGGCTGCCGACCAGCGCGGTGCCCGCGCCGCCGCGCACCAGGCCGACGCCGGCCCACAGGTTCGGGTACACCTCCAGGTCGTGGACGCCGCCGCCGTCGCGCCGGTAGTCCTCGTGCAGCGAGAGCATGCGCTTCTGCCCGACGGACTCGCTGCGGGCCAGCGTCTGCTGCGCGGTGCGGACGTCGGCGGGGTCGATGCGCGACAGCAGGCGGCCGGCCTCCGCCCACGCCTCCTCGGAGGTGTCCCGGGTGATCACGTGCAGCCGGACGCCGAACCGCAGCGTGCGCCCCTGTTCGGCGGCGAGGCCGCGCACCCAGGCGATCTTCTCGGCGACCTGGGCGGGCGGTTCGCCCCAGGTGAGGTAGGTCTGCACGTGCCGCGCGGCGACGCCGCCCGCCGCCGCGGAGGATCCGCCGAAGTACAGCTCGGGCACCGGGTCCGGGACCTCGGCCACCGTCGCGCCCTCCACCCGGTAGTGGGCGCCGGCGAAGTCGAAGGGGGTGCCGCTCCACGCCCCGCGCACCACCGACAGGAACTCGTCGGTGCGCGCGTACCTTTCGTCCTTGGAGGCGTGGTCGCCGAACCGGCGCTGCTCGGCGCCCTCGCCGCCGGTCACGATGTTGAGCAGCAGCCGCCCGGCGGAGATGCGCTGGTAGGTGGCGGCCATCTGGGCGGCCAGGGTGGGGGACAGGAAGCCGGGCCGGAAGGCGACCAGGAACTTCAGCCGCGTGGTCTGCTGGGTGAGCGCCGCGGTGACCAGCCAGGCGTCCTCGCACCAGGTGCCGGTCGGGGTGAGCACCGCCTCGAACCCGAGTTGCTCGGCGGACCGGGCGATCTGCCCCAGGTAGTCGATGGACGGCGGCCGGTACGCGCTCGCCGCGGTGCGGCCGTGCCCGCGCGAGAGCCCGTGGCCGCCGCCGATGATCGCCCTGCTGTCGCCGGAGGTGGGCAGGAACCAGTGGAATTTCAGCGTCATGACTCTAGGCGTCCTTCGTGACGATGTCGTTGAAACGGCGGTCGGTGTAGTCGGCGAAGGCGACCTTGCCCGGGATCAGCCCTTCGGCGGTGAAGGCGTCGGCCATCTCCTGCTCGGAGGCGATCACGGTGTCGTCGACCGGCACCGGCGTGGTGGTGCGGTTGGCGGCGGCGGCCGTCGTGACCGGAAGCGGCAGGCCCGTCTCCTTGGCCCAGACCTTCGCCCACTCGGCCTGGTGGGTGTTGGCCCAGACCTTCGCCCGCTGCAGCCGGGCGAGGTAGTCGCGGATGGCCCCGGCCTTGGCCGCGTCGGAGAGCGCGGCCCGCCCGGCGACCTGGAAGGCGTAGCCGTTGACGTAGCCGTTACCGTCGATGAGCACCTTGGCGCCGTTGCCGATGCGCGCCTGCGAGGTGTAGGGGTCCCAGACGGCCCAGGCGTCGATGCGCCCGGAGGTGAAGGCGGCCAGCGCGTCGGCGGGCTGCAGGTAGCTCACCGTGATGTCCTTGAAGGACAGGTTCTCCTTCTTCAGCACGGCGAGCAGGTGGTAGTGGGCGGAGCTCCCCTTGGCGACGGCGACGCGCTTGCCCTTGAGCTGGGCGGGGGAGGTGATGGCCGACCCGGAGGGCACCAGGACGGCCTGCCCGGTGACGTTCTGCCTCTCGGCCGCCACCACGGCGATCTTCGAGCGGGCGGCCGCCGCGAAGATCGGCGGGGTGTTGCCGACCCCGCCGAGGTCGACGCCTCCGGCGTTGACGGCCTCCAGCAGGGGCGGCCCGGAGGTGAACTGCGCCCAGGTGATCTTGTACGGCAATCCGCTCAGCTCTCCTGCCGCGGTGAGGAGCACCTGGGAGCCGGCCTTCTGGTCGCCGATCTTGAGAGTGACCTCCGACGAGCCGGCCTCCGCCGCGCCGCCGGTGGTGGCGTCCGGCTTCGAGCCCGCGCAGGCGGTGAGCGCCGCCGCCAGGCCCAGGGCCGTCAGCAGCCGTACGGCCTTGGTGATCATCGTGTTCCTTTTCGTGGAGACGCGGGGCAGGGCGGTCATCGCCGGCCTCCGGGGACGGTCTGGTGGGCGGTGCCGGCCTCGGAGCCGACGCCGAGGGCGGTGAGCAGGCGGTCGCGCATGGAGACAAGGTCGGGATGGTCGCGGTGCCGAGGGCGGGCCGCGCCGATGAGCTCCTCGTGAGCGATCTTGCCGTCCTGGAGCACCAGCACCCGGTCGGCGAGGATGAGGGCCTCGTCCACGTCGTGGGTGACCAGCAGGACGGCGGGCCGGTGCGCCTCCCACAGCCGAAGGACGAGCTGGTGGACGGTGATGCGGGTCAGCGCGTCCAGGGCGCTGAACGGCTCGTCGAGCAGCAGCAGGCCGGGCTCCCTGACCAGCGCGCGCGCCAGGCTGGCGCGCTGGGACTCGCCGCCGGACAGCGTCAGGGGCCAGGCGCCGGCCCGCTCGGTCAGCCCGACCTCCGCGAGGGCCCGCCGCGCGCGCTGCGCGGCGTCGGGGGCGGCCAGGCCCAGCGCCACGTTGGCCAGCACCCGCTTCCACGGCACCAGGCGCGGCTCCTGGAAGGCGACGGCCACCGAGCCGGTCACCTCCAGCTCGCCCTCGGCGCCGCCGTCCAGGCCGGCCAGCGCCCTCAGCAGCGTGGACTTGCCCGAGCCGCTGCGTCCCAGCAGGGCGATGAACTCGCCGGGAGCGATGTCGAGGTCGAGCCCGTCCAGCACGGCGCGCTCGCCGAACCGCCGGGTCAGGCCCCGGATGACGGCTACTCGCCCAGGAACCCGCGTCGCCATGTCAGGGCCCTCCTTTCCATGAGCCGCACGGCCGCGTCGGTGAGCAGGCCGAGCGCGCTGTAGACGAGCAGGCCGACGAGGATGACGTCGGTGCGCAGGAACTCCCGCGCGTTGTTGATCATGAAGCCGAGGCCGGCGTCCGCGTTGACCTGCTCGGCCACGATGAGCGCGAGCCAGGCGACGCCGAGGCTCTGGCGCAGCCCGACCAGCGTCTGCGGCAGCGCGCCGGGGAGCACGATGTGCCTGATGAGCGCGGCGCGGCCGAGCTTCAGCGTCCGCGCCAGTTCGGCGAGCTTGCCGTCGACGCCGCGGATGCCCGCGAAGGTGTTGAGGTAAAGGGGGAAGGAGACGGCGAGCGCCACGAGGGCGACCTTGGGGGTCTCGCCGATGCCGAACCACAGGATGAACAGCGGGATGAGGCCGAAGAACGGCAGCGCGCGGAGCATCTGCATGAGCGGGTCGACGGCGTTCTCGCCCGCCCTGCTGAGCCCGGCGACCAGGGCGAGCAGCACGCCGAAGGCGCCGCCGAGCAGGAACCCGGCGACGACTCGCTGGAGCGAGACGGCGATGGCCTCGGGGAGCGTGCCGCTGGTGACCAGGTCGGCGGCGGTGACGGCGATCGTGGTGGGGGAGGCGAGCAGGCGTTCGGGCAGCAGCCCTGTGGCGCTGGCCGCCTGCCAGAGGGCCACGGCGGCCAGGGGGCTGACCCACCGTCGCCATGCCCTGGTCCGGCCGGGCGCGGCGGCCGGCCGGGTGCGGAGCGGCCGGCGGGCCGTCACCAGGGGGGCGGGGACCGGCCCGCGTACCGGCTGGGCATCCAGTGCGGGGGTGGACATGGGGGACCTCGCAAAGTCGTCGCGTGGGGCGTCCGTCCCCCCATAGTTGCCTTCAATTCCTACCAAGTCAATAGGTATTTCGCCGCGCGATCACCCGTCCCGCCGCGGCGCCCGCCGGCGCCGGGACGCGTAATCTGAGGGAGTGCGGCACGAGACACTCCGGGCGTCCGACGTCGAGAACCCCGCCATGCTCGCCGAACTGCTCGACGAGCGGGCCTATATCGCCGACGAGGGGCTCGCGACCGCGTGCTTCCTCGCGCTCAAGATGGGCCGCCCCCTCTTCCTGGAAGGGGAGGCGGGGGTCGGCAAGACCGAGTTGGCCAAGACGCTCGCCGCCGTGCTGGGCGCGCCGCTCATCCGCCTGCAGTGCTACGAGGGCCTCGACGCCGCCCAGGCCCTCTACGACTGGGACTTCGCCCGGCAGCTCCTGCACCTCAAGGCCGCCGAGGCGACCGGGGCGACCGGCGCGGGCGAGGCCGCCCGCCTGGAGGGCGAGCTGTACGACCGGCGCTTCCTGATCGCCCGCCCGCTGCTGCGGGCGCTCGAGACCCAGCCCAGCGTGCTGCTGGTCGACGAGATCGACCGGGCCGACGACGAGTTCGAGGCGTTCCTGCTGGAGGTGCTGTCCGACTTCACCATCTCCATCCCCGAGCTCGGCACGATCAGCGCCGCGACGCCCCCGGTCGTCGTCGTGACCTCCAACCGCACCCGCGACGTGCACGACGCGCTCAAGCGCCGCTGCCTGTACCACTGGCTGGAGCACCCGGCCTTCGACCGCGAGGTCGCCATCCTGCGCCGGCGGCTGCCCGCGTGCACCGAGACCCTCGCCGGCCAGGTGGCCGCCGCCGCGGGGCGGCTGCGCGGCGCCGGGCTGCTCAAGCCGCCCGGCGTCGCCGAGACCCTCGACTGGACCGAGGCCCTGCTCACCCTCGGCGCCCGCGACCTCGATCCCGGGCTCGCCGCCGCGACCCTCGGCGCGGTGCTGAAGTACCGCGAGGACCAGGAGGCCGCCCTGGCGAACGGCCTGCTGCGCCATGCGTGACGCGAAGGCCTTGGGGCGTGACGCGCAGGCCATGGGGGAGGTCACCGCGACCATGACGGGGTTCGCCCGCACGCTGCGGGCGGCGGGCGTCCCCGCCGATCACGAGCGCACCCAGGCGTTCGTCCGCGCCGCGGGCCACCTCGGCGCCGCCGACCCGGACGCCGTCTACTGGGCCGGCCGCCTGACCCTGTGCGCCGGCCCCGACGACCTTCCCCGCTACGACCGGTGCTTCGCGGCCTACTTCGGCGGCGACCGCGCCCGCGCGGGCCGCACGGCCCCGCCGGTCGTGACCGTCGTCCGGCACACGGCCGCGACCGACGGCGCCGGGACGCGCGAGCCCGCCGAGCGGCAGGCCCTCGCGGCGACCGCCAGCGCCACCGAGGTGCTCAGGCGGCGCGACGTCGCCCGCATGACCGCCGCCGAGCGCGAGGAGATCCACCGCCTGCTCGCGATGCTGCGCGCCCGGCGCGAGCAGCGCCGTTCCCGGCGGTACGCCCCGGCCGCCCGCGGCCGCCTGGACCCCCGCCGCACGATGCGCGAGACCCTGCGCAGGGGAGGCGAGACCGCCCGCCTGCGGCGCCGCGCGCGCCGCTCGCGACCGCGCCGCGTCGTACTGCTCGTCGACGTCAGCGGGTCGATGGCCCCCTACGCCGACACGCTGCTGCGCTTCGCCCACGCGCTGGTGCGGTGCGAACCGCGCGCCACCGAGGTGTTCAGCGTCGGCACCCGGCTCACCCGCCTCACCTCCGAGCTGCGCCATCGCGAGGCCGGCACGGCGATGCTCCGGGTCTCGGCGGCCATCCCCGACTGGAGCGGCGGCACCCGGCTCGGGGAGGAGCTGAAGGAGTTCCTCGACCGCTGGTCCTGCGCGCGGGGCGCGGTCGTGGTGATCGCCTCCGACGGCTGGGAACGCGGAGACCCCTCCCTGCTCGGGCAGCAGATGGCGCGGCTGTCCCGCCTCGCCCGCCGGGTGGTGTGGGTCAACCCGCACAAGGGCCGCGAGGGCTACCGGCCGCTGACCGGCGGCATGCGCGCCGCCCTGCCCCACGTCGGCGCGTTCGTCGCGGGGCACAGCCTGGCGGCCTTCGAGGAACTCGCGGAAAGGCTGTCGCATGCGTGACGTGCTGTCGCAGATCCTGCGGTGGTGGGAGGCCGGGGAACGCTTCGGCCTGGCGACGGTCGTCGGCACCTTCCGCAGCGCGCCGCGGCCCCCGGGAGCCTCCATGGCCGTCCTCGGGGAGGAGGTCGTCGGCAGCGTGTCCGGCGGCTGCGTCGAGGGCGCGGTGTACGAGCTGGCCCGGGAGGTCGTCGCCACCGGCCGCCCGGTGCTGCAGCGCTACGGGGTGAGCGACGACGACGCCTTCTCGGTCGGGCTCACCTGCGGCGGCATCATCGACGTCCTCGTCGAGCCGGTGTCCAGGCAGGCCTTCCCCGAACTGGGCGAGATCGCCGCGTCGGTGCGGCGGCAGGAGCCGGTCGCGGTCGCGACCGTCATGTCCGGTCCCGGGCGGGTGGGCGCGCGCCGGGTCACCTGGCCCGCCAGGGCGTCGGGGTCGCTCGGCCCGGCCCGGCTGGACGCCGCCGTGGACGACGACGCGCGCGGCATGCTCGCCCAGGGCCTCACGGGCGTGCGCAGGTACGGCGCCGAAGGGGAGCGGCGGCTGGACGACCTCGCGGTGTTCGTCCACTCCTTCGCGCCGCCGCCGCGCATGCTCGTGTTCGGCGCCATCGACTTCGCCGCCGCCGTCGCGCGCATCGGCAAGTTCCTCGGCTACCACGTCGTGGTCTGCGACGCCCGCCCGGTGTTCGCCACCGCCAAGCGCTTCCCCGAGGCCGACGAGGTGGTGGTGAAGTGGCCGCACGACTATCTGTCCACCGCGCACATCGACGGGCGCACCGTCATCTGCGTGCTCACCCACGACCCGAAGTTCGACGTCCCGCTGCTGGAGGTCGCCCTGCGGACCTCCGCCGGATACGTGGGCGCCATGGGCTCGCGCCGCACTCATGAGGACCGCCTGGCGCGGCTGCGCGAGGCCGGCCTGACGGAGGATGAGGTGGCGCGCCTCCGCTCCCCGATCGGTCTGGACCTCGGCGCCCGGACCCCGGAGGAGACGGCCGTGTCGATCGCCGCCGAGCTCATCCAGCTGCGCTGGGGCGGCTCGGGGCGCGCGCTGACCGACACCAGCGGCCGCATCCACGGCCGCGAGCCCGCCGGCGAGGGGGCATGACCGCGCCCGGGGTGGCGGGCCTGCTGCTGGCCGCCGGCGGCGGCAGGCGGTTCGGCGCGCCGAAGGCGCTGGTGGAGTACGCGGGGGAGCGGCTCGCCGATCGCGGGGTTCGGCTGCTGCGGGACGGCGGGTGCGACCCGGTCGTGGTGGTGCTGGGCGCCGCGCGCGCCGGCGTCCCCGGCGCCCTGGCGGTGCACAACCCCGACTGGGCGACGGGCATGGGGTCGTCCCTGCGGGCCGGCCTGTCGGCGGTGCCGCGGGAGGCCGGCGCGGTGGTGATCGCGCTGGTGGACCAGCCGCTGATCCGCCCGGAGGCCGTGCGCCGCCTGGTGGCCGCCTACCGCGCGGGGGCCGCCGTCGCGGTCGCCTCCTACGGCGGCGCGCCGCGCAACCCCGTGCTGATCGCGCGCGAGCACTTCCACAGCGTGCGGGCGCTGGCCGAGGGCGACGTCGGGGCGCGCCCGTTCCTGCGCGCCCACCCCGAGCTGGTGACCATGGTGCCCTGCGACGACGCGGGCGACCCCGCCGACGTCGACACCCCCGGCGACCTGGACACCCTCGGCGACCTGGACGCCCTCGGCCGCTCCTGACCGGCGGGAGCGCGAGCGTCCCGGCAGGTGATGGCGCGCTCGTCGCCTTCCCCGCATGCCGTCCGGGGCACTATGATCATCCAGGTCTAGCGGTGGAGGAGGACACGGTGGACGACGAGCGTCCCCCCCGGGAGCTGGACGTGAACCGTCCCAACGTCGCCCGGATGTACGACTACTACCTCGGCGGCAAGAACCACCTGCCGGCCGACCGCGCCGCCGCCGAGAAGGTCATCGAGATCTCCGGCGGCCGCGTGCGGGAGGCCGTGCGCGAGAACCGCGACTTCCTCGGCCGGGCGGTCAGGTATCTGGCGAACGAGCACGGCGTCCGGCGGTTCCTCGACCTCGGCGCCGGCCTGCCCACCAAGGGCAACGTGCACGAGGCCGCGCTGGCGGCGGCGCCGGACGCCCGGGTCGTCTACGTCGACAACGACCCGGTGGTGGCCGCCCACGGCAGGGCGCTGCTCGTCACGACCCCGGAGGTCTCCTTCCTGGAGGCCGACCTGCGGCGCCCCGGCGAGATCATCTCCGCGCTGCCCGAGGCCTTCACCCTCGACCGGCCGGTCGGCCTGCTCATGGTGGCGTGCCTCCACTTCGTCCCCGACGAGGAGGACCCCTGGGGCCTGGTCGCCGCGTACGCCCGGGCGCTGCCGGCCGGCAGCCACATCGTCATCTCCCACGTCAGCTCCGACTCGCTCCCTGAGGTGATGGCCCGGGGCCGCGACGCGTACAAGGATGCCAACGCCTCCTTCGAGGCCCGCACCGGCGAGTCCATCCGGCGGCTGTTCGACGGGCTGCGGGTGGCGGCGCCGGGCGTCGTCCCGCTCAACGAGTGGCGGCCCGATCCCGACGCCCTGCCGCTGCGCGCGGAGTTTCTGCCGGTGCTGGGAGGCGTGGGCCAGGTGGTCCGGACGGCGCCGCCGGCTGGCCTTGGTGACCGAACCGAGAGAATATAGTTCGGTTACCAATCAGTAGGAGGTCGCGGGATGCGCATCGGCATGGCACTGAACTACGCCGGGGGATTCAAGGAGACCGTCGCCGAGCTGGCCGACTACGAGAGCGCCGGGCTCGACATCGTCTTCGTCGCCGAGGCCTACAGCTTCGACGCGGTGAGCCAGATGGGCTACATCGCCGCCAAGACCGAGCGGCTGCAGATCGCCTCGGGCATCCTGCCGATCTACTCGCGCACCCCCACGCTGCTCGCCATGACCGCGGCGGGCATGGACTACGTCTCCGACGGCCGCTTCGTGCTGGGCATCGGCGCGTCGGGCCCGCAGGTGATCGAGGGCTTCCACGGCGTGCCGTACACCGCGCCGCTGGCCCGCACCCGCGAGGTGATCGAGATCTGCCGCAAGGTGTGGCGGCGCGAGCGGCTCACCCACGAGGGCAGGCACTACACGATGCCGCTGCCCGCGGGGCAGGGCACCGGCCTCGGCAAGCCGCTGAAGCTGATCAACCACCCCGTCCGGCCGCGCATCCCGATCGTGATCGCGGCCATCGGCCCGAAGAACGTCGAGCTGACCGCCGAGCTGGCCGAAGGCTGGGAGCCGATCTTCTACGTCCCTGAGAAGGCCGCCGACGTGTGGGGCGCCTCCCTGGCGGCGGGCCGGGCCGAGCGCGACCCCGCGCTCGGCGAGCTGGACGTCATCGCCCAGGCCTCGCTGGCGATCGGCGACGACGTCTCCGGCTACCTGGAGTTCGGCAGGCCCATGGCGGCGCTGTACATCGGCGGCATGGGCGCGAAGGGCAAGAACTTCTACAACGACCTGGCCCGCCGCTACGGCTACGAGCGGGAGGCCGAGCGCATCCAGGACCTCTACCTGGAAGGCAAGAAGGACGAGGCGGCCGCGCTCGTGCCCATGGAGCTTCTGGAGAAGATGTCGCTGATCGGCTCCGAGGGTTTCGTCCGCGACCGCGTCGCCGCCCTGAGGGAGTCGGGGGTCACCACGATCAACGTCACCCCGATCGCCGGCTCGCACAAGGAGCGCCTCGCGCTGATCGAGAAGATCAGGGATCTGGCCGCCTGACCGCAGGGGCGCGACGTCTCCCGTCGCGAGACCGCCGCCGATCTTCGCCGGCGTCGCGCACCTGCCGGCCACCGGCCGCGTCGCACGTCCGCCCGCTGACCGTAAAGTTCGCTACATGACCGACATGTACCAATCGCGGCGGGCCAGGGTCGCCGCCCTGCTCGCCGAGCACGGCCTCGGCGCCCTCCTGGTCACCCGCGGCGTCAACGTCCGCTACCTGACCGGCCTGGTCAGCTCGAACGCCGCCGTGCTGGTGCGCGAGGACGCCTCCGCGGTCCTCGCCACCGACTCCCGCTACATCGAGACGGCGCGCCGCGACTGCTCCGGTATGGAGGTCGTCCAAGAACGCGACGTGACGCGCGGCCTGGTGGACCGGGCGGGCCGGCCCGCCATCGAGGCCCACGACATGTCGGTGGCCCGCTACCGGCGGCTCGGCGGCGACCTCCCGCCGGTCGAGGGCCTGGTGGAGTCCGTGCGCGTCGTGAAGGACGAGCCGGAGATCGAGGCGCTGCGCACCGCCTGCGACCTCACCGACCGGGCCTTCGCCGACGTGGTCGCGACGATCGCGCCGGGCATGACGGAACGGCGGATCGCCCGCGCGCTCGAGGCCCGCATGGTCGAGCTCGGCGCCGACAAGCCGGCCTTCGACACCATCGTGGCGAGCGGGCCGAACGGCGCCGTCCCGCACCACGTCCCCGGCGACCGCCCGATCGAGCGCGGAGACCTGGTCACCATGGACTTCGGCGCGCTGTACGGCGGCTACCACGCCGACATGACCAGGACCGTCGCCGTCGGCGCCGTGTCCGGCTGGCAGCGGGAGCTGTACGATCTGGTCCGGGCCGCGCAACGCGCCGGGCGGCACGCGCTCGCGCCCGGAGCCGCCGCGGCCGAGGTGGACGCCGCCGCGCGCGACGTCATCTCCGCCGCCGGGCACGCCGCGCACTTCGGGCACGGCCTGGGCCACGGCGTCGGCCTTGAGATCCACGAGGATCCGTTCCTGCGTCCCGCGGGTGCCGGTAGACTTGAGGATCGGGTTCCGATCACCGTCGAGCCCGGCGTCTACCTGCCAGGCAGGGGCGGCGTCCGGATCGAGGACACTCTCGTGACGCGTGCCGGCGGCCCGGAGCTCCTCACCCGCACCACCAAGGAGCTGCTGGTCCTGTGAGGCAGGACGGCGCTCAGCGCGACCATGACGACGCAGGAGAGTAACGAGTGGCGACGACCAACGACCTCAAGACCGGCCTGGTGCTCAAGCTCGAAGGCGGTGACCTCTGGAGCGTGGTGGACTTTCAGCACGTCAAGCCGGGCAAGGGCGGTGCGTTCGTCCGCACCAAGCTCAAGAACGTGCTCTCGGGCAAGGTCGTCGACAAGACGTTCAACGCCGGCGTCAAGGTCGAGGTCGCTCAGGTCGACCGGCGCGAGATGCAGTTCTCCTACCTCGACGGCGACGACTTCGTCTTCATGGACACCGAGACCTACGACATGCTGAACGTCCCGCGCGTCACCGTCGGCGACGCGGCCAACTACCTGCTGGAGAACACCCTGGCCACGGTGGCCGTCAACGAGGGCAACGTCCTGTACGTCGAGCTCCCGGCGGCCGTCGAGCTGAACATCGCCCAGACCGAGCCCGGCCTGCAGGGCGACCGCTCGACCGGCGGCACCAAGCCCGCGACGCTCGAGACCGGCGCCGAGATCAAGGTCCCGCTGTTCATCACCACGGGTGAGAAGGTCAAGGTCGACACTCGCACCGGCGAGTACCTCGGCCGGGCCTGAGGTGTCGGCTCGGGGAAAGGCTCGCAGGCGCGCACTGGACATCCTCTTCGAGGCCGAGCTGCGCGGCGAGCCGCCGGTCGGCGTGCTCGCGGAACGGATGGAACGGGCGGAGCCGCCGGTCAACGAATACACCGCGACACTGGTCGAGGGCGTGAGCCGGCACCGGCCGCGCATCGACGAGCTGATCTCGACCTACGCCGAGGGGTGGACCCTCGACCGCATGCCCGCCGTCGACCGCAACCTGCTCAGGGCCGGCACCTATGAGCTGCTGTGGATCACGGACGTTCCCGAGGCGGTGGTGATCAGCGAGTGGGTTCACCTGGCCTCCGAGCTCTCCACCGACGAGTCGCCGCAGTTCGTCAACGGGTTGCTCGCCCGGTTCAAGCAGCTCAAGCCGTCCCTCGCCCTCTGAGGCGGGCGAGCCGCCCGCACGGCGTAGGCTGGGGACGACCGACATGCTTTTAGGAGGCGAGCTGAAGTTGCGCACCGAAGGCGCCGCACGCCAGGCGGCCACCTCTCCGGCGGTGCGCACCGCCGTGGTGTGGGACGCCCTGCTGGCCGCGCTGGCCGGCCGGGTCGGCGCCACGGGGCGTGAGCGGCTCGACATCGTCGACGCCGGCGGCGGCACGGGCGGGTTCGCCGTCCCGCTCGCCGAGCGGGGCCACGCGGTCACCGTGGTCGACCCCAGCCCCGACTCCCTGGCCGCCCTCGAACGACGGGCGGCCGAGGCCGGGGTGAGCGTCAAGGGCATCCAGGGCGACGCCTCCGACCTGCGCGAGCTGCTCGAGCCCGGCTGCGCCGACCTGGTGCTGTGCCACAGCGTCCTCGAATACGTCGAGGACCCCGCGAGCGCCCTCGACGCGGTCGCGGCGGTGCTCAGGCCTGGCGGGGTGGTCAGCGTTCTGGCGGCGAACCCGGTCGCCACCGCGATCCACCGCTCGCTCTCGGGCCACTTCGACGAGGCCCGCCACGCTCTCGCCGATCCGTCCGGCAGATGGGGCGATCAAGATCCCACGCCCCGGCGCTTCAGCGGCGAGGCGGTCGCAGGCCTGCTGTCGGCGGCGGGGTTCACCCCCGGCGAGGCCAGGGGCGTGCGCGTCTTCGCCGATCTGGTGCCCGGCCGGCTGCTGGACGGCGAGCCGGGGGCCGCGCGGGCGCTCATCGCGCTCGAACAGGCCGCCGCCGCCCACCCGGTGCTGCGCGACATCGCCACCCAGCTCCACTTCCTCGGGCACCGATGAGGGTCCCGGCCGGCCGGTCGGCGCCCCTCGCCGGTAGAACGCCTGTTCGGGTAGGATGATCCTGTGTCGCGCAAGCAGGTTCTGCGGTCCGAGGCGGGGTTGCGCCCCGGCTCGGCGCGGGCCCCGCTGGCCGACGACACCGGCTGCCCGATCCTGCACGTCGACATGGACGCCTTCTTCGCCAGTGTCGAGCTGCTCGAACGTCCCGAGCTGAAGGGCACCCCGGTGATCATCGGCGCCACGGGGGCCCGCGGCGTCGTGCTGAGCGCCACCTACGAGGCCCGGCGGTTCGGGGTGCACTCGGCGATGCCGATGACCCGCGCCCGCCGCCTGTGCCCGCGGGCCGTGGTCATCCCGCCCAGCCACGGCAAATACTCCGAGGTCTCCAAGGGCGTCATGGAGATCTTCCACGCGATCACCCCCGAGGTCGAGCCGATCGCCTCCGACGAGGCGTTCCTCGACGTGCGCGGCGCCGTGCGCAGGCTCGGGTCCCCGGCCGAGATCGCCGCGCTGATCCGCGCCCAGGTCGCCGAGCGCCACGGCATCACCTGCTCGGTGGGCGTGGCGAGCAGCAAGTTCGTCGCCAAGCTCGCCTCCCGGCAGTGCAAGCCCGACGGCCTGCTGGTGATCCCCGCCGACGGGGTGGTCGAGTTCCTCCACCCGCTCCCGGTCGCCGCCCTGTGGGGCGTGGGCGAGCGCACCGAGCAGGCCCTGGTGCGGCTCGGCATCAAGAGCGTGGGCGATCTGGCCCACGTGCCCGCCTCGACCCTCCAGCGCGAGTTCGGCGCGGTCGGCGCCCACCTGGCCGCGCTCGCCTGGGGACGCGACGAGCGCAGGGTCACCCCGCACGTCCCCGACAAGAGCATCGGCGCCGAAGAGACCTTCTCCTCCGACGTGGACGATCCAGACGCCATCCGGCGCGAGTTGCTGCGGCTGTCCGAGCGGGTCGCCGCCCGGCTGCGCGCCGGGGGTCACATCGGCCGCACGGTGAGCGTCAAACTCCGCCGTTCCGACTTCACGACGATCACCCGGGCCCGCACGCTCCGCGAGGCGACCGATGTGGCGAAAGAGATATATGCCACTGCCTGTGAGCTCTACGGGGCCGCCGGGCTCGACCGCGTGCGGCTCCGTCTGGTCGGCGTGCGGGTCGAAAATCTGCGCCCCGCGGGCACGGCGACCCGCCAGCTCGGCCTCGGCGAACGAGAAACGGGCTGGCGGGAGGCCGAAATGGCGATGGACAAGGCCACGCGGAGGTTCGGTCCCGAGGCGGTCCGCCCGGCCTCGCTTGTTCGCCCTAGGTTTGATGGAATGGATCTATGACGTCACCTCCGGTTTGGTCTACGTTGGACGTTTTCTTTCGCCTACGTCTACAGCCTCGTATTCTGGGGATAACCGACCGCGAGGTCCGGACACCCTGTGGTGCCCGTTGCCGTCTTCCCCGACAAGGGGCCGTCCTTGGGAGGCGCCGTGCCGCTCTCTGAGCACGAGCAGCGCTTGCTCGACCAGATCGAGCAGGCCCTCTACGCCGAGGACCCGAAGTGGGCCAATACCGTTCGGATCAGTGATCCGCGCAACCATTACAAGCGTCGCCTGGTGAAAGCCTCGATCGGCTTCGTCCTGGGTGTCGTGCTGTTGATGGTCGGCGTCGTGGCACCGATCATCCCACTCGGTGTCGGCGGCTTTGTGGTCATGCTCGCGGCGTGTCTGTGGGGCCTGTCCAGCTGGAAACGCATGAACGGGTTCGGCGGTGAGGCGAGGCCGGGAGCGACCGGCAAGCCCGAACGCCGGCGTGCCGCGAAGCCGAGTTTCATGGAGCGCATGGAAGAGCGCTGGCGCCGCCGGGGCGAAGAACGCTGATCCGCCGCGGCGGGCCCCCATCGCGATCCCCTCGGTGGACGGCCCGCACCCGGTGATCGGCAGGATGGTCCCTCCTGCACGGCGGTAAGGCCTCTTCCGTACGCACGGCACGCGAGCGCTGTCGGTTCGCCGACACCGAAGGCCCGCAGATCTCTGCGGGCCTTCGGCGATGCGGGGCGGTGCGCTCAGTGGCGCGTGCCGGTCAGCGCGTGCTCCTTCGCGGGCTCGTCACCGATGGGTTCGGCGTCGCGGCGTCGTGGCCACAGGCGCAGCGTCTCCAGCCTGTCGAACCCGTCGAGCACCTTCTCGCCGGCCTCCTTCAGCCTGCGCAGAGTGGAGGGCGGCAGCAGCCGGGCCCGCAGCCTCCTGCCGCGCGTCACGCCGGCGTACAGCGCGTCCCGCACGCGCCTCAGCTCGCCCTCCAGCGCCTGGACCCGTCCAGGCGTGCGCGCGTAGCGCATCCGCTCCTCGGCCGAGGCGATCGCGGTGATCGAGGCGGCGGTGGCCTCGTCCAGCTCGCACTGCCGCACGACCCTCGCGGCGAGGGCGCGCGGGCTCTCGCTGGCCTCGTGGCCGAGGTTCAGGTCGTACAGCGTGTCGATCAGCTCATGCCACGACGCGTGCACCGCGTTCCCGAGGTGCGCCGCCGGCGCCCGTGACCGCTCAGGCGCGCGGGGCTGCAGCTGGGCGCCGGCGACACCCGGATCCGCGGCGCCCACCTGCGTCCAGGCGCGGCGGCGCCGATAGCGCACCACCGCCCGCGCGGCGGCGGGGATGAGCCCGATCAGCAGCAGGGCGCCCACGCCGATGCCGATCTTGACGGGCAGCGGCATGCCCGCGTCCACGCCCAGCGTGCCGGCGGCCAGGCCGGCGTCGGGGTCGCGGGGGTCACGCGCGCGCGGCCCCAGCGTGTCGGCCGGGTCGGTGGCGTCCGTCCCGCCGCTCGGCCTCGCGCTCGGGCCGTCCCCGGGCGCGCTGGTGGCGGCCACCGGGCGGCTGTAGTCGGGAACGCGGGCCGTGGCCTGGCCGAGGCCGCCCGCCGGGGTCGGCTCGAACCGCAGCCATCCGGCGCCCTGGAAGTACAGCTCGGGCCAGGCGTGCAGGTCGTGCGTGCGAACCTGCCACGACCCGCCGATGAAGGCGCCGCCGGTGTAGCCGATGCCCACGCGGGCGGGGATGCCGAGGACGCGGGCCATCACCGCCATGGCCGCGGCGAACTGCTCGCAGTAGCCGGTGCGGTTGCGCAGGAAGTCGGCCAGCGCGTCGCTTCCGTTGCCCTGGGTGGCCAGGCTGTAGACGAAGTCGCCGCCGGTGAACCACGACTGGAGCTTGACCGCCATCTCGTAGGGCGTGTCGGTGCTCGCCACCCGTTCGTGGGCGATCACGCGGATCTGCCGCGGCAGGTCGGGAGGAAGGGCGAGGTAGCGCGTCAGGATCTCGCGGTCGTCGGTGGCGGAGGGCATCGTCCGCAACGCCTCGGCCGACGGCTGCGGCTCCTGCCCGGTGACTCTGTAGGTCTGCCCGCCGGCGGTCTCCCGCGTGGAGAACACCATGAGCGAGCTTCGGTCGGCGCGCCAGTCGCCCTCCACCTCCACTGACGACGACGGATAGGGCAGCGGCAGGAAACTGAGCCCTTCCACGTCGTCGCTCACTGTGACCACCGTGCGGATCGGCCTGAGCGGCACGAGCGTGGACAGTCCCGGCGGCGGCGGCATCGGCCCCTCCGAGACGCGGTCCTCGGGCCGCCCCTTGGGCTGCGACATCGTCCACTGCTCGCCGTCGAAGGTGTCCAGCGCGTACATGCGCAGGTAGCGCGGGACGTTGTCGGTGTTGCCGTAGGTCAGCACCGTGGCGTTCCGCGGCTGGGTGAGCTGGCCGCGCAGGCTGGCGATCGGGTTCGGGATGGTGATCGTGTTGCCGCCCCTGCCGTCGCCGGACCCCACGCCGAAGCCGAACAGCGGGCTCGGCTCCAGCGTCGGCAGCAGCGCCGGCAGCGTGATGGCCAGGGCGATCGCGGCGAAGCCGATGCGCTTGCCGGTCAGCGACAGCGGGGCGGTGTCGGCCTGCATGCGGGCGCCGGCGCCGACGCCGCGCGATCGGCGCACCAGCACGGCGCGGCCCCAGTGGCTCACGCGCTCGCGCCCGTCGGCGGTGAGCAGCCCCACGTACCCGAGCGCGCCGATGATGAACGCCGGCCAGCCGATCGGGTCGGGCAGCACCGCCGCCGGGACGGTGAACAGGGCCAGCAACGGCAGCCCGGCCAGCGCCGCGCGGCGCATTCGTACGGCCAGCAGGTCGACGAGCACGGCGATCAGCCCGATGCCGCCGACGGCGAGCAGCGCGATCGGCGGGTTGTCCGGCACCGGGGCGGCGAAGCGCTGGATGTCCTTGAAGCCGTCTCCCAGCAGGCCGGCCATGGCGAGGACCGATTCCTTGGTGGGCACCACCCAGGCCCAGTTGTCGTCGAGGGTGAACACGACGGTCAGGTAGACGAAGAGCGCGAACAGCTCGGCCGGGGGGCCGAGCCATCGCGGGGTGGTGTGGCGGGCGGTGAGGACGGACACGGTGGCGACCACGATGATCGCGCCCATGCCGGCCCAGAACCAGGTGCCCCCCCGAAACAGCGGGTAGAGGGTGAGCGAGGCCGCGGCCGTGGCGAGCCCCGCCGCGATCGGGAGTCTCATGCGGCGTCTCCTGCCGTGATCGTGTCCGGCGGGCCGGCGTACCGGCTGCTCTGGCCGGCGTCCTGCCAGACGGCCGCCAGAGAGGTGCCCGCGGGCAGCCGCACGACGCGCCAGCCCGCCCCGGCCAGCACGGCCCGCGCGAGCTCGAAGGACTCGTCGACCTCCGGGTGGTGGGCGGGGGTCTGCTGCCAGCCGCGCACGTCCAGCATGACGGCGACGCCGGTGACGCCGCCGGTGCGCAGCCGGGCGAGCGTGTGGGCCTCCTCGGCGTCGAGGTCGCCGAGGACGGCGACGATCAGGCCGTCCCCGCCGCCCTGGCGCAGCGCCGTGACGCCAGACTCCAGCGAGCGGGCCGTGCTCTGCCGCACGACGGCGAGCGCGTCCAGCAGGGAGTGCCCGCTTCCGGTGTCGGGCAGGAGCTGGGCCCCCTGGTCGGTGACCAGCCGCAGGCCGAGGCCCTCGCGGGCGAGCTGCATCCCGATCGAGGCGGCCGCGGAGACGCCGACCTCGAACGACGAGCGCGGGCCCTCGCCGCGGTGGGCGTGCCTGCGGGTGTCCAGCAGCAGCGCCCCCCGGCTCTGCCACTGCTGCTCCTCGCGGCGCACCATCAGCTCGCCGTACCGCGCGGTGGACCGCCAGTGCACCCGGCGCAGGTCGTCGCCCTGCCGGTACTCGCGCGGGCCGATGTCGTCGTCGCCGGCCGCCGCCACGCTGGTGCTGCGGCTGTCGCCGCCGCCGGTCAGCTCGCCCGACAGGCGCACGTGGGGGAGCGGCACGACCTCCGGGAGCACCATCAGCGTGTCGGTGGCCGTGAACGCGCGGGTGAGCTCGACCAGGCCGAACGGGTCGGCGATGCGCACCGACAGCGGCCCGATGGGGAACCGGCCCCGCAGGTCCGAGCGGACCTTGTAGTCGATCTCGCGGATGCCGCGCGACTCCACCCGGTCCAGGACGAACCGGGGGCGGGTGCCGACGGCGTAGGGGACGGTGTCCTCGACCAGGAGCAGCCCGGTGGGCAGGCGCGTGACGTTCTCCAGCCGCACGGTGACCGTGCTGTCGGAGCCGACCTTCACCCTGGCGGGGTCCAGCCGCCGCGCGCAGCTCAGCCGGTAACGGGTGCGGGCCACGACCAGGGCGGCGAGCAGCGGCAGGGCGATGATCAGCACGCTCACCCGCAGCAGGTCGTGCTCGCCGAGGAAGAACGCGCACAGCAGGGCGGCGAAGCCCGAGGCGAGGAACGAGCGGCCGCGCGAGGTGAGCGCCCGGAGCCCGGCCATCACCGCTGCGATCCCTCCCCGTCGAACCCCCTCTCCCGGCTGTCCGGCACCGGGACGCGGCGTACCAGCTCGGCCAGGACGTGTTCGGGACGGCGGCGGCGGCCCTGGGCCTCAAGGCTCGGCAGCAGGCGGTGGGCCAGCACCGGGACGGCCAGCTCCTGCAGGTCGTCGGGGATGACGTAGTCGCGCCCGGCGATCGCGGCGTGGGCGCGGGCGGCGCGCACCAGGTGGAGGGTGGCGCGCGGGGAGGCGCCCAGCCTGAGGTCCGGGGACTGGCGGGTGGCGGACACCATGTCGATGGCGTACTTCTTCACCGGCTGTGAGACGTAGACGGTCCGCACGGCGTCGATCAGGGCCTTGACCTCGGCGGTGGTGGCGACCGGCTCCAGCTTGTCCAGCGGCGAGGAGGCGCCGTGGACGTCGAGCATCTGCAGCTCGGCGGCGGGCTCGGGGTAGCCCATCGCGATGCGCGCGGTGAAGCGGTCGCGCTGGGCCTCGGGGAGGGGATAGGTGCCCTCCATCTCGATCGGGTTCTGGGTCGCGATGACCATGAACGGCGTCTCGAGGCGGTAGGTGGTGCCGTCCACCGTGACCTGGTGCTCCTCCATGCACTCGAGCAGCGCGGACTGGGTCTTGGGGGAGGCGCGGTTGATCTCGTCGCCGACGACGATGTTGGCGAAGACGGGGCCGGGCTTGAACTCGAACTCGCGGGACTGCTGGTTGAAGGCGCTGACGCCCGTGATGTCGCTGGGAAGCAGGTCGGGGGTGAACTGGACGCGGCGTACGGGGCAGTCGATCGACCGGGCCAGCGCCTTGGCGAGCATGGTCTTGCCGACGCCCGGCACGTCCTCGATGAGCAGGTGCCCTTCGGCGAGGAGAACTGTGAGGGTCAGCCGGACGACGTCGTCCTTGCCCTCGATGACAGATTCGATCGCCTCACGGATCCGGTGCGCCGTGGCGACCAGACCTTCCAGCTCCTGTCCGACATCGTGGGTTATTCCCACCGGGCCTCCATGAGGGTGTGGCAGCCCCGCGCCGGGTTCGTTTTGCGGGGGGCTTTGCTTTCCTTTTCCATTGTGCGTACCGACACTACGGTGCCGTGGGTTCCAGGGCGACTTTCCGTCATATTCAGGATGAACAGCCCCAGTGTTCTTCTCCGTGGTCGCGTTCATGTCCCGCCGATGTGCGAATCCCGTGACACGCGCGCCGCTCCGGGCGCACCGCTTTCCCCGTCCCGCCGTGCGGGCGTCCAGGTCACGGCTTTCCTCCTCCCCGCCGTGCGGCCGTGCACCCCGCTTCCCTCTGTCCGCCCCGTTCCATTTCCGCGCGCCGCCGGCCACTCCACTTTCCTCCACCGCGAGGCCGGCCGCCGGGCGCTTCCGCTCTCGTCCTTCGGCGGCGGCGCCGCGGGCCGCGCGGCGGCGGTTCGCGGAAGTGGCGATAAGGGGCGTTCGACACGCCCGTAGGGGTGTGGTGCGACTCGGGGCGCTCCACTTCGCTCCACCGGCGCTGACCTGCGGAAACGCGGTCGCCATATCGACGCGACACGCTTTGAATCAGTTGACGGTGGGGAGAAGTGGAGTATGGTGGTGCGCAGTGGAGGGGCTGGGGTAGTAGCGACCAGTCTTTCCACATGGCACGGGAGGTGGGGCCGGTGTTCCTCGGCACCCATCAACCGCGTCTGGACGAGAAAGGACGACTGTTCCTGCCGGCGAAGTACCGTGAGGAGCTGGCGGAGGGTCTTGTGATCACCAAGGGCCAGGAGCGGTGCCTCTACGTCTTTCCTGTAGAGGAGTTCCAGCGCATCACCGAGGCGCTGCGCACCGCCCCCGTGACAGCCAAGGCCGTCCGCGATTACAGTCGCGTCTTCTTCGCCAGCGCTTCAGACGAGACGCCCGACAAACAAGGGCGTATCACCATCCCCCAGGGCCTGCGCGAGTACGCCGGCCTCCGCCGAGACTGTGTAGTCATCGGGGCCAACACCCGGCTGGAGATCTGGGACGCGAAGGCCTGGGACACCTATCTGGCCGACCAAGAGCAGGCGTTCTCCGAGCTATCGGAGGAGGTGCTGCCAGGAGTTCTTTGAACAGGTCGACTCGTCGGTGAAAACGTCGTTCGGCGAGGTCTCCACCCGCTCCCATGGTGCCGGGCAGCTTCCGGTCACCGCCGCGCCGCCGTCAGCTGATGCACCTTCCCCGGTGTCAGGTGGCGGGGCGCGAAGAGGGGACGCGGATGGGGACCTGGCCGGACGAGCCGTTCACATGGCGCGGGGGCGGAGCCCACCGGTGAGAAGGCCGAAATACGCAAGGCCGCGAAATCCGCGAGCAGGGGAAGTGTCCGGGGGGAATCGATGGACACGACCGAGGCGGCAAAGGGGGTTTGACCATGCATGTCCATGATCATGCGGAGCCGGGCGGGCACGTTCCGGTGATGCTTGAGCGCGTCCTTGAGCTTCTGGCTCCCGCGCTGTCCGGTCCGAGCCCCGTACTGGTCGACGCCAACCTCGGCCTGGGCGGTCACGCCGAGGCGTTGCTGGCCGCGCACCCGGAACTCCACCTGGTGGGCATCGACCGCGACCCGACCGCCATCGAGCGCTCCACCGCTCGTCTCGCGCCGTTCGCGGCGCGCACCACCCTCGTGCGGGCGGTCTCCGACGAGCTCACCGAGGTGCTGTCGCAGGTCGGCCATCCCCGCGTCGACGGCGTGCTGTTCGATCTCGGCGTGTCCTCCCCGCAGCTCGACGAGGCCGAGCGGGGGTTCGCCTACTCCTATGACGCCCCGCTGGACATGCGGATGGACCCCGAGCAGGAGCTCACGGCCGGCGGCGTGGTCAACACCTACTCCGAGGGGGAGTTGACCCGCATCCTGCGCGACTACGGCGAGGAGCGTTTCGCCTCCCGCGTCGCGCGGTTCCTCGTCCGTGAGCGGGCGGCCGAGCCGATCACCTCCACCAAGCGGCTGGCCGAGATCGTCCGCGAGGCGATCCCCGCCGCCACCCGCCGCACCGGGGGGAATCCCGCGAAAAGAACGTTCCAGGCGTTACGCATCGAGGTGAACGGGGAGTTGACCGCTCTCGAACGGGCGCTCCCCGCGGCACTCGACGCACTGAAGGTCGGAGGGCGCGTGGTCGTGCTCTCCTACCACTCACTTGAGGACCGGCTGAGCAAGCAGGTCCTGACGGCGCGAACCAGGGACACCAGCCCTCAGGGGCTGCCCGTCCCGCTGCCGGCCCACCAGCCGCGGTTCCGTCTGGTGACGAGGGGAGCCGAGCTCCCAGACGAGGAGGAGGTGGCGCGCAACCCGCGCGCCGCCTCGGCCAGGTTGCGGGCGGCAGAGAGGATCCGGGAGCCGGAATGAGCATCGACAAGGAGACAAGGCAAGAGACCGGCAGCGGCCAGGCGGCGACCGCCGTCGGCGAAAGGCCCGTGCGCGCGGCGCGCGGCACCCGTGCGGTCCCCGCGCCGCCGAGGCCCGACCGGACCGTGCGGCGCACGGCGCCGCCCGGCGGCCCGGCGCCCGAGGCCGCGCC
>NZ_JBHSFP010000029.1:0-114987 GCF_042654065.1 Sphaerisporangium dianthi | reverse complement strand
ACGCCCCCGCCCAACCCCACCGAAACGCCCCCGGACCTTCCCGCTCCATCCGTCCTGCCCCGACTCCTCGCCCCGTCCGCCCTGCAGAAGACCCTCCTCCCTCCCCTGACGACCGTCCTCCCCTCTCAGAAGACCGCCCTTCCATCCCCCCATCAGACCGCTGTTCGGCCCCTTCCGCGGATCGGCTTCCCATTCCCTGTTCCGAGAGCGACCGCCCCACCCGCTCCCCTGAAGACCCTGTCCCGGCCCCAGCAGGTCGCCCTCCCGCCCGCACCTCCGAGGAAGCCCCTCCCGCATCCTTTCCAGCCCGCCGTCCCACCCGCGCATCCTCCCCAGGCCGCCGTCCTGCCCGAGCGTCCGCCACCGCCCCGGCCGCCGGTTGGCGCGTCTGCGACTCCAGCGCTCGGGGCGCCCGCCCATCCAGTGACCGCCGCGCTCGCGCATCCGGCATCCCAGGACCCTGACCACCCGCCTGCGCCCGCGCCGAAGAAGACGGACTCCCCGCCCCAGCCCCTTCCACTCCCCCCGACCCAGACCCGATCTCCGGCTCCGAAGTCGGTCCGACCGCTTCCGCATCCCCCTGCTCGGCCTGCCCCAGGTCACCCCACCCCGCACGCCCCGACAGACCGGCCATCCCACAGCCAGTCGAGTGCCCGTCCGCCAAGGGCCGTGCGGCATCCCTCCGCCGACCAACCGCCACGCACGCAAGCTCCCGGCGCCTCGCCCCAGGCATCACCAACGCCGGCACCCGGCCCCCGTACCCGAACTCAGCGTGCGGCGGCGCCGGCACAGGCGTGACGAAGTAGGCGCTCGGCACCCCTCTCCACCGTTCCGCCGCCTTGACCTTCACCGGATCCCGCACCTTGCTTCGCGCCTGCTGCTCGTAGCCGGTCAGCTCCGCTACCAGAAGCCCCATAGCAAGTACCGCAGGCGCCAGCATGGCCAGCACAAGCACCCCAGGCCGGACACCCCGGCCCCTCTGTACACACTTACGTCGTTGCCCGGTCACGCGGCGTGACAGTAGTCACAGAGAGCTACATCCCGTTGGCGACATGTCAGCCCTTTACCGCCGCGCACCGCACACATGGCAGACCCGCCCCAAAGCCGAGCCCCGCCACGGCCCACACGGTGCTCGCCTTTCGGTACGCTTACACCACATCCCGCCTCCGTAGCTCAGGGGATAGAGCACCGCTCTCCTAAAGCGGGTGCCGCAGGTTCGAATCCTGCCGGGGGCACCACCTAACCAGCCAAAACAGGCCCCCACCTGGGGATTCTCCCCCACCTCATGACGATCTTGAGCAATCACATGCAGCCGTAGGCAGTCGCATGTCAGGGCTCGTGCAATATTCGTGCAATGATCTTGCAGCCGTTCTGCCAGGTCAGCTCAAACCTGCGAAAGGCCCGAGATCGGCCCGGACCATTCCGCCAGCCTGTCACCGCCCACGAATCACACGGGGGAACTGGCCTCCTCTCCAGGCACCAAGGGATGCCACCCCGTCACCCAGCACGGGCATGGTTCCGTCAGCACAACCAGTGATAGCTCCCGCGCGGGGCCCGCGACGTCGTTGTCTACCACGCCCCCCACGCCGGCCCCGGGCAAGGCTTCTCCTGGAGGTCCCTGCGGACGACTGGGGCTGTAGACCTCAAGCCGCACGCGGGGGTGCTACGACGTGCTCACATACGGCCAAAGGAGGAGCGTCTCACTCCTCCTCCGGGCGATACCGTCCCCCGCCCCAAAGGAAGCGGGCGATGGTGAGCAACAGGACGAGAGTCCCCCCGAAGCTGGCGCCGCCGGTGATGATGGCGATGGTCGGACGCTCGCCGCCGAGCAAGGCCAGGACGAGGACGACCAGGCCGACGACCGCTGCGGCAATGCAGAAGATGGCCGTCCACACGGCGCGATTGTGCGGGTTTTCCATGCAGTACCTCCCCATTTCAGGATTCGTTGGGCGTGCTGGACACCCACCGGACCCGGATTGCCATGAGGTACTGAGCTGGATAGGCTCTAGAAGGACTGTGCATCCATTTAGCGCCTACGGCTCAGGTCATGACCTGGCCCGATGGGTCGAACAAGGTTCAGGTTCGCCACCGTGCGATCGGCGTCGAACCACCTCAGAGCTCGGAACCGTGCCACCGGTTCCGAGCTCTTAGTGTTCCATGGCCCACCGCAGACTTGCGCCTACAAGGCCCCGCATGCTGCGAAGCCCCAAAACACAACCTATGGTGAACCACATCGGTGTAACTACTACATGTTGTGGCACAACGCTATGAGTGACGCCGCTTGAATGCAAGTCCACAGCTCCTCCCGCCGAAAAGCCCTGACTGACCTGCGGTGATGCGCATTCCACCCACGGTGTCCTCGCGGTCCGGATGCGATTCTTCGGGCACAGTACCGGTTTCATCCTGAATGCCACACCCACAGCATGCTGCCGTTCCGATGGGGTCCGCCTTCGCTTCCAATTACTAAGCGACGACGCCGTGGGGTTACGCAGCCGCGAAGATCCGTGTGCTCATGCACGCACTCGTAAGCACCTTGCGTCTCCCCTCGACCTCCGGGACGTCCCCTCCAGCGACAGGCGCCGAACTTACGACCACTGTCAGGTTTCGCCGAAGTATTCCTCTGCGACCTTCCGGATCTGAGCCAGGCGCTTTGACACCGCGCTGTGGTTGGCGTACCCGAGTATGTGGGCGATCTCGGTCTTCTTGGTCACCCCACTGTTGAGCAGCACCACGATCTCACGATTACGGGCGTCCAGCAGTGCGAGGAAGTCGTTGGTGACGAGTTTGCCCACCACCTCGCTCTCCGGCCCTTGGACCGGGGTAGTGTCGGTCAGCTCGACGAACTTCACCGTGATCTTGCGTCGTTTGCCGTGCAGCTTGCGTTCGAAGTCTTCGCGTTCGTACGACCAGTGAGTAGAGAAGTCGTCCTCGATCCGATGAGAGCGGACGGCGTCCAGGATGCCGCGAAGGCGGCCGGTCTGGTCGGCGGCCTCCACAGTTTCGACGAGCGCGTCGCGGGCATCGTCCTCGCCGAACCACACCGGTCCGCCCATCCGAGGGTTGCCAGCCACAGCCCCGACAAGCACGCTGCCGTCCCCAAGGGTGACCGGACCGGGAGTCTTGCCCTTGTCGACTTCGGGGAAGTCACGCAGCCGGTCTTGGATGGTGGCGGTGGCCGCAGGTACCCAGAAGTCCAGATTGTGGGCCAGCAACCGGATCGGATCGTCGGTCGAGAACGCCTTCATCTTCGACCCCGACATCAGGTGCGGCCACACCGCCCACGCCCAAGCACGGGCAAGCCGAGCTTGGAAGTCGCAGGGCAGGAACTCGTCGATGCCCGACCAATCGGCCATGAAAGGCCACTGACCAGCACGCAGCAACGGCAGTCCAAACATCTCCAGGACGCGCTTGGGCAGGAGATGAAACAGCGGCGCGTACTCGAAGTACCGCGTCCGTGTCCGCGGAACAAACGTGATGTTGACATCGCCAAGGTCTGCGATCTTCGCCATCGGCTCCGGAAGGTCGTCCGAACCGAAGAAGCGGCGCCGGAACTGTGCCGCCTCCCACAACATGTTCCACCGGCTAACAGCGCCGGCGAACTCCAGACCAATGGGATAGGACATCGACAGCGTCACGTACTCCGGCGGAGCCGGTTCGAGGGGGCGGACCACACCGCCGAACAGAAACCCGGCCGAGAGGTTCCGCAGGTGTGGGAACTCCTCAGCAGTAGCCTCGACCTCGGGGAGAAATACGTCATCGCGGCGCCACGCCAGCACCTCGGCGGCGGTTGGCTCGCGCTCGTCGCTCACGTCGTCCCCCCCGATCAGCTGGTCCGTGCGTTGATCGGTCTGCTCGGTCATCTGAGTCATGCCTACATCACGACAGTCGCTGCCTATTTCGTTCCGAGCACCGCGACCGTACCCATCTTCCGTCCGGGGCGGCGAGCACGCTAGTTCAAAGTACTTTCGCCGTGGAGCAAACGGGTCAGATGCTCCGGCCAGTGCGCACAACCGGCCGCTGGATCACTCGCCCAGAGCGCGCATGATCTTCGTGTTGGCTAGCTCCCTCTGGCCGTCGATAACCTTCGCGTACACGCGCTGAAGTACCTCGACGCTGTGGCCCGCTCGCGCGGCTACCTCGGTAGGGGCGACT
This sequence comes from Sphaerisporangium dianthi, assembly GCF_042654065.1. Lineage (NCBI taxonomy): Bacteria > Bacillati > Actinomycetota > Actinomycetes > Streptosporangiales > Streptosporangiaceae > Sphaerisporangium > Sphaerisporangium dianthi. The sequence continues at coordinate 110,835 of NZ_JBHSFP010000029.1, read as the reverse complement.
CCAGAGGCGAGCCAGAGAGAGACGGCCGCGTGCCGTAGGTCGTACGGGGTGGCCGCCAAGGAAGAGGCCGCTTGCTCAGGGGTGAACGCCTGCTTGCGTGCCGACTTCCAGACGCGGGAGATCGCGGAGTTGGTGTAGAGGCCGCCCTTGCTCGTGGCGAACAGCCTGCCGTCGTCGGCCACGCCGAACTCTTCGATGTGCTCGCGAAGGATCTTCACCAGGGCCGGAGGAATCGGCACCGGCCGGGTGTCCTTGTCCGCCCGGTGCTTCAGGCCGCGATCGTCGTGCGCGGTGCCCGAGTCGGTGTAGCGCTTGTTGGCGAAGGGGCGTGCCGTCTCCAGGGTGAGCAGGCCCCACCCCTCCCGCGGCAGGTCGCAGTTCTCTCGCTTGAGGCCCGCCGCTTCCTCTGGGCGAAGCGCGGCGTAGTACATGCACGCGTACATGGCCCGCATCCGAGCGCCTCGCGTCCGGCCGACGTGAGGCGTGGCGTCGAGCAGTGCCCGCGCCTGATGAGGGTTGACCACCGTCCGGGGGTCGACCGCGTCCACCGCTTCCGGAGGCGTCCACTTGACCCCGTTGAGCGGGTTGACGCCGAACACCTTCTCTTCCACGGCCAGTTCGAGGAGATGGTGAAAGACCTCTCGCTTACGTAGGACCGTGTTCGCCGCCGCCCTCTCCCCCTTGAAGGTCACGGAGATCGCATCGAGGCCGAGCCGGATCACGCGCGCCTGTTCAAGGTCGGCCAGTGGCAGCGACGCCGTTTCGAGCCAGCGTAGAACCGGGGCTTGCTCGGCCGGCAGCTCTCCGCGCCGCTCGCCCGGAAGCAGGTAGTACTCCCGGAGGACTCGGCGCATGTCGCCATCGTCGGGCCTGCCGGGCAGGTCCTTCACCAGGGCCGGGACCAGGGCCAACAGGGCATAGACATCGGTCTCTCTCGTTCGGGCCGCTGAGGTCTTCCATCGCTGGGCTATGAACCGCTGTGCGAAGGCCAGGAAGGTAGGGCCGTTCCGGTCCGGCTCAGATGCCAGCTTCGACTCGGGTAGCCCGGTGTCGATGTCGAACGCCTCGCCATTCCTGGCAGCCATCCGAAGGTCACGCATGTGACTGTTGGCGAGTTCCTTGGTCCGGAAGGTCTTCGACGTACGGCGGCCAGCGACAGACCAGCGCGCGACGTAGGACGGCGTCTTACTTGACTGGTTCCGGTAGATCTCGAAGAACTTCACGTCATAGCTGGCGTTCACGCGGCCTCCCGCCGGGACTCAAGCCACACTGTGAAGTCGCTGCGCCAGACCAAAAGATCACCATTCGGCAGCTTGAGGCAGATGGGCGCGCGGCCCAGCTCACGCCAGCGGTAGAACGTCCGGCGAGAGATGCCGCCCAGCTCTTCGAGGACCTGGGACAACGGCATGAGTTCGTCGCGGCGGTTCATGGGCCAACCTCCGCAAGTGCCGACGTAGCAGGCTCAGGCCGCCCAGTCAGGTACGAAGCGAGGACCTGATCCCCCGCGGATAGGCCCTTACCGGCGTACTCCCAGTGCCCGATCACGAGGACCGTGTCCTCGTCGAACAGGGGCAGGCGCCCGGTGCTGATGTCCTCGTCGCGCATGTGGTCGGCGCGGGCGGCGCGTAGGGCGCCGAGGGTGGTGGAGTAGCGACGGGATTTGGTGGAGAAGTGGCCGCGGAAGCCGAGCATGTGCGCCCATTGGGCAAGGCGTAGTTCGTTGAGCCGGTCGAGTTCGGCCAGGCGGAAGCATTCGGCGATCAGCCGCCGGGGGTGGTCACGCAGGCCCAGGCCGGTCACCTCGTTGGGTGAGTTGATGCGCCGGTCGACGGTGCCGACGCATTCGGCGGCTTTGGTGGCGTACTTGGCGATGTAGCCGGCGACCGCCTGCTCTGTCAGTTCTCCGTCCATGGTGATGGGCCGGATGTCGAGCTGTGCGCCCCAGCGCATGACGCGGGCAGGCTCATCGGTCAGGGCCGGAACGGGGGCGCTGACAGCGCCGGCCGCGTGGTGGACGGCTTGCGCCAGGGCGTCACGGTCGGCCCAGGTCGGAGGCGGGGTGTGCGGTCCGTCGGGTCCGTCGATGCGGATGACGGCGTGGAAGTGGACGACGCCGCGGCGTTGGTACTCGGCGACTTTGGCGAAGGAGATGACCAGGTGTTCGCCCAGGTCCTTGACCGTCAGGCCGTGGAGCTTGGCCAGGTGCCGGCGCAGGGCGAGGGTGAAGCGGCGCCATAGTTCGGGGGCCAGGGCGTTGAACAGGACGCTTGCGGCGTAGTCGTAGCAGTCGGGGCAGAGTGGTTCGCCGAGGCGGCTTTCCTGGTTGCCGTGCCGGGCGGTGCAGGAGATGACGCGCCCGTGCGGGCACTTCTCAGCGTCACGCCGGGGGTGGCAGGGCAGGACCTTGCCGCTCTGCTCGCGCCGGGTGTGAACGGCGCCGAAGGAGGGAGCGGTGAGGGTGACGAACAGTGCCGGGTGAGTGCTGACTGCGCTGGGGACGCCTTTGCCGCCGGCCAGGCCGGCGCGGATGAGTTGGTAGGTGTCGGCGCGGTAGATCTCGGCGCAGGCCGGGCAGCGTGAGGCGCGCCGGGTCTTGCACTGCACGCGCAGGACGCCGCCGGGTTCGCGGTTGGTGTTGTAGGTGTGCAGGACGTGGCCGGTCGCGGCGTCGATGTGCCGCACGCGCCCGCGTAGGTGGATCGGCTGCCGGCATCCGCCGGTCGCGCGGATCTGCGCGGCCCACCGGCCATATTGCGGGTCGTGGAGCCGGGCGATCATCCCGGCTACCGCGTTGATGTTGCCGAGGTTGGGCATGATGGGGCGTGTCCCTTCCGGATCTTTGCGGGTTCGGTTGGGGATGGCCCCCGACGTGGCGCGGGAACTTGGCGGTTTGTGCGGCCACGCCGGGGGCGCCGAGGCTCTAGGCCCCGTGGTTGTCTGCTCCGGTTCCGTCGCAGTCACGGCAGGTGTCGGCCATGCTGTCGACGCCGGTCCCGCCGCAGGTGGCGCAGCGGTAGCGGATGACGATGAGATCGTCATCCATGCCGGTCACCTCGGGTGTCCGGCGCGGGGTCGGCGGGGTCGGGGTCGAGGGCGATGGAGTCCTCGTAGCTCCTTCGGGCGGCCCAGCGGGCGCGGGAGGAGGCGAGCAGACCCACCGCCTTGTACTCGGCGACGCCGAAGGTGATCCGGGTCGAGTAGTGGTCCAGAACGTGCTCGTAGGGGTCGATGTCGGAGCCGAGCAGCCGGGCGACCTGGTCGACCTGGGCGCGGATGTCCTCGTCGGTGCCGTGGGGGAAGCAGTAGGCGGTCACCATGCCCTCAGGGGTGGGGATGTCGGGGTTGGTGTCGAGGAAATCGGCCAGGTCGCGCAGGCCGTTGATGTAGGCCAGGCGATCGGGGGTGTGCGCCATGATCGGTGTCCTTCTGTTCAGGCGGGGTCGGGGGCGTTGCGCAGTTGCCGCAGCAGGTCGGTGGCGAGCTGGTTGGAGATGCCGAGCCGGGCGCGCAGGGTGTCGCGGGTGATGGGCTTGCCGTGCTTTGCGTGGTGTTCGGTGGCCACGCGCCGGGCGTAATCGAGCAGCCCACCGGAGGCCGGCGCGGGTTCGTCCTTGCCGGGGACGGACGACGCGGCATCGGGGACGAGCGCCGCGGACGGGTCCGGTTGGAGGACGGGACGCGGGGAGGAGACAGGGACGGGGGCCGAGGCGGGGACGGCCAGTGAGGACGAGGCGGGGACGGGGACGGACGCCGGTACCGGCTCCGGTACGGCCTCCGGGGACGAGGACGAGCGGTGCAGTACGGCGCGGCGTTCGAGCATGGAGACCGCGACGAGGAACGCCGCGGCCGGGGTGGCTGCGGTGACCCAGCCCCAGACCGAGGGGTGCGCTTGGGCCAGGTTGGCGGCCAGGGACAGCACGACGCCGCCGGCCAGGACGAGGGTGGGCCAGGAGATCAGGCCGGTGCGGGTACGGCCGGTCTTCTTGTCGCGCTGGCGTTCGCGTGCGGCCATGACGCAGGTCAGGTCGACGCAGACGGCGACGGCCCAGGCCATCCAGCCGGTTTGGCCGTGCTGGGTGGCGGTGTCGCGGATGTGGGTGAAGGAGCCCGCGCCGGCGATCAGGGCGACCACGGCGACCGGGCCGGAGTCCAGCAGCCACCCGCCCAGCCGGGCCAGTCGTCCGCGCGGTGCGTTCATCGTGTGGACCTTCCTTTCAGGCCGCGATCTCGGGTTGAGTGGCGTTGTCGAGCTCGTGTCCCAGGCCGCTAGCCTTGACCTGGTCCCAGGACGGCGCGCGGTCGGCGAAGGCGTGCGCCGCTTGTTCGGCCGCAGTGGTGGAGACGTAGCCGGAGCGGGCGCGGCACCAGCGGCCATCGGCGCCGGTCACTACCGCCACCCCCGGCATGCCGGGGGGGATCGAGCGCGCCGCGACCAAGGAGTCTGGGTCGAGGTCGCCGAGGGTCATCACGGCGGTTTCGGGGTCGTTGACGCGGTGGCAGATGCGTCCGCCGATCTGTGCGCGCAGCGCGGTCACGCCGGGGCCGAGGTCGGAGCCGATCCGCTGTCCGGACAGCAGCAGGTGGATACCGAAGGCCCGTCCGAGCTGGGCGATGCGCAGCAGCGCGGTAGCGGTCTTGGTGACCTCGTCCTTTTCGGCCTTGTCGGCGGTCAGGTACAGCTCGGCGAGCTCGTCGACCAGGACCACGATGGGGATCGGGCGCAGCGCGTCGGGGAGCTGCCAGATGTCGCGGACGCCGTGCCGGCGGCAGGCCAGCATCCGGGCGCCCATGATGCCGATGAGTTCGGCCAGCAGCTTGACCGCATCGGCGCGTGTGGTCACCAGGGCTGATAGCCGCGGCCCGTACGGGGACAGCTCGACGCCGCCTTTGAGGTCGAATCCGACGATCGCGACCGGTTGCCGGGCGAGTGCCACGATCAGGGCGTTGATCAGGTTGGACTTGCCCGATTGGGTGGCGCCCACGTTCATCCAGTGCGGGATGAGCCGGAAGTCCAGCATCCAGGGGGCACCGCTTTCTAGGACGCCCACTACCGGGCGCAGCAGGTCGGCCGCTGTCCACCCGCCGTCCGGGTCACCGGTCGGCATGGCGGGCATGACGTGGGCTAAAGGGTCGCGTGTGGTGGCCTGCAAGGTGACGCGGCCGGGGCGGGAGTCGACCACGCGCACCGCTTCGACCCGCCAGGCGTGCGCGAGCCGCTCGCAGACCTTGACGTAGTCGTCGGGGATCTGGCCGTCGAGGAGATGGAAGGTGACGCGCCAGCCGTGCCGGACCGGCCGGGGCAGCTTCATCCACGGTTTGGTGTCGACCGCGACGCGCTGAAAGCGTCGCTTGACGCGGACGACGCCGGTCGAGGCGACCAGGCCGGGGATGGTGGTGAACCACCAGCGGTGACGCTTCTTGGTCAGGCCGCACCCGGTGGCGATGTGCCGCCAGGTCCAGCGCAGCCGTACTGCCTTGAGGGGGAAGCCGATCAGGTACCAGAAGGAGACCGGGGCCAGGCGCCGCCACAGGCGCAGGGCGACCAGGACGCCGAGCGTGATCAGCAGCGGGCGCGGGATGACGTCGAGGAGGGTCATCACGCCACCTGCTGGGGCATGCCGGGGGCGGTGCGGACGAAGTCGGTGGCCTTGTAGGCGATCCCCCACCGGGACGCGCCCTGGATCGTCTGCTCCCAGACGTAGCCGATCAGGTTGACCGGGGTGACCTCGTCGCCGGCGGTGATGTCCGGCTCGACCGAGGTGCCGATCTTGAGGAGTTCGAGACGGCCGAAGTCGTCTTCGACCGAGACGGTGACCTCGTAAACGATGTTGCCGTGCTTGTCGCGCTTGATCTCCCCGGTGTCCTTGTTGACCAGCCGGGGCCGGGCGGCCTTGACGCAGGTGAACTGAAGCTTGTTGGTGTCGACGGGGATCGGGATGGTGCGCATGGTGAGGAGGTTCCTTCCGAGTCGGGATGCTTAGACCTCATGGAACACTTGGGATTCTAAGTTGTCAAGGAGTTCTATGGGCGCTTGGTTGGCGAGAAAGGCGCGACGTGGTGAACTTGAGGCAGAGCGAAGGAGACAGATGGTCCAGAACACCGGCCGGCCGGGCTACTTGCAGATCGCCGACGAGCTACGCGGCCAGATCACGTCCGGGGCTCTGCCCGCCGGCCAGGCGTTGCCGTCGATCAACCAGCTCTGCCAGCGCTACGAGGTGTCGGCGAGCGTGGTGAAGGCCGCCATCAGTGTGCTGCGGACCGAGGGGTTCGTGATCGGCCAGCAAGGCAAGGGCGTCTTCGTCCGCGACCGGCCGCCGGCCGACGAGCCATCGCCGTCGAAGGACGGTCACGGGGAGATCCTGGATCAACTGGCCCAGATCAGGGCGGCTCTCGGCGATCTCGGTCAGCGTCTCGCCGATCTGGAGACGGCCGTGTTCCAAGAGCCGAAACGATCTGGCCGACGCGACACGTGAGCTCTTCCAACTCCGCATGGATCGCGGCGAGCTCCTCGGCGACTCTCTGCTCTGCGCTGCTGTTCACGGTGGCCTCCCTGCCCGGGGTTTGCGTCCCTGTGGGATGACCTAAGTTCACCGTGGCCAGCGGCTTTTCTGTATCACGCGGCTCTAGCTAAGCTTCTTCACGCCGTCTCATCAGCGGTTTACACGAGCGTTTTCACATGCACCACCGAAGCAGTCCGCTACCCCCGAGCGTGAACGTTAAGGAATGCACTTGAAGACGACCCGGCGCCAAGGCTGGACACCCGCCAAGCTGCGGGAACACCGCGAAGCGCACGGTCTGACCCTCGAAGGGGCCGGCGACAAGCTACGCGAGACGGCCGAACGCCACGGCCTGGCCGTCCCCGCGGCCAACTTCCAAACGCTGTGGGGACACGAGCACGGGTCCATTTACCCCGGTCCGCACTACCGCCGCGCGTACTGCCTGCTGTACCAGGCCACTGAGCCTGAACTTGGCTTTCGTCTACCGTTGCCCGGTGAATCACAGAAAGCGGACATCGTGATCTCCGAATTGCCCGCACCCGCGGACCCCACCGTCGACAACGCCGCGGCCCTGGTCATCGAGGAAGCGTTCACCAAGGTCTCGGTCGACGGCATCACCGACGACGGCTCACCGCAGGCAGCGCTGCGCGCTCGCGTGGTCGACGCGTGGCGCCGGCGGCACGGAGCAGGAGACCCCAAGCCGATCCTCGTCCTCGTCGGTGGGTACGCCGGGTCAGGCAAGACCGAGTTCTCCCGGTTCCTGTCCGACATCACCGGGTGGGCGTTCCTGGACAAGGACTCTTTGACCCGGTCCATGGTCGAGCGGCTGCTGATCTCCCTTGGCAGCGACGCCAACGACCGGCACACCGAGCTGTACATGAAAGAGGTCCGCCCGCTGGAATACCGGTGCCTGATGGAGACCGCGTGGGACAACCTCAACGTTGGCACCTCGGCGATCCTGTCGGCGCCGTTCATCACCGAGCTACGCGACCAGGCATGGTTCACCCGGTTGGAGAACCGGTGCGCCGCCAAGGGCATCGACGTCGCGGCGATCTGGGTGCGCTGTGATCCCGAGTCCATGCGCGAGTACATCGAATTCCGCGGCGCCGCGCGCGATGCGTGGAAGCTGGCCAACTGGGAGCAGTACGTGACCAGCCTGGACACCGACAACCCGCCGGCCACCGCACACCTAACGGTGGACAACCGGTTAGGCGCGGCGATCAGCCTTGCCGACCAGACCCGCGACGCCCTCAAGCGCATCCTCACGTGACCACGCCGCCCACCGGGGTCGTGCTCTACGGCCCGCCCACCAGCGGCAAGAGCACCACCACCAGCGCGCTTCACCGGCTCGACTCACGGTTTCGGCTGCTGCGCAAGCTCAAGGTCGGCACCGGCCGCGCCGAGGAGTACCACCTCGTCACCGCCGCCCGCCTGGACGAGCTGCGCCAGGCCGGGCGCACGGTCGCCGAGACCCACCGGTACGGCAACACCTACGCCATCGACCGCGCCGAGGTCAACGCCATGACCGCCGCCGGACTCATCCCGGTCGCCCACATCGGCAACATCCCCGACCTGCGCCACCTCGTCGGCCGGGACCCCTGGTTGCGGGTACTGCTGTGGGTACCGCGCGAGGTCTGCCAGCAGCGGTCCCGACAGCGCGGGGACGTCGACACCGCCCAGCGGCTGACCGCGTGGGACGAGACACTGACCGACCTCCAAGCCCACACCGACGACGGCTTCTTTCACCTGCGCCTCCACACCGACCGCATCAACCCCGACCAGGCCGCCGCCGAGATCGCCGAGGCGTACGGCGCCCTCACTCGCCGTCCCCTTCGGTCGGCGCGACCCCACCGGGAAGACGCTGGAGTACCGCCGGCGGGATGACATCCAGCCGCCACCACGTCCAGCAGTCCTGGCAGGTGGCCCCACTCGGCACGACGCCGCCGTAGGGCCACACGAAGGTCCAGCACACCCGCAGGTGGGCACAGTCAGCCGGCCGCAGGCCGCTGTGCCCACCCGCGAGGGTTCGTTCGCCGAGCGCGACGATCACAGCGGGGCACCTGTGACCCAGGAAGGCGCGTCCGGCGAACGTGTCCGGCGTAGCTCGTGATACCGCTCAGCCACCCGGCGCGCCGCCGTCACCGGATCATCGGCCGGGCTGTAGCGGTAGGTGAAACGTCCCGTCACCGGCGAGACGCCACCGGCCCACCACAGGTAGCAGGGACCGGCCCAGACCACCAACTGATGCCAGACCGACACCAGGGCAATGGCCGTGCCCTCGTTGACATCGGCCGCGATCCCGTGCCGCTGCAGAGCATCGCGCAGCCGGTAGGCCGCTCTGATGGCGGGATGCCGCGCGGGTGCCAGCCCGGGGATCACCGCTTGTGCCCTATCCCGCCGAGGATCCGTACCCGCAGGTCGTCGGTGAACACCGGCCCGTCCGGCCGCCACAACGGCACGTACACCACGCCTGGTTGGACCAGTTGCAGGCCGTCGAAGAACCCGGCGACCTCTACCAGGGTCCGCAGCACCGCCGGAGCGCTCGCCCGGTCATAGGCGGCCGTCGCCGCCTTCAAATCCCGATGCAGTTCGGCATGAGAGATCACCAGGTAGGAACCCGGCGCCATCGCCCGCACGAACGTCTCAACGATCGCATAGGGGTCTTCTGAGTCCCGGATGAAGTGCAGGATGGCGCACAGCAGCACCGCCACCGGCTCACCGAAGTTGAGTACGCCCCGCACGTGGGGATCTCCGAGGATGTGCCAGGGCTCGCGCAGGTCGCCGGCCATCACATGGGTGTTGGGGTTGTCCGCCAGCAGCGCGCGGGCATGCGCCAGCACCAGCGGGTCATTGTCGACGTACACCACCCGCGCCCGCGGGCACGCCTGCTGTGCCACCTGGTGGACGTTGCCCTGTGTCGGCAGCCCGGTCCCGATGTCGAGGAACTGTGTGATCCCGCACTCACCGGCTAGGAATCGCACCGCCCGACCGAGGAAATCCCGGTTCGACCGCGCCATCAACCGCACATGCGGGGTCTTCCGGATCACCTCCTCGGCACACTCCCGATCAACCGGGAGATTGTCCTTGCCGCCTAGGTAGTAGTCGTACATCCGCGCCACGCTGGGCGTATCCAGATCCAGGTGACCCGGAACAACAGCCTGCGACCCCTGCCCGGGGTCCCGCTCCGGTGCTTCCATGCGGGCATCATAAGCAAGCCTGACTACTCCTGCCTACCCCTGACGACCGGTACGCCACGTAACGTCCCGTGACCTGGGGCTACCGTTCGCTTCCTATCGTCAGTCCTGTGATCGACTTCCGCCCCGATCAGCCCAAGTCAGAGCAGGTACTCGCCGAAATGCGCCGCCGCATCAAAGCCGGCGTCTACAAGCCGGGCTACCCCATCCCCGGCGAACCTCGCATGGCCGAAGAGTTCGGCATCGCACGCCGCACAGCCCGCAAGGTGATCAACGCACTCTTGGACGAAGGTCTGATCTATACGGTCAAGAACATCGGCACCTTCGCCACCGACCCGGCAACCGGCAGGCCGCCCGAGCAGATCACCAGGCAAGACGACCCCGACGAGGACGACGAGCCGTCACCACAGGCCCAGTGAACCACCGGCCAGCCCACGCAGCCAAAGAGCACCAGGAGCAGGCCGCCAACGACACTCGATGAGGACTTTCTTCACGATCTTAAAGGCGGCCCGCTGCGCGGCCCGCCGGGCGCGCCGGCCGGTCTGCGTGCCCGGCTGCGGCTCTTCGGCCGGTCCGGGCACGCACCGCCCCGCGCGCCCGAGGGGCCCGCAGAAGTCACCACTTAAGACCGCGACGATCGCTCACTACGGTCCTCGCCACCCTGGTTTGGGCGATCGGCTGCCGCGCGGCTTCCGGTGCTCAGGCCTAGCGGCCCTGCGCTCCGGGTCCACTTGCCATCGAATGACCGACTCCTGGTCAATGCACTACGTATAACCGAGTGCGACACCCGGACCCGTGCCGTCACCTTCGACGGCCTTCGACGGTGGCGTTGAGGCGTTGATGCGCTCCTAAGTTGAAGGGCATGCTTGATATGCCGCAGTTGCGCAGATTGTAACCGCACTGCAACGTCTATTTTTCGAAAGTGTCTGTGGTGGGGCAGCGAGTGAAGAACAGTAGTGTCCACAGGTAGAAGCGTTCGAACAGGCGGAGGTCCGAGTGGCTGATCACAGTGCCATCGAGTGGACGGAGGCCACGTGGAATCCTACGACCGGTTGCGATCGCGTCTCGGCAGGATGTGATCACTGTTACGCCCTTACCCTGGCTAAGCGTCTAAAGGCAATGGGAAATCCCAAATACCAGACAGATGGCGACGGCCGTACGTCTGGCCCTGGGTTCGGCCTAGCGGTACACCACGACACGCTCACCGTTCCTTACCGATGGCGAGCACCACGAACGGTCTTTGTCAACTCAATGTCTGACCTGTTCCATGCTCGCGTCCCGCGCGACTTCGTGCACCAAGTGTTCCAGGTCATGACTGATACCCCCCGCCACACTTATCAAGTCCTAACTAAGCGATCCCGACGGCTGCGGCTCCTTGCGTCTGAGCTCACCTGGCCAAAGAACGTCTGGATGGGCGTATCGGTGGAATCTGCCGACGTGAGCTACCGTGTCGATGATTTACGTGCTGTTCCTGCGGCTGTCCGCTTCCTGTCTTGTGAGCCTCTTCTCGGTCCTCTCGATAACTTAGATTTAACGGGAATCGCCTGGGTAATTGCTGGAGGTGAAAGCGGCCCAAGGCATAGGCCGCTCGACGCAACTTGGGTACGGGAACTACGTGACCGATGTAAGGAAGCAGGCGTGGCGTTCTTCTTCAAGCAATGGGGCGGATACACGCCAAAGGCTGGCGGGCGGGAACTCGACGGACGAACTTGGGACGAGTTTCCGAGCTCGGGCACGCACTCTCTAGCTTATGTTGATACGTCTGCGGAGATATCCAAGGCGGGCGCGTAAAACCGAATAATCGATCCTGGGGGCCATGGCGATCGCGAGTAGTCTAGTGGACGCTCACGCACCGCGAGCCCTTCAGTGGCCATCTCGTCAAGCGTTGCTCGAAGATGGGTTTCCTTGAAACCGAGACTGATGGTCTTCTCCAGTAACTGCTCAAACTGTTGTGCCTTGCCTGCTAGCGTTTCGAGCCAAACTCGCAGTCCAGAGACATCCGCAGTTGCGAACAGCCCTTCCTGTTCAATGGGTATTTTCTCGCTCGCGCTCTTCCCGAGCATGGGATCCATTTGCCATCGGGCGGCGTTGAAACACTCTAGCCCTTTGATGCTATGCGTGGCAAATACAAGCGAATAGCGGGCACTCGCGTTTTTGCTGGAGATGGAGAAGGCCTTGGCCTTGACTCCGGGTAGAGATTCGAGGCCGGTCAGGTAAGCCCTCTGCAATGCCTCCTTTCGCCGTAGCTCGCCATTTACTTGGAGCGCATGCCGCCACTCGGCGTGACCGAAGTGACGGTCTAACGCCCTATGCTTTGATGTATCAGTGCAAAACCGAAAGATCTCGTCGGCGAACCAAGTGATCAGCACTTCGTCGCGCGGTCGCGCGAGGCAGAGCTTAACGAGATCGAATGGGACACTTGAGATGTCGAATGGATCCAGGATCCAGAGCGTTGGCCGTGCTGGATCACCATGATGGGCGAAGGCGTCCAACTCCGCGAAGCTATCGACGGCTTCGCCGGGCGGAAATACCACTGGCTTGAATTTAGCTGGGCGCGGGATCTTGTCGATTTGTTCGACTAAGTGGTCACGCCTATCCTGTCTTTTTTCGAGGCATAGAAGAGCGAGTTCCTTGAAACGAGGATGAGCAGAATGTTCGAGATATGCTTTCGCAATGACGATTGAAGATCCGGCAACACCGTCTTTATATTCACCTGGACCTGCGAAAGCATCTACGATTGCAGCACGGTCGAACGTCTGGCAAATTTTTCCCATCCAGCAATATAAATACTGCCGATAAAGGTGGTGCTTGAGAAGTGTTCGCGGTTCGCTCCTCCAGAGCAAAGGTTGCGGCTGTCCCAACCTCACCACCTCCTGCATATCTTCCTCGCACAGCGAGAGCATCTTGTCCATACGTTGACGGCTGGATACCTCGAAGGGTTGTCGCAAGCGTGTCACGAATGATGCACACATGGGCGCATCTCGGATCACTAGTTCAGGTCCCGGCCGACGATTAGCTCAAGTGTTTGAATCGGAAGCGGTGGAAGTCTAAGAGGTGGGTATATGTCCGACTTGCTACCAATAGTAATTGTGCATGCCAGTAGAAGTTTTTTGGGCGTCCTTAATTTGTTGGGGCGCGGCACGACGGTAGATCGGTAAGGCCCCCAGCAGTTGGATGGAGCACAGTCGTACGATGGCGCCGTGCAACAGCTAGCGCTCTTCGACCTGGACAACACTCTTGTGAGCCTTGACGAGGCGTTTCGGATATGGGCTGAAGAGTTCACCGACGAGCATGGCCTGGGTACCGAAGCGGTTGGTTGGCTGATCGCTCTTGACCGTGAGGGTGTCCCCCACCGAGAGGCGTTCTTCACCAAGGTCCGTACGCGCTTCATGCTGCCGGATTCAGTTGAGGACCTATGGAGCCGGTACCGGAGGCGCATGCCCTACCTCGTGAGCTGTCGGCGCGATGTCCTGGATGGCCTAGGTCAGCTACGAGCATGGGGGTGGCAGGTCGCGATCGTGACCAACGGGACCGCGGACAACCAGCTCGGGAAGATCCAGCAGACTGGGTTGGCCGGGGCCGTGGATGCCTACGCGCTGTCGGGAGTCGAAGGCATCCGTAAGCCCGACGTTGCCCTGTTCGAGACAGCGGCCAAGCGGTGCGGTATGACTCTCGCCGGAGGCGGTTGGATGATCGGTGACAATCTCTCCGCCGACATCGCCGGCGGACGGGCCGCGGGGCTGCGGACGATCTGGATCGACCGGAGCGCTCGGCATGGTGTCGACCATCAGGCCGACCACGTGGTCACCGATGTACTCGAAGCCATCGAGATCTTGCAGAAGATAAAGAAGGGCGGTGGCCCATCGTGACAGCAGTGGTGACAGCAACGCTCGCCACCAGGGGCGTCCGGCGGCAGCCGTACACCGCCCTCTGACCTCGGTCTTCGGCAGGGGAGCAGGGTGGTTGTTCCGCCTGAAAAAGCGGACGGTCAATGGTTCGCTACACTAGTAAACGTCTAGTACAATCTCGCCTGCCGCTCGCACATTTGATCAATCATGCTTGTGAAAACTGCCATGTTCGTAGACCTATCTGCGATTTCAGCTAAGCCATGCAGTTCCAGGAAACATATCGGATCGCCCGTCTTTGACATATCCTGTCGCGCGACATCTATAGCGCTGGTGCTATAAATTTCATCCACTACCACCACCAAACGAATCGACTGCCGCTCAATTTCAACTTCCCTGCATATGGTGGCGTTCTGCAACCGCATTCTTCCCTCCATTCGTACACGCCTGGCTGCTCCTGCTAGCTGTTTGACCGCCTTACGAACATCCTTTTCAAAGTTGGCCTTGCGGCGCTCCATGGAGCGAGGAGGCACCACGACCTGCTCCGCTTTGACTTCAAAGAAAATCAGACCTGGCTGCGCGACACAGATTAGGTCGATTATTTCCCTCTCGGGTCCCAGGGTTTTATTTGCCACCGGGGAAGGGAAAAGAGAATCTAAATCGAAGAGGCGACCCAATAGCCCTGCAACTACCCTCTCTGAAGCGAGGCCCTGATTAGCCAAGGAAAGGCTATGTGGCTGAACAGATCTGTCCTTCTCCCGTAATGGTGATGGCTCTCTATCGGAAAGATCCGTAGTCGAATTTGCCTCACGCGACGAGATGTGCAGCGAATACTGTTTGACGATGGAGTGATCCTGGTTGATCCGTTCGCCGATAGCATCCATGTATGCCTCCACCAACTCCTTGTTCAAGGAAGACATATCTATAACAGGGTCGCAGAGTTCTTTCTCGCTCCGGATGGAGATGTCAGCCACAAGAGAGATCGAGCAATGATTTAGCTCATTGAATCCATATATGTCAATGGATTCTTGGGCGGCGAATTCGATCAATAACGCACGCTCTTCTTCTGTGAAGATCCGGCTTACATAGAAGCTTTTGTTGGCATCATCTTCGATGCAGCATGCTGCCCAAATAAAGGGGCCGCCCATTAGATCCACTCGTCTAGCTGCAAAATAGAGATTCGCCCCAAAATAGAGGTATCTCAACTTGCTGGTGGGCGCTTTAATGACTAACGCGATCCTAGAGTACTGGCATCGCTCCAAGAAAAAGTTTGCCGTGGTCGCTTGAAGCTTTCGACTAAGCTTCAGCGACGGGGAAAGTACGCCCACGCTAGCGCATCCTCATGTCTCGTCTCGTGACTACTGTAGGTAGGCCGACGAATAATGTCGCGGCCTTGGCAAGCTCTATCGTCTGATGCCTACCTATCGGTTGATCGTTGAGCTGGCCAGCAGGAACCCAATTGTGAGGCCATGCGGCGAGTGGTGAGATAGCCCTGACAGCTAATGGCGATCATTATTTTGACTCGTCCCGTTACCGGGAAAGCGCCGACTATCATGCCAGAATAGAAGCATGAAATACATACTTTTGCGGCGATGCCGCGGTAGCACTACCTGAGCAGGTGCATAAGACGTTACGTCTGCCGTCAGGCCATGGCGGCGACTAGTCTCCCGCAGAGCAGCCTTTTGGAGTACAGACGGCCTAGAAACTTCGGATCCGGGAACGAGTGAGTGTAAGCGGCACCCGCAGTTCCCAATGCGGCTTACTGTTCGTTGGGTCCTCACCCGTCGGGCCGCCACATGGGCACGTCCATATCTCCGTGTCGTCCGCCTCTGTGGGGGGCCAGAACCGAAACCGCACTTCCTTGGTATTCGGCTCCGCGTCGAGGGCCGGCCACGGCTCGATGCAGAAGTCGTAGGTCTGATGCGCCCGCAGCAGCAGCGGGAGGTCCACGGGACCATATCCGTTGCCGTACCATGCTTGCGCGTTTACCCGGTAGTCCCGCGGCACAGTGATCGACCCGTACAAGCTTGACCGTCCGCCGCCTTTCACCAACTTCCCCTTGATCTCCCCCGGATGCGGTGGCCGTATCTCCTCGTGGCGACGCTCGCGCTCCTCACGACGCCGATCACGCTCGATCTCCGACAGCGTCGCCGCTTCCTCGGCGGACTTACGCGCGGCCTCGGCGGAATCCTTCCCCGCCTGGGCTGAATCCTTTGCATGCCCTGCGGAACTCCGGGCGAAGACGACGGCGGCCACCGCAGCGACGCCGCTGAGCAGGGCCACCACGACTCCGGCGAGGGCAATCCAGTTCTCCACGTCCATGGACGCACGGTAGCGATCCTCGCTCGGTGTTCGAGGCGGGACCGGCAAGAATGCCGGGATGACGCCACACAGTGCGGTATCTGAGCTCGGCGGGGCTCTCGCCACCACCGAGCGCTCGTTGGTTCGCGCTCTGAAGCTCAGCCCGGACAATGCTGTCGAAGCAAGCAACTAGGGCACCTAGGCTAGACCGCCCAACATACGTGCAATGATCAAGAGCCGGAACGATAGCCGTTAGGATATTTCTGCAGGTCAAAGAGAGATAGCACAGGCAGAGACACTGCTCTCCTAAAGCGGGTGCCGCAGGTTCGAATCCTGCCGGGGGCACCTCTACCAGGCCGAACAGGCCTCTAGCTGGCGGTTTGCCAAGCTCTAGCAATAATCTTGTGCAGCTGTAGGCCACCCCGAGCAGCCGCATGTCAGCGGTCGCGGGATATACGCGGGAGGGCTCGGGATACCTTTGCCCAGGTCGGCCGTGAAGTTCTATGCGGCAGAGGCTCGCCCACCGCCGTCCAGCCCTCAATGTTCCCCCATACGAGAAGCCGGACAACATGACCTCGTACCAGGAGCAACCACGTGCTCGTCTACGGTCCGCTCCTCTTCAGCGACCGCCCGCGCCTTGGCAGTCGCTACCCCCGTTAGCGGTAGGCGGCCTGTCCTGCGTCGGGTTCGGCGTGACCCTCGAATGCCCCGGCGACCTGATGCTCGTCGTCTCAAGCACCACCGCTGGCGGCCCGCCCATATGAGCGGCACGCCGCGGTTCCCCATGGCTCAACGCGCGGGTGTGCCGCCGACCGAGATCGCTCAGCGCGCCGGCCATGGCGTTGACGTGCTCCTGCGCGACTACGCGATGGGCTCCCGAAAAGAGTTCCCCAGATCGGTGTCAGCTGCCGACGGGGCGTTCCTGCGGCGCAGGTAGTGCAAGAAATCAAGCTCACCGCTGATGCCGAGCTGCGCTCGGCTGGTCCGCAGCAATCCCGATACCTGGGCCTTGCTCAGGTTGAGCCGCACTGCTATCTCGTCACGGCTCAGGCCGTTCGTCCGCAGGTCCAACACCACGCGCTCCAACGGGGTGAGATCGGCCTCGGACAGCAGGCGCAGGCTACCAAGCCGCTCGGCCTCCAGCATGAGCTGTCGGACGGCCTTCTCCCGTTCCTCGTGGCTGAGCGACTCTACGCTGGCCTGCTCAACAAGGCGCTCGACCTGCCGCTCCTGTTCGACGGTGAGGTCCGCGAGGTCGACTTGGCCCCCGGGATAGCTGAAGCTGCGCACGCGGTCGATGAGACGCTCGAAGGCGTCCCGATGACGGCGCATGACCATGCGCACACCAACCACGATCGCTACCGGCCAGACGATCGCACCCACCAGATGTGCGATCGCCTCGATCAGCTTCGCCCACGCATCCATTCCCCAATGATGACGTTCGTGCGGGAGGTCAGCCCTGCGTGCGATCCGGATAGTGCAGAAAAGCGATCGAGCAGTTCGGGCGAGGAAGCGGCTGAACGCCCCAACGAGGTCATGAGCGCTCATGAAGAGTGACCTTGAGCGTCGCGAAAGGACCTCGGTAAGTGGCAACGAAGGATGCGAGGGGGTCGTCCCGGCGTTCGTAGCGACGGTGTAAGCGTCGGCGGGAGACGACCCTTTCCACAACCCAGCGATGTCGTCCCAGCTGCCGGCAGGACTCGATCTCTCGGCGACGGCTGAATCCGGCTTCTGGATCACCTTCAGTGCCAGGGCCAAGATTCACGCGTCGCCGACACTCGATCTCTCGGCGGGCGATCCGCGGGATGATTCCGCGCCCGCGCAGGAGGTTCGCAGGCGCGGGTATTCGTAGCCTTGTCACCGTGGAGCTTGGCGGGGCGGCGGCGCCGTGATCCACGCCGGAAGCGGATCGGCGGGAGACCGACCCGCCCGGTTCCCGTCCCTCCCGTCTTGGTCACGATTCCGAGCACATCTATCGCTACGGCAAGACGCACCACCTAGATCAACTTCACACACCTGAGGTTACAAGCTCTGGCGGCTCTCCGTTCGTGGCGAAGAGCCCCCGGTTCGCTTGTCCAGATGGTGACTGTCAGGGGCGGACTTTCACCGTCGCAGTGCCTTTGCAGCTTCGGCTACCTGGGGTGTTATCGCGGGAGACGTCATAGCTCAGCGTGCCCGTGATGGTCGGCTTGTGTGTGAAGGTGAACGTGCCGTCCGCATTCGTTGTGACGTCCGGCAGTGCCGTGGTGGTGCCGCTTACCTGGCGGAAGGCGACGGCCAGCGGCTGAACGCCGGGCGCGGAACCGTCATGCTCGGTGAGTTGACCGGTGAAGGTGATGGTTTGGGAGCGCCGCGCTTGCTCCGGCCCGGTCACGACGATCGTGCACGACGGGAGCGTGGCGTCATCCAGCCGCCACAGGTGGAACGTGCTATCCATCGACTTCTCCACGACGGCGAACAGGTCTGATGCGGAGAAGGCGAGGCCATGAAACCATACGAGGGACTGATCGAACAGCTCGACCTTCGCCCCCGTGTTCACATCGAACAGCACCAGCGGTTCATCATTCACGTCGTCCGTGGATCGAGCGACGGCCATCTGCGTGCCGTCCGGGCTGATGGTGATGTTTTCGTAGGTGAGAACGCCCTCTTCTTGGCCGTAGGAGCGGGCCTTGGTCAGGGTGGTCAAGTTCCAGGCGTTGATGTCGTTGGCTGATCCCGGGGTGTATGCCGTCAAGCCGTCCGGAGCGAGTGCGATACCACCCCAGCCGTTCCACAACGCGTAGTCATAGGAATTGATGGCGCCGCGCAGTGTGGGGGCGCCGTCTTGGAGGTCGTACACCCGCAGGTCCCAGAAGTCTGCCACCACCAGAGTGTTCGCCGAGGCGACGATCTGCGGTGCATCGGCGAGGCGGTTGGTGTCGATGGGGACGGGTTGTGGTGTGGCGGTGGACAGGTCGAGGCCGAGGGCGCCGCCAGAACTATCCCAGGGGCAACCGTAGGAGACCCACAGCCAGTTACCGGACAGCGCGAGCTGGTCCGGGCACGGGTGCGCACTCAGGTCGATCCGCCGGGTGATGGCGAGGTCGGCGGTGTCGATTTCGGTTACTTCGTGCGACCCTCTGACGGTCGCGTACAGGCGGGTGCCGTTCGGTGTGGTGACCAGGTCCCGGACTTCTGACAGGCCGGCGATAGCAGTGGTGAGAGTGCCTTCGGTGTCCGCGACGATGATGCGGTCATCAGTGGCGATGAAGACTTTGCCGCCGCCGACGGCGATCTCGCCTGTGCCTGTGACGTCGCCCAGGGAGGTGAGGGAGTCGGTGGCCGTGGCGGTGGTGGCCTGAGTAACGGCCAGACCGGTCGTCAGGGCAAGGGCGCCGCATAACGCTGTGAGACGCCGGGTGATTTGTGCGAACTTTCGTCTTCCTGTGGTGCGGCTGGTCGTAGGCCAAAATAGGAACACGAAGCCTCCCGAATCATCCCTGATAGGAATATCTGTTCGATAGTAGTCGGACGCACCTGCATGATCCAGTAGTTGTCGGACGCGGGATCGCGAGAAGCAGGCACGCCGCGCCCGAACACAGACCGGCGCCCCCTCTCTGTCAGACTCTCGTGGGACGTGGGGACGAGCAGCAGGCACGGCGATTGGCACTCGCCGCCGGATCCGGTGGCATCGCCTTTGGCGGCTCGACCGTACGATCTGCGTCATGCTGCGGTGTCGTTGTGGCTCAACGCCGGTGTGCCGGCCACAGTGTTGACGCTCTGCTGCGGGTCTACGCGAAGTGCATCGAGGGGCAGCAGGTTCGCGCGAACAACAAGATCTCGGAAGCGCTCAACGACTGATCCACATCGCTGCTCCACGGACCCTGGGTCATCCCGGGGTCTTTGCATTGCCGGGGCTGAGCTGGGAAAACGAGCCAAGATCCATCCTGCGTATATCCCGCGACGGCTGACATGCGGCTGCACACCGCGGCCTACGACTGCGCTGAATCGCAAAGGGGTCGGGGAAGAAGCCCAGCTAGGGGCCTGTCTTGGCTCCTTAGGTCATGGGCGCTGTTCCAGATCGCTTCGTCGGTCTTGGCGCCCTCGCGCTGACGCTGACGGTTGAGGTACTCGGGAGTGCCAGGAGTGTTGACCCTGAAGGGGTGGACCGGAGAACACTGGTGTGGTAATGACCCACGTATGCGCTTCTCGAATGTGCACTCTCAGGGCTTGATTGCCCGGCTCATCGGACGGACACAAAGGATCGATCGGAGAACTCCGGCGCTGCATCTGGAGATGTCTCACACTCCTAAGCGAAACGCATTGCCAACGCCGCAACCAAATAAGGACGAGATTTTCAAGGACTTTGCGTTAGAGAGATATAAGTATATTCTGCAACAGATCCACACGACGAACGAGAACGTCTACAAATTCCTTGCCCTATATCAGGCAATGGCTAGCACGTTGGCGGCCGCCGGCATTGCACTGTTCATCGGACACAAGGGCTGGGGAATCACGCCTGTAGTGACCAGGGCGGGACTCGTAGGCCTGCTATCGCTGATAACCGTCATTGGGACATTCACGATCTTATTGGTTTTCGTTGGAATCCTTACATGGATGGATTACCGAAACGAGGAGTGCGAGCTTACCGATGAAATCGTCCACCCCGGGTTCAGGAAGAAGCCTAGGATGCGAAACTTCTTCCGCTGGTACGAAACTTATATTGTAGCATTCATCGCGAGCTCCATTGTATTCATGTGGTGGTTTGCGGCGACATTCATCCTGCCTTTCGTCGATTAGGGGATTCTATTCCATGAGTCGTCCGGGTTTTGATCACATTGGCGTGGGGGTCGGGATTGTCATTTTTGGCGAAGGGAATCGGATGTTCCTCGCCCGGCGCGGGCCGAAGGCACGCAACGAGCCGGGTACATGGGAGTTTCCTGGAGGCGGGGTCGAGTTAGGAGAGGCTCTAGAGAGTGCGATCAAGCGGGAGATTCGCGAAGAGTATGGAATGGAGGTCGAACTGACGGGCACGCTAGGCGCATTCGACCACTTTCTCCCCGGCGCCGAACATTGGGTGTCGATTACTTATTGCGGAAAACATGTTCGCGGCGAGCCTGTGATCCGCGAACCGGGCAAGTGTACAGACATTGGCTGGTTCGATCTTTGGAATCTCCCAAAGCGGCTTTCGGAAATCACCCAAAAGAATGTGAAGGAGCTGCTTCGCCGAAAGTCTCGTAAGGATGGAGACTCTGGCCATCGGTGATGATGAACGAAGACTCGCTCCTGTCTGACCGTATGGGCGCGTTCATGGCCGCATTTCATCTAGTCGACGGTCATCGGGTTATGCGTTCGGTGCTTCCCGAGTACGTATCCTTCTTAACCCGTTCCAAACGGTCGGGTAAAGAGCGTGAGCGTGCAGCTTGAAGCGATTACGAGCGTCTTGCTGCTAGGTGAGAAGCCGACAGCGCGCAGTTCGCAAGAGTCCTCTCGGTGTATGTGCCACCAGGATGAACCGGCTTCGTCCGCATAGATGCTGCTGTTCGAGGACAGCATCACGCTCACAATGGGCCAGTCAGGGGCCACGACGTCGACCGCCCAGCCGTCGGGCGTGGTCGTGTGGAGACCACCTCCCCAGAGGCCTGCGACGGGACGGCGACACCGGAAAGCTCGCCGATGCCCTCGTGAACGAGTTCGTTGGTGTCCGGCCACCCGGCCTAAGGGGCCGGGTCACGAGCGATTCGTGTGCCTGTCGAGCATTCCAACAGACCTCTGCCGTTGCCGGGGTTCAGGGCCGGGCCTGGCCGTGGGGCTGGTGATCGGGCCGGTTATTGGGCTGGTGATCGGGCCGGCGAGCGGGCCCTGGTCCGGGATCAGGGTGGTGGTCTTGTCCCGTGTCTTCGCCGGGCTCGCCTTGGTCCACCACAGCGCGTGGCCCGCCTGCGAGATCATCGCGCGGCATCTGGTCGCCGGTGGGGAGTGCCCGAGGAACCTGATGCCGTTCCTGGACGATGCGCACCAGGTGGGGCTGCTCCGCGTGGTCGGCCCGGTCTACCAGTTCCGCCATGCCGACCTGCGGGACCACCTCGCCGGCCGGTCGAAGGGCTGAAGCTTTCAGGAGGACCGGCGGGTGACGGGGCCGGTAACGGTGTCCTTGCCGAGCTAGGAAGGCTGATCGCGACCGGTGGACGGGCCGCGGAGGCCTCGCGGCCGGGTGCGCGGTGTACAGGTGTGCGTGATGGGCGAATCGTAGTGTTCGCCCCCTTCTCCGCCTTGGGGGTTTTCCGTCCCCGGCTTGAGGAGGCACAACGTGGTGGTGCGGTGGAGGACGCGGTACCGAGGGACCTTGGCGATGGTCGCGGCAATGGTGGCGTGCGCGGTGGTGGCGGTGGCCGTGCCCGCGCTGGCGGCGATGCCGCCGGCCACGTGCCGGGTGACGTATGTGAAGACCTGGGACAGCAGCGGACGGTTCGGGGCGAGCGTCACCATCGAGAACATGGCCCCGCGGATCACCTCGTGGCGGCTGACGTTCACCTGGCCGGGGGACCAGCGGGTGGACAACGGGTGGTACGCCACGTGGAGCCAGTCGGGCAGGAACGTGACGGCGGTGAATCTGCCGTACAACGGGACGCTGGACCAGGGACAGCGGATCACGCTCGGCTTCAACGGGTCGTACACCGGCACGAACTCGCCGCCCGCGCTGTTCCTGCTGAACGGCGTCGGCTGCCTCGGCCCCAACCCGCCGGTGACCCCGACGCCCACCCCGACCCCCACACCCACCCCGACCCCCACACCCAGTCCCACCCCGACGCCCACGCCCAGTCCTACCCCCACACCGGATCCCGCGCGGGTCGACAACCCGTACGCCGGGGCCGACGGGTACGTCGACCCCACATGGTCGGCCGCCGCGGCGGGTGAGCCCGGCGGGGCGGCGGTGGCGCGGACCTCGACCGGTGTGTGGCTGGACCGGATGTCCCGCATCGCGGGCACCTCCTCGGTACCGGGGCTGCGGGCGCACCTCGACGAGGCGGTGCGGCAGGACGCCGCGAACGGCGCGACGCCGCTCACCGTCCAGATCGTGCTGAACGACCTGCCCGACCGCAACTGCCTGCGGTTCACCAGCACCGGCGACTTCACCATCGCGGCGGACGGCCTCAACCAGTACCGCACCAGGTACGTCGACCCGATCGCCTCGATCCTCGCCGACCCGGCCTACCGGCGGTTGCGCATCATCACGGTGGTCGAGCCGGACTTCCTGCCGGGCCTGGTGATGCCGACCGGCACCATGTACACCATCAACTGCGAACCGGTCCGCGCCAGCGGCGTCTACCCGCTGGCCGTGCGATACGCCCTGACCCGCCTGCACGGCATCCCCAACGTGTACACCTACCTCGACGCCTCCACCCACGGCAGGCTCGGCTGGGCGGACAACTTCGGCCCGGCCGCCGAACTGCTGGCGAGCATCGGCAATGCCACCGGCGGCGGCCTGCCGCCCGTGCACGGCTTCACGGTGAACACCGCCGATTGGGGCGCGCTCACCGAGCCGTTCTTCACCGCCACCACGGTGATCGCCGGGATGCCGGTGAAGTGGACCCGCTGGGTGGACTGGAACGACTACGTGGACGAACTGTCGTACGCCCAGGCGTTCCGGAACCGGCTCATCGCCGCCGGGTTCCCGCCCACCATCGGCATGGTGATCGACACCTCCCGCAACGGCTGGGGCGGCCCGGCCCGCCCGACGGCGCCGAGCACCTCCACCGACGCGAACACCTTCATCGACCAGTCCCGCATGGACCGCCGCGTCACCCTCGCCAACTGGTGCAACCAGACCGGCACCGGGCTCGGCGAGCGACCGCGGGCCGATCCCGCGCCCGGCATCGACGCCTACGCCTGGATCAAGCCGCCCGGTGTCTCCGACGGGGCCAGCGCGGCGGACGTCGTGCCCAACCCGGAGAACATCCCGTTCGACCAGCGGTGCAACCCGCTGTACCAGGAGCCGCGTGGCGCGTACGTGCCGAGCCAGGCGCTGCCGAACGCCCCGGCGGAGGGGCAGTGGTTCTCCGCGCTGTTCCGGCAGCTCCTGGCCAACGCCTACCCGCCGCTGTAGCCGTCAGGCGGGCGCGGTCGTCATCGCCCTCTGGCGGGAGAGCAGCCACCAGAGGGCGAGTTGCACCACGGCGAGCGTGAGGGCGAACGGCATCAGCGTCCACACGCCGACGCCCCTGGGCGATCGCGCAGGCCATCCACGGGAACAGCGCGCCCCCGACGACCGACAGGCCGGCCATGACGCCGATGGCGGTGGGCACCAGCCGGGATTCGGCGAGCCCCGGCACCACCGCCATCGCCGTGGGGAACAGCGGCCCGAGGAAGAATCCGAGCAGCACGGACGCGGCGCTCGCCACCGCCCCCCGCCGGGGCCACCAGGTGCTCGCCGTGACCCCCGCCAGGCAGACGAACGTCATGCCCATCGCGCTCAGCCCGAGCCGGGCGGCCTGCGGGCTGATGAGGAACCGCCGCATGGTCCTCTTCAGGGAAGGTTGCGGAAGACGCCCGAAGCCTTGCCGATCACTCCGGTGGCCAGGAGCGGGCCGCCGGGGACGGCCGACAGCGAAGTCAGTTCACCGCCGGAGGGAACCTTCGTCCAGTGGCCGGAGGGGTCGCGGTGGGCAAGGGCGGAGTCGTCACCGTTGATGTCGGTGGAGCCGAGGAACCAGTGGCCGCCCTTGCCGTCGGGGACGGGTGGGCGGTCACGGACCATGCGGCCGGCCTTTGAGGAGGTGTCCTCGCTGCGCCAGCCGGAACCGGTGTGGGAGAGCAGGAACGACGACGCCCTGATCTCCCCCGTGATCCAGACCCCGGACGGGTCGGCGGTGATGGCGGTCAGCCGAGGACCGGCGGGGCCGGGCGGGGAATCGTCGGACGGAGGCGGAGCCTTGGGCAGCGCCGCGGTCACCTCGACGCGGGTCCAGAGCGTGCCGTCGAAGTGGTGCACCGAGGGGGCGTCGCCGTCGATGGCCCAGATGTCGGAGGCGGAACGGGCGCTGACTCGGTAGGCGGAAAAGGAGACGCTCTGTTCCGTCCAGGTGGCGCCGTTGTAGTGCCAAACCTTGTGGTCGCCCAAGACCCACACGTCTACGTCAGCGGTGACGGCAAGGGTCCCGGCCGTACCGGGCGGTTTCTGGACGATCGCCCAGCTGTGTCCGTCCCAGCGCAGGAGGGAGGTGCCGTTCTCGTCGTTGGTCAGGGCCCACACGTTGGAGGGGGCGGACGCGGCGACCGAGCTGATGCTGCCGCGTTTCACGGGGAAGTCGCTTCGCGTCCAGCGGTCGCCGTCCCAGTGGAAGATTGTGGGGCGGTGCGGGCCGTCGGCCATCGGCAGCCAGGCGCCGATGCCGAGGATGTCCCAGCCGACGGCCCAGGCGTCGTGCTCGCCGGTGGCGATGACCTGTCCGTAGGTGACCGACGACTGGTCGGCCACCAGTTTCCAGCGGTCGTTGCCGTCGTCCCGAGGGGGCGTCCACCAGAACCAGAGGCCGGCGGCGGCTGCGACCGCCGTGACGGCTGCCGCCCACCCGAGCCACCGCCCGGTGGTGGCCGGCTTCACAAACATGATCGAAGCGTATAAAGGCCGCCAGGACGGCGCATGAGTACTCGTACTCAGTCGGATGAGCGCAGGGCCGAGAGCCCTTTGCGGCGATGGGATTGTCGCTGGGGAACCGCCGGCCGGGGAAGTCCACGAAGACCACCGAGGTGCCGGAGCCACTATGCACACCGTCTGGCTGCGCGGAGGCGGGGCATTCACGGGGTGATCCGTTGGGGCCGGCACCCCGCCTCGGGGTGGTGGTGGGGCGGGGCGTCGGAGGTCGTGTCGTCGTGGTCGGCCGCGGGCACTCAGGGGGCGGCGGGTTTGGCCGGTTGGGGTGGTGTGCTGGTGGCGGTCAGCAGTGTCAGGCCGTAGGCGGTGAGGATCTCGTCGATCGGCTGGAAGTAGGTGGTGCCACCGGCCTCGCAGTCGCCTGATCCGCCGGAGGTGACGCCCTGGGCCTGGTCGATGGCGATGAAGGAGCCGCCGGAGTCGCCGGGTTCGGCGCACACGTTGGTGCGGGTCAGCTCGAAGATGCTGCCTTCGGGGTAGGTGACGCTGGCATCGCGTTGCTGGATGAGACCGCAGTACCAGTCGGTGCTGGAGCCCGACCGGCAGACCGAGGACCCCTCGATGGCGACCCGGGCGCCCGCGACGGGCACGGTGCCGTTGACTCCGACGCCGCCGTTGCTCACCGCCGGCTTGAGCGTCCATCCGGGCTTCACCGCGATCCAGGCGTAGTCGTTGCCGGGAAAGGACGATCCCTGGAAGACGCCCTGAGCGGTCCTGTCGACGCCGGTGGTGGCCGCTCCCTTCTTACCGCAGTGACCGGCGCTGACGAACCCCTTGAGGTCTCCTTTGGTCACGGCGAACCCGACCGAGCAGCGGCTCGCCTCTCCGATGTAGTAGGCGTCGCCGCCCCGCACCTCCTCCCCCAGGGACCTCGGGGACTCCGTGGAGGGCACCACGCTCACCACTCCCTTCTCCACCCCGACGGTCTCGATGATCTCTTCGGCCTTCTCCGGTGCCGCCGACAGGACCACGACCTTGTTGTTGCGCACGTCGATGTAGCGCACGCTTCCCGCGCGCGGGTGGGCGGGAAGCGCCTCGTCGAGTTTCTGCTTGATCGGCCGCAGCTGCGCCAGAGAGCGGGCGACGATCTCGGGCCGTGCGCCCGCGGCGAGGATCGCAGGGATGTCGGCCTTGCTGGTGGTGGCCACCACCAGGATTTGCGCGGTGGTCCCGGAGAGCCAGGATCCGGCGAAGCGAGCGCCGAGGGCGCTCCGGAGCTTGGCCTCGATCGGCATCAGCCGGGCCTCGTTGAGCAGTCGGGCCTCGGCCTGTTCCTTGGTGATCCCGAGGTCGCGTTGGAGCGCCTGGATCATGCCCGGCGGCGGGGCGGGTTGTCCGGTTTCGGGGCCTCCCAGCTGATCGCCGGCAGCAGCGGGGCCGGCCGCCAGGCTGAGTGCGGTGACCGCCAGGACGCATCCGGTGACAACGGTGGGTCGACGAAACATAGGCCTCTCCCTGACCTCATCCTTCACAACATCAGGGGGAGCGAACTTCGCATCGGCGTTGATCAAACGATGTGGGCACCGCCACCCTAAGCCAGGCATCTGCGCCCGCCGCCGCACAAGCCGCCCGTGCGGCGAGGTGTTGATGAGAATCTTGCAATCACGGGTCGTGAACGGCGCCCCGCCGCACCGGCCACCCCGCATGGCTCGGCGGGCCCAGCCGGCTCGGGCGCTCCTCATGGCTCGGCGGGGCCGCATGGCTCGGCCACCCCGCATAGCTCGGCCACCCGCATGAGTCATGTGGCCCTGCGAGGTCGTGGTGGGGGGCGAGGTCACTCTTGGGCGTGGGTGTGGGCGGTCAGGAACGCTGTCCTGCCGGGGTGGAGGGAGTGGGCCGCGGGGTCTTGCGCTGGATCTTGCTCTCGTCGACCAGGGTGTTGTGGAACGCCCTGACCAGCCACTGGCCGGCCGTCTTGACCACGATGCTGGTGTTGACGGACAGCGTGCGTGGACGACAGGTGGTCTCCGCGCCCACGAACACGCATCCCTCGCGGACGATGAGCGCTGTCGAGGGCGAGAGCATGTCGATGCGCTCACGGAGGGTGTGGATGCGGCTGTTCTTGAGCTGCTTGTGCAGGAAGCCCTCGTATCGATCGGCTATCTCGTCGCGGGTGTGCATGTGCTCGCCGGTGACGTTCACGAAGTCGGCGTCGGGTGTGTAGGTCGCGGCGTACGCCTTGGCGTCGCCCCGCGCCCACGCCTGGGCTTGCCGCTGGTAGAGCTGGGCCAGGGCGGCGCGGTCCGCGTCGCCCGCCTCTCCCGCGCGCGGGCCGGATGCCGCCGGGACCTGGCCGCCGCCCGCGGGCGTCCCGACCGCCGAGCGGGCTCCGCTCAGTGGTGCGGTCGCCACGGAGGACGTCGCGGATGTCGCCGCGGATGTCGCCGCGGATGTCGCGGAGGTCGTCGCGACGTCGCTCAGGGCCAGTGCGAGCCCGATCAGGGCCGCCAGGTGGATCCTCGGTGTCACGTACTGATCAATGCCCATGGTCCCGCCCGTCCGAAGTGCATCTGAGGCAGATGTATAACTCCTCCCTGAGATGTCGAACGGTGTAACGCGTCTTACCGTGAAGTCGCCCCAAAGATATGACCGGGAATGTTCGCCACGGCCTCATCCCGGCCGTCCGGCATGACCACCCGCGGCCGGGAGGCCCGGACGGCCGCGAGCGTCGGATCAGAGGACGGCAGGGAGGCGGAGCACGAAGCGCGCGCCACCGTCGGCCGACTCCTCGACGTGCAGGGTGCCGTGGTGGGCCGTGGCGATCTCGCGGGCGATGGCCAGGCCCAGGCCTGCGCCTCCGCGGTCGCGGCTGCGGGCGGTGTCCAGGCGCGAGAAGCGATGGAATATGCGTTCGCGGTCGGCCGGAGGGATGCCCTGCCCGTCGTCGGCCACGGCCAGTTCCACGTGGTCGCCCGCGCGGCGCAGGTCCACCTCCAGTCTGCGTGTGGCGTGACGCAGGGCGTTGTCGAGCAGGTTGGCGAGCAATCGGGCTATCTGCCACGAGGCGGCCGTGACCGTCACCGCGGCTTCGAGATCGAGCCGCACCTCGTAGCTCTCCGCCCACCGAGCCGCCACCGTCTCGACCAGGGTCGTCAGGTCCACTTCCTCCCGCTTTCTGTCGAGGTCGGCCTCGAGGGTGGCGAGCAGGAGCAGGTCGCTGATGATGTTCTCCAGCCGGTCGAGGTCCTCCGTCACGTGGTTCAGCAGATCGGGCAGGTCGGTGTCGTCCGGGTGCAGCTGCGCCTCCTCCACCTGCACCCGTACCGCGGCGAGCGGCGTGCGCAGCTCGTGTGAGGCGTCGGCGGCGAATTGCCGTTGCCGCTCCAGCAATTGCTCGGCGGACAGTGCGGCGTAGTCCACGTTCTGTCTCATCGTTCCTCCTTTCGGACGTGCCCGGCCGGGCTCATGAATCTGTCACTTCCTGCGGGTTCCGGCCCGCACTTCGACCGGCCGTAGCGGCCGTAGCGGCCGGATCCGCGAGGGGAAGGCGCAGGACGAAGCGGGCGCCGCCTGTGTCGGACTCCCCGGCGTGCAGGCTGCCGGCGTGGGCCTGGGCGATGTCGCGGGCGATCGCCAGGCCCAGGCCGGTGCCGGCGTGGTCGAGGTGGCGGGCGGCCTTCAGCCGGGTGAAGCGCTGGAAGATCCGTTCTCGCTCGGATTCGGCCACTCCGTCGCCGTCGTCGGTGACCGTCAGCTCGGCGTGGTCGCCGTCGCGGCGCACCCGGATCTCGACCAGGTGCCGGCCGTGCCGTTGGGCGTTGTCCAGCAGGTTGGTGAGCAACCGGCCGATCCGGATCGGGATGGCCTGGACGGTCACCGTGGGCTCCAGCCGGACGAGGACCGCGATGCGGTCGGTCCTGTGGGCGATCTCGTCACGGACCAGTCCGGCGAGATCGACAGGCTGCGGCTTGATGGGCGGGCCGGCCTCCATCTCCGCGAGGAGGCGCAGGTCGGTGATGATCGCGTTCAGCCTGTCGATCTCTCGCAACGCCCGGGCGAGCAGGTCGCCGACGTCGGTCTCGTCGGGATGCAGGGAGGCCTCCTCCAGTTGCACGCGCAGCCCCGCGACCGCCGTGCGCAG
Organism: Sphaerisporangium dianthi; assembly: GCF_042654065.1. Taxonomy (NCBI): domain Bacteria; kingdom Bacillati; phylum Actinomycetota; class Actinomycetes; order Streptosporangiales; family Streptosporangiaceae; genus Sphaerisporangium; species Sphaerisporangium dianthi. The sequence goes on along the minus strand of NZ_JBHSFP010000029.1, from coordinate 81,283 downwards.
TTCGTGTGAGGCGTCGGAGGCGAAGCGCCGCTTCTTCTGCAGCTCGCGCTTCAACTCGCGCATCTTGTCGGAGGGCGTCCGGATCGCTGAACGGGTACGGCCGTCGTCGGATGGGCGCGAGGCCTCCCGGTCGTACAGGCGCGTCGGGCGTGCCGTCACACGTACTCCTTCCGTTGTTCTCATTCCGTGCGTCACCTGAGAGCCGCCGCGGGGGCAGGTAGGTACCGCACGCGCAGACGTCGATGTCCGTTGCCGCCGCCCTCGCTCGAGGGCCGGGCCCGCCGGGTTTCGCCGACTCTGTCGACCCGATCGGGGCGGGTGCGCCGATTGCAGCGATCTTCGTGATGGATCCTGCCGGCGGACATCCGCTGCCATTTGGCTGCCAGTTAAGACAGGACAGCCTCGCGGCCTGTGACAGTTCCGCGACAAATACATGCCGCGGTGTCACAGATCGGAGCGCCGCCCTGTCTTTCGGACGGACAAGACGTAACGGACAAGACGTAACGGAGCGACAGGAGCGGGGACCTTGCCACCAGCCGACGCCGACGTCCGGATCCGGGTCAGGGTCCGGATGAGCGCTCGCGCCATCGACGAACCGCACCGTGCTTCGAGCCAGCTCGAGCTGCTGTTCGATCTCACCTTCGTGGTCGCGGTCGCGACCGTCACCGCCCAGCTCGCGCACGGCATCGCCGACGGTCATGGCCTCGCGGGCCTGCTCCCGTTCCTGCAGGTGTTCTTCGCGATCTGGTGGGCGTGGATGAACTTCACGTGGTTCGCCTCGTCCTACGACACCGACGATGTCGCCTACCGGCTGCTGACCATGGTGCAGATGGCCGGGGTGCTGGTCCTCGCCGCCGGCGTGCCCGCCGCGGCCGGTCACTCCGACTACCGGATCGTCACACTGGGTTACGTCATCATGCGGGTCGGGCTCGTCGCCCAATGGCTGCGAGCCGGCCTCGAAGACCGGGCCGGCCGTCGCACCGCGCTGCGCTATGCCGCCGGCATCGCCGTCATGCAGCTGGGATGGATACTTCGCCATCTCCTCGTGGAGACAGGCGTCCTGCCCTCATCCGCCGCGCTGCCGTTCTTCGCCTGCCTGGTCGTCCTGGAACTCGCGGTGCCGCACTGGGCGGAACGGGCGAAGGCCACCAGCTGGCACCCGCACCACATCGCCGAGCGCTACGGCCTGTTCACGATCATTCTGCTCGGTGAGAGCGTCCTGGCCGCGAGCAGAGGAGTCGAGGGAGCGCTCGAAGCGGACGAGATCAGCGGCCCCTTCGTCGTCGTCGCCGCCTGCGGCCTTGTGCTGCTGTTCGCTCTTTGGTGGCTCTACTTCCTCGTACAGGCGGGGGAAGGACTCAGTGAGCGCCGTCATCGGTCGTATCTGTGGGGATACGGCCACTACGGCATCTTCGCGGCCCTGGCGGCCCTCGGCGCCGGGCTGGAAGTGGCGGTGGAGCAGAGCGGGCACGACGTCGCGGCATCACCGGTGGCGCTCGGCTACGCCGTCGCCGTCCCGGCCGCTTCGTATCTCGCTTCGCTGTGGGCGGTGCACGCGCTCATCGTCACAGAGCCCGTCTTCTCGCCCGCCGCGTTCGCGGGCTGCGTCGCCGTCATCCTGTCGCTGCCTCTCTCGGCGCCGCGGATCGGTGTGGCCGCCGTGGTCGCGGCGATCACGGCCGTCTGCGTCCTGCTGGTCGCCGTCACGATCACGACCGCGGCCGTAGCCGCCCGCCTCCGAGCGCGTCGCCGAGGCTCGCGACCCCCCGGCTGACCTGTTGGGGGGTCGCACGCTTGGCATGGCCGGCCTGGCGCTGTCACAGATCCGGGAGCTGCCCTGTCTTAGCCGACGACCGGTCGGCGGGCCACGCCGGACATCCACTCGATCCACGCATGGAGGAAAGATGAGCGATCCGAACGGTGGGAACGACTTCCTGTACGGACTCGAAGCCGAGGTCGAGGTCGAACTGACCCTGGCCGAAGCGAGCCGTCCGGAGGAGGAGATGGGACGGCCGGTCAGCGAATGGCTGTTCGATCCCACGGACGCCGAGCGCGAGGAGATCGGCCTGCGGGGGCTGCTCGACGCGGTCGTGGCGCTGGAGGACGACTCCCGGCCCGGCGATCACGGCGCGTGAGTCAGACGACGAACAGCAGCACGACGGCGCATGCGCCGATGAAGGTCACGAGCAGGCCCGCCGCGAACAGGGCGGCGTATGACCTTCTTCTGGTCGCCAGGGCCACGAGCAGCCCGGTGGCCGGGATGCCCGCGCCCACCGCGACCGTGACCAGCCTCAGCAGGACTTCGTAGACGTCGGGACCCGGCGAGTGGCCGGCCCTGACCCTGCCGACGAACAGCAACAAGGCCAGCCCCGCCAGGAACGGCGTGCTGACCAGCCAGACCACCGTCATGAGGAAGAGGGGCCTGTCACCACGCCGCCCCGTGCCCTTCGCCTTCATGCCGGAGATTGTCCCGGCGTACGCGGGAGCGGCGCAGCGAATACGCCGGTTTCATCGTTCAGCGAATCGGCCGGCCGCGCCGGGTCGCAGTCGGCGAGGTGGCCGCGCATGAGCAGGTGCTTGAATCGGTGTTCTCCGTCGGCTTTCACCAGCAGGCCGTTGTCGGCGGCGAAGTCGAGAAACCGTCCACGGCGAAGCGGCAACTCGGCCGTGCCCGCCGGCACGGCCGATTCGGCGAGGGACGCCGCCCCGGTTCCGCGTGAAAATGGCCGTTCACGACGCCGGGAGGATGATCCTTCACGCGTCCGGGAATCAGTCGATGCGCTGGCAGATCGACACCGGCAGCCGCGGCGACCAGGTCCTGGTGACCTCGTCGTACCCGCGGGCGTACCCGTTCTTCGCGCCGGCGCAGGGGGCGGCGACCGTCGTCTCCACATAGACGGTCCCGCCGGGAGTGATGGAGTGCGAACGGGCGGTCTGCCACTTGGAGAACGCCACCCGGCCGTTGTTGAACTTGACGGCCAGGTAGACGCGGCCGCCGAGGGTGAAATTGCCGCCGGCGACCTTGAGATGGCCGTTGAAGGTGTAATTGAACAGGAAGGGCTGGGCCAGCCGGAGGTTGTGCAGGGCGCTGGTGGCGGCCGTGCCGGTGACGACGCCCGCGGCGGGCGTGGCCGACGCGTTCGCGGCGGAGCCGAGGGCCGGGACGCCCAGGGCGACGATGCCGGCGGCGGCCGTGACTCCGAGCAAGGTGCGGATGGTGCGGCTCATCGGGATCTCCTCCGTGACGGTGGGACCGTGCGGTCCGGGACGCTGCGTCGATCGAGGGCTTGCACCACCATTGATAGGCGGGACCGCCTGCAATCCGCTGTCAGCGGCCTGAGCCCTGCTTGCAGGCCGCTGTGCGTCGTCCTCGGCCGCGAAAGGTCCGGCGCGACGGGCGGGGCCCGAGTGCTGTGATCTTGGAGTACCGGGTCCCTGACGGCTCTTCCACGTCTTTCTGACTTCGCCATTGACAGGCGGCTCGGCTGACCGTAACCTCAGCGCGAGCCTACTGTTAGTAAACTTTCTTAAGGAAAGGACCCATTCCCGGCGCCTTCGCCGTCCGCACGACGGTAAGGCGCGGCCGCCCATCGGCGCGTACGCAATGGCAGGCCACGGCACCGGCGGCCATCACTCTCGGCACCAGTCACCCCCCACCGCTGAAGGATCCTCGTGCCCGGAAACCTCGTGAAACGCTCCCTCGCCGCACTCCTCGGCATCACCGTCGCGGCCTCCGTCAGCCTCACCGCCGCCGCCGCCCCCGCCGGCGCCACCGCACAGGCCGCCGCCGCCCCGTTCAAGGTGCTCGCCTTCTACAACGGCACCTGGGACCCCGCCCACATCGACTTCGACAAAGAGGCCAGAGACTGGTTCCCCGCGGCCGGCGCCCAGAACGGCTTCACCTGGGAGGCGACGACCGACTGGAGCCGCCTCAGCTCCACGGGCCTGTCGCAGTACAAGGTCATCATGTTCCTGGACGACGCCCCGCCCGCGAGCCAGCGCGCCGCGTTCCAGACCTACATGCAGAACGGCGGAGCCTTCATGGGCTTCCATGTCAGCGCGTGGACCGACAACCCCGGCTCGTGGAGCTGGTACTACAACACCTTCCTCGGCTCGGGCGCCTTCCAGACGAACACCTGGGGGCCGACCGCCGAGACCCTGAAGATCGAGGGCCGCGGCCACCCGTCCACGGCCGGCCTGCCGGCGTCCATCCAGTCCTCGGTGAGCGAGTGGTACTCCTGGAGCCGCGACCTGCGGCAGAACCCCGACATCGACATCCTGGCCTCGATCGACGCCTCCAGTTTCCCGGTCGGCGACGACCCGAACCAGCAGTGGCGCAGCGGCTTCTACCCGATCATGTGGACCAACAGGAACTACAAGATGCTGTACGCCAACTTCGGGCACAACCGCATGAACTACTCCACGAACACCCGCACGTCGTCGACCTTCGCGAGCGCGCAGCAGAACCAGTGGCTGATCAACGGCCTGCTCTGGCTGGGCGGCGGCACCACGCCGCCTCCCCAGACCGACCCGATCTCACCGACGGCGTGGTACTCGGTCGTCAACAAGGGCAGCGGCAAGTGCGTCGACGCCCGCGCGGCCGGCACGGCCAACGGGACCGCGATCCAGCAGTACACCTGCAACGCGACCAACGCCCAGCAGTACCGGTTCGCGCCGGCGAGCGGGAGTTTCGTCCGCGTCGACAACCGCGGCAACGCCGCCCAGGTGCTCGACGTGACCGACGTGTCCACCGCCGACAACGCCCCGATCCAGACCTGGACGTACAGCGGCGGCGACAACCAGCAGTGGCAGCCGGTGCCGGAGGGCGGCGGCTACTACCACTTCGTCAACCGCAACAGCGGCAAGTGCCTGGACGTCCCCGCCGCGTCGACGGCCGACGGGGTGCAACTCGTCCAGTACATCTGCAACGGCACGGCCGCCCAGTCCTACCGGCTGGTCGCCCAGGGCTGACGCGGCTGGTCGCCCAGGCTGACGCGGCTGGTCGCCCAGGGCTGACACGGCAGGTTCACGAGCGCGAGCGGCCGTGGGACGCCGGCGTCCCACGGCCGCCGGAACGCCGCGGCGACGTCCCGCCGCCGCAGCGCTCTCGGCTTCGGGTGAACGCGGACGCCTCCCATGTCAGCGGTCAAACGCTCTTGGCCTTGTCACAGCGCGCCGTACTACGTAGCGTGATCTCATCGTGACCGGGTCCCCCTCCTCCCCCGAGACGGACATGTTCGCCGAGCCGGCGCGCATGCCGGCCGACGACGATCGCGAGGTCTACCTCTGGCGGCACCCGTGGCTGCTGGAGCCCGGCGTCGGCGAGCGCGCGGCCGGCCATGTCGCGGCGGCTCCCCAGGCCGAGCGCCCGGCGATGTCGGTCGCGCTGGCCCACCTCATGGACGTGCGACGCCGCTACGAGGTGGGCGACGCCGGCTACCCGATCGGCATGGGGCCGATCGAGTCGGTGTGGCAGCAGGTCGGCGTGGGACAGATCTCGGTGGAGGAGGGTGAGCGGCTGGTACGCGCGCCGGCCTTCACCGCCGCCCTGTCGGCGCGATACCTGCACGCGAATCGCCCTCATCCCCGGCGGCGCCTCCTCCAACGCGTGACGGTCTACCGGCTGATGGCCCAGGGCTGAGGCGGCCGGACCGGATGCCGGGCCGGGGGGCGCTCCCCGGCCCGGGATCGGGTTCCGCTCGCGCGGCGGCTCGGGCCGCGGTCACGGTGTCAGCAGAGGAACTTTCCGCAGACGGCGGGGATGACCGCCGTGACCGAGAGGACTCCGAAGCCGGGCACGGCCACGGAGGTGACGAAGTCGCGGTCGACGGAGGTGGCGCGTACGGACAGGTCGCAGAACGGGGTGGTGGACTGGCAGCCGGCGACGACTCGCGTGCCGCTGGGGACACTCCAGGCGTAGCCGCCGGCAGGGCCGTTCTGTACGGCGTTGTCGATGACGTAGCTGGAGGCGGCCCGGAACGTCCCGCATACGCCCGTGCTCGGGCCGGTGGACGACGGGATCACCTGGCAGGACAGCGAGGGCGACGCCGCGGACGCCGGCGTCGCGAGCGTCACCGCGCCGAACAGGGCCGCGAGCCCGAGCAGCGACAGGGAGATGGTTCGTGGCACGGGAGATACTCCTTCGGTGAGGGAACTCGTCTCACCTGGAAGGCGTTCCGTCCCGTTCCATGGTCCCCGCGCCGGCGTGACGGGCGGGGGCACCGGGAGCCGCCGGTGATGTGGGCGCCTTCACAACCTTCGCCGGCCTTCCGCGGCCGACGCTACCGGGGTGGACGCTACCGGGGTGGGCGGGCGTTGGCGTGGGCCACTTTGGCACCCCATTTGAGGAGTTCGCGGCTGCAGTCGTCATGCTGGATCTGACATTCGATGAGAACCGGGCCGCCGTTGTGCCGGTGGGCCTTCTCGATGGCGGAGGTGAGTTCTCCCGCCGTGGCCGCCTTCAGTCCGAGCCCTTTGCCGTCTTCGGCGTTCAACGCGGAAACGAACCCGGCGTAGTCCCAATTCTTGATGTAATTGTACGGACCGTCGTGAATCTCGGACTCGACGACATATCCGCGGTTGTTGACCAGGAACATGAGAGTGTTCTGGCCGTAGCGGATCATGTTGGCGACTTCCTGGGCGGTGAGCTGGAAGGAGCCGTCCCCGATGACCGATACCAGCCGCCGGCCGGGTTCGAGCCCCATGGCGTAGCCGAAGGCCGCCGGGACGGCCCAGCCGATCGACCCCCACTGCATCTCGATCTCGAACCGCGCGCCCTCGGGCAGGTGCGTGTGCACTCCGTTGAGCCAGGAGTCGCTGGTCTCCACGAGCAGAGTCGTCCTGCCGTCGAGTTCGTTCTCGATCTGCCGCCACAGTTCGGCCCTGGTCAGCGTGGCCGCGCCGTCGGAGCCGTGCGCCTCGGCCTCGCCGCGTGGCCCGGCCATCACGCGCCGGTACTGCTCCAGCGTCGTCCTGTTCGGGTGGATCTTCTTGGCGACGCCCGAGAGGAAGTCGGCGAGGGCGACGTCGGTGCATTCGGCGTCGGGCAGGCGCACGTAGAACGGCTGGGCGTCGATCAGGCGGTCCCGCGAGGGCATGGCGGTCCAGCCCACGGTGGTGTAGTCGGTGAACACCGGTCCGGCGGCCAGGATCAGATCGGCCCAGTCGACGATGGGTTCGCAGCCGGGAGTGCTCACCCCGCCCCAGTAGATGCCCACGTACTGCGGGTGGGTCTCGGGGAAGAACCCCTTGGCGTCCGGCATGACCGCGACGCCGCAGCCCAGCGCTTCGGCGAGCTCGCGGAAGGCGTCCAGGGCTCCGAAGGCGCGCAGGTGGGAGCCCGCCAGCAGGAGCGGCCGCCCGGCGTCCGAGAGGGCCGAGACCGCGCGGTCGACGGCCGCGGTGAGCGCCGGGGAGTCGCCGTCCCGCCCGGAGAACAGCGAAGAGCGGGACGAACGTGAGGTCATGGTCCCGAACGGCGCGGGCACGGGGCTGGGCGCGTCGGCGAGATTGCAGGCGATCTCGATGTACGCCGGCTTGCGCTCGCGCAGCGCGGTGGTGATCGCGTGGTCGATGAGGTGGGGCGCGTCGTCGGCGTGGAGGACGCGGACGGCCGCGCAGGTCACGTGCCGGAACATCTCGTACTGGTAGGAGAGGTCGTGCGTGCCGAGCGTGTGGTGGAGGAGACGGCCGGAGTTCAGGTCATTGGTGTTGGGCCCGGCCGAGACGAAGATCACCGGTAGCCGCTCGGCGTAGGCGCCGGCCACGCCGTTGAGCGCCGAGAACGCGCCCACGTTGAACGTCGTGACCAGCGCTCCGCATCCGTTCGCGCGCGCGTAGCCTTCGGCGGCGTACGCCGCGTCGAGTTCGTTGCAGCAGCCGACCTGCTCGACGTCCTTGTTGCACAGCAGCTCGTCGAGCAGGACGAGATTGTAATCTCCCGGGACCACGAAATAGTGCTTGAGGCCGATTTCCTCGAACCTGGTCGCGAGATGGTTCCCCACGGTGAAGTCACTCATGATCGCTGATCCTTGCGCCGGTGATGCGGCTCGGCGGCACCGCCGGAATCGGCGGCTTTCTCGCGACGATACGACCGCCACTCCCCCGCGTCCCTCAAATGATCGGCAAATCGCGTAAACAAGTCGCAATAGACCACAGGCGGTCGGCAGGTTCACGCCGACGCTCGAGAGGCGCGGCGAGATGGCCACAACGGGCGGGCGCCGCGGGTCCGGCGTGCGGACGGGACGCGGCGAAGACCTCCGATCGCCGATCGCACCGGCACGTCCACTGCTTTCGGATCTACGGGCCGGAAGACCGGAGGGCATGCGTCTGAGGTAGAAAGTGGGGAAAAGAGGTATTTAGGGTATTCGTTCGATCTTGACCAGTTTGTGGAGGGTTTGTGCGATCCCCGGAGCCCACCCTGGGCTTCGGCCGGGAGCGCCGAGAGGAATCGCATGAGGTTTCGCAGCTTGCGTGCCGCGGCCGTCGCGGCCGGGCTCACCGTTCTGGCCGGCGCGCAGCCCGCGCTCGCGGCCCCGGGCGGCCCCGGCGGCCCCGGCGAGCCCCGATACTCGGCGGGCGCGCCCGGCGTCGGAGACCCGTACTTCCCGAAGGAGGGCAACGGGGGCTTCGACGTGCGGCACTACGACGTCGCGTTCTCCTACGACCCGGCCACCAGGCGCATGGACGCCACCACGACGATCACCGCGGTGGCGACCCAGGACCTGGACCGGTTCGACCTGGACTTCCGCGGCCCCGCGATCAGCGCCCTCACCGTCGGCGGGCACCCCGCGTCGTTCAGGCGCGACGGGCAGGAGCTCGTCGTCACGCCCCGTCCGAAGCTGAAGAGCGGCAAGCGGTTCACGGTCCAGGTGAAGTACGCGGGCACCCCGCCGGTCATCACCGATCCTGACGACTCCATCGAGGGCTGGGTGCCCACCGACGACGGCGCGTTCGTCCCGGGCGAGCCGCAGGGCTCGCCGGCCTGGCTGCCCGGCAGCGACCACCCGACGGACAAGGCGACCTTCACCTTCCGCGCGACCGTGCCGGAGGGCATCACGGTCGTCGGCAACGGACAGCTGCTGTCGCAGACGACCACCGGCGGCAGGACGACGTTCGTGTGGGACTCCACCGAGCCGATGGCGACGTACCTGGCCACGGTGACGCTCGGGAGGTTCCAGGTCGCCAGGTCGGCCACGCCGAGCGGGATCCCGATCTACACCGCCGTCGACCCGCGGCTCGCGAGCGGGTCGGCGGCCACCGTCGCCCGGATCCCCGACATCGTCGAGTACTTCTCCTCGCTGTTCGGCCCCTACCCCTTCACCTCGACCGGGGCGATCATCGACCAGGCGCCGGACGTCGGCTACGCCCTGGAGAGCCAGACCAAGCCGATCTTCTCCAGCGCGCCCAGCCTGGAAACGATGGCGCACGAGCTCGCCCACCAGTGGTTCGGCGACAGTGTGTCGCTCACGCGCTGGTCGGACATCTGGCTCAACGAGGGCTTCGCGACCTACGCCCAGTGGCTGTGGACCGAGCACAACGGCGGCGCCACCGCCCAGCGGACGTTCGACAGCGCGGACAACTACGGGCGCGCGTCGACCTCGTCGTTCTGGCGGACCGCCCTGACCGACCCCGGTCCGGTGAGCATGTTCGGCAACGTGCCCTACAACCGGGGCGCGATGACGCTGCACGCGCTGCGCGGCAAGATCGGCGACGCGGCCTTCTTCACGCTGCTCAAGGGCTGGGCGGCCGGGCACAAGTACGGCAACGCGACCACCGCGGACTTCGTCAAGGAGGCCCAGAGCGTGTCCGGCGCGGACCTGACCGGCTTCTTCGACGTGTGGCTCTTCAAGAAGGGCAAGCCGACCACCTGGTGACCCGTCGCGGGGCGAAAGCCGAAAGTCCCCGGATAGACGTGCCTTTCGACCCCGCGGGCGGGGCCGGATCGCTCCGGTGCCGGCGGGCGCCGGGTCGCGATGCTTGAAGTGATCGCAGACGCCGCTACCCGCGAGGTGAGACCAGATGGCCGACAAGGTCGCCCACGTTCCCGTGCCCGTCGACGAGACGATCGACGCCCTTGTGGAGAACGCGCTCAAGGCGCTGGACGAGTACGCGTCGTTCAGCCAGGAGCAGATCGACCACATCGTCAAGAAGGCCTCGGTCGCGGCCCTCGACGAGCACGCGTCCCTGGCGGAGTTCGCCGTGCGGGAGACCGGGCGCGGGGTGTTCGAGGACAAGGCGGTGAAGAACATCTTCGCCTGCGAGCACGTCACCAACAGCATGGCGTCGCTGCGGACCGTCGGGGTGGTATCCCGTGACGAGATCAGCGGCATCGTGGAGATCGCCGAACCCGTCGGCGTCGTCTGCGGTGTCACGCCGGTGACCAACCCGACCTCGACCACGATCTTCAAGGCGCTGATCGCGTTGAAGACCCGCAACCCGATCGTGTTCGCCTTCCACCCGGCCGCGCAGGAGTCCAGCACGGCCGCGGCCAAGGCCGTGCGCGACGCGGCGGTGGCCGCGGGCGCGCCCGAGCACTGCGTCCAGTGGATCGAGCAGCCGTCACTGGCCGCGACGACCGCGCTCATGCACCACGACGGCGTGTCCACGATCCTCGCGACCGGCGGCAACGGCATGGTGCGCGCGGCGTACTCGGCCGGCAAGCCCGCGCTCGGCGTCGGCGCCGGCAACGTCCCCGCGTACATCGAGGGCTCGGCCGACCTGCGCCGCGCCGTGAACGACATCGTGCTGTCCAAGTCGTTCGACAACGGCATGATCTGCGCGTCGGAGCAGGCGGTCATCATCGACGAGTCGGTGTACGAGACCGTCATGGCCGAGTTCGCCACGCTGCACGCCTACCTGGCCACCCCGGACGACAAGCGGAGGCTGGAGGAGTTCCTGTTCGGCGCCACCGCCGACGGCGAGTCGTGCGGCGAGGCGCGGATCAACCCCGACGCCGTCGGCCGCACGGCGACCTGGATCGCCGGGCGCGCCGGGTTCTCGGTTCCCGAAGGCACCTCGGTGATCCTCGTCCCGGTCGGCGAGGTCGGCCCGGCCGAGCCGCTGACCAGGGAGAAGCTCTGCCCGGTGCTGGCCGTGCTGCGCGCGGGCACCAGCGAGGAGGGCATCGGCCTGGCCGAGCGGATGGTGGAGTTCGGTGGCCTCGGCCACAGCGCCGCGATCCACACCCGCGACGAAGGTCTGGCCGAGCGGTTCGGCCGCCGGGTCAAGGCGGTCCGGATCATCTGGAACGCCCCTTCCTCGCAGGGCGGCATCGGCGACATGTACAACGCGTTCATCCCGTCGCTGACCCTGGGCTGCGGCAGCTACGGCCGCAACTCGGTGTCGCACAACGTCTCGGCCGTCGACCTGCTCAACATCAAGCGCATCGGCCGGCGCACCAACAACCTCCAGTGGTTCAAGGTCCCCGCGAAGATCTTCTTCGAGCCGCACGCGATCCGCTACCTGGCCGACATGCCGGACGTGAAGCGGGTGACCGTGGTGACCGACCCGACGATGACCCGGCTCGGGTACGTCGACCGGATCCTCACCGTCCTCGGCCGCCGTCCCGAGCGCGTGGCGCTGCAGATCATCGACGACGTGGAGCCGGAGCCGAGCGTGGCCACCGTCGACCGCGGCGCCGAGCTGATGCGCCACTTCAGGCCCGACACGATCATCGCCCTCGGCGGCGGGTCGGCGATGGACGCCGCCAAGGTGATGTGGCTGCGCTACGAGCACCCCGAGGTCGTCTTCGCCGACATGCGGCAGAAGTTCTTCGACATCCGCAAGCGCGCCTTCAAGTTCCCGCCGCTGGGCGACCTGGCCCGCCTGGTCTGCGTGCCGACCACGTCGGGCACGGGCGCGGAGGTCACGCCGTTCGCGGTGATCACCGACACGGTCACCGGCAAGAAGTACCCGCTGGCCGACTACGCGCTGACCCCGACCGTCGCGATCGTGGACCCGGCGCTGACCGCCGACCTGCCGCCGGCCATCACCGCCGACAGCGGCTTCGACGCCCTCACCCACGCGATCGAGGCGTACGTGTCGGTCTACGCCAACGACTTCACCGACGGGCCGGCCCTGCACGCGATCAAGCTGATCTTCGCGAACCTGGAGGAGTCCGTGCGCCACGGCGGCGCCAACCCCCAGGCGCGCGAGCGGATGCACAACGCGGGCACCATCGCCGGCATGGCGTTCGGCAACGCTTTCCTCGGCATCGTCCACGCCATGTCGCACACGCTCGGCGCGACCTTCCACATCGCGCACGGCCGGACCAACGCGGTGCTGCTGCCGCACGTGATCCGCTACAACGGCGCGGTGCCGTCCAAGCTGTCCGGCTGGCCGAAGTACGAGCACTACCGCGCTCCCGAGCGGTTCCAGGAGATCGCGCAGGCGCTCGGACTGCCCGCCGCCACCGCGGCGGAGGGCGTGGAGTCGCTGGCCGTCGCGGTGGAGCGGTTGCGGGACGCCGCCCTGATCGAGCCGTCGTTCCAGGCCATCGGCGTCGACGAGCGGGCCTTCCTGGCCGCGCTGCCCCAGCAGGCGCGCAACGCCTACGAGGACCAGTGCGCCCCGGCGAACCCGCGGATGCCGATGCTGGACGACATGCAGGCGCTCATGCGGGAGGCCTACTACGGCACCGCCGTCCGCGAGACCTCGAGCGCCGCGCCCGCCTGACACCGCGACCGGCACCGGGAGAGGAGAACGAGAAGACGCCCAAGGCCGGGACCCGGCAGAGACGCCCGAGCGCCGCCCACCCCTTCACAAGGGGTGGGCGGCGCTCGGGCGTCACGGCTTTCAGCGGTTCCCGCCGTTCCCCGCGTTCGAGCCTTCAGGTGGCAGGAGCCGACGCCTCCCGCCGCCACGGGAGCTTGCGCCGCCGCTATTCAGTGTTGCTATGTACTAGTAGTCAGTGTTACTTTGTACCAGTAGTCAGTATCGCCAAGTAGCAAGAAAAAAGGGGGTGTTCCATGGGCAAGCTGGTGACGGAGATGCTCAAGGGAACGCTGGAGGGCATCGTCCTCGCGATCCTGTCCCGCCGGTCCGCGTACGGCTACGAGATCACCGCATGGCTGCGCGACCAGGGCTTCTCCGACATCGCCGAAGGAACCGTCTACGCGCTGCTGGTCAGGATCGAGCAGCGCGGCCTCGTCGACGTGGAGAAGGTCCCGTCCGAGAAGGGGCCGCCGCGCAAGGTGTACTCCCTCAACGCTCAGGGGCGGGAGTACCTCGAAGAGTTCTGGAGGACCTGGAGCTTCCTCATGGAACGGCTCGAACAGCTCCGCGAAGGAGGCAAGTAGACATGGGCGCAGAGCCGGCCGAGCCGAAGAACCGCTACCTGCGGTACCTGGAGGTGGTCACGGGGCCGCTCGAGGAGAAGCGGCGCTATCGGCAGTACAGGGCACGGACCAAAGAGCTTCCGGCGGCCTATCGCACGACGATCGACGCGCTGCACCGGTACCTGAACTACTTCGGGACGGGGGGCGGCGGGATCGCGATCTACGAGGACCTCCTCGACCTGTTCGAACAGAGCGCGGCGAACCGGACCCCGATCCGCGAGATCGTCGGGGAGGACCCCGTGGAGTTCATCGAGATGTTCGTCCGGAACTACCCGAAGGGCCAGTGGATCATCCGGGAGCAGAACCGGCTGACCGACGCCATCGAGCGCGCCACCGGAGAAGACACCGGAACGGAAGAGAGGTCGGTCTGATGACGACGACACAGCATGTGATCCATGTGCGGGGCCTGGAGAAGTCGTACAAGACGCTGCGGGTGCTGCGCGGCGTGGACTTCGACGTGGCGCGGGGCAGCATTTTCGCCCTGCTCGGCTCCAACGGGGCGGGCAAGACCACGGTGGTGAAGATCCTGTCCACGCTGCTCAAGGCCGACGCCGGGACCGTCGGCGTCAACGGCTTCGATGTCGCCGCGCAGGCGGCGGACGTGCGGGAGTCCATCAGCCTCACCGGGCAGTTCGCGGCCGTCGACGAGATCCTCAGCGGGCGGGAGAACCTCGTGCTGGTCGCCCGGTTGCGGCACCTCAAGGGTCCGGGCAAGATCGCCGATGACCTGCTCGAGCGTTTCTCGCTGACCGACGCGGGCGCGCGGAAGGTGTCCACGTATTCGGGCGGCATGCGCCGCCGCCTCGACATCGCGATGAGCCTCATCGGGGATCCGCCGGTCATCTTCCTCGACGAGCCGACGACCGGGCTCGACCCCCAGGCGCGCGTCGAGGTGTGGCAGGCCATCAAGGAGCTCGCCGGCCGGGGTACGACGGTGCTGCTCACGACGCAGTATCTGGACGAGGCGGAACAGCTCGCCGACCGCATCGCGATCCTCCACGAGGGCCGGATCATCGTGAACGGCACCCTCGCCGAACTCAAGCGGCTGCTCCCGCCCGCCAAGGTCGAGTACGTCGAGAAGCAGCCGACCCTCGAGGACGTCTTCTTCGCGCTCGTCGGCACCGGCGGCAAAGACGGCCAAAACAGCAAAGACGACAAGCCGGCGATGACCGCGGCATCGGCACCGACGACCAAGGAACAACGATGAGCAAGCATTTCTTCGGCGACACCGCCGTCCTGCTGGGACGATCGCTGCGCCACGTCACGCGCAGCCCCGACACCATCATCACGACCCTGATCATGCCGATCGCCATGATGCTGCTGTTCGTCTACGTGTTCGGCGGCGCGATCAAGACCGGGGCTGATTCGTATGTGAACTACATGCTGCCCGGCATCCTGCTCATCACGGTCGCCTCGGGCATCGCCTACACCGCGTTCCGGCTGTTCATGGACATGAAGGGCGGAATCTTCGAGCGCTTCCAGTCCATGCCGATCGCACGCTCGTCGGTGCTGTGGGCGCACGTGCTGACCTCGCTGGTCGCCAATCTGATCTCGCTCGTGGTGGTCGTGCTCGTCGCCCTCCTCATGGGCTTCCGCTCGGCGGCGGGAGTTCCGGCGTGGCTCGCGGTCGCCGGCATCCTGACCCTGTTCACCCTGGCGCTGACGTGGCTCGCCGTCACCCCCGGCCTGTCCGCCAAGACCATGGAGGGCGCGAGCGCGTTCTCCTACCCGCTCATCTTCCTGCCGTTCATCAGCTCGGCGTTCGTGCCCACCGGCACCATGCCCGGCCCGGTGCGCTTCTTCGCCGAGCACCAGCCGGTGACCTCCATCGTCAACGCCATCCGCAACCTGTTCGCACAGCAGCCGGTCGGCGCCGACATCTGGGTCGCCCTCGCCTGGTGCGTCGGCATCCTCGTCGTCGCGTACTTCTTCTCCATGATCACTTACCGTCGCAAGATCTCCTAGAGCCCCGCCCGGGAGGTCGCGTGCGACGACGAGGCGCGGTCAGCCGTCGCCGTTCAGGTCGACCAGGCGGTCCTCCATGACCAGGAAGTCCAGGCCGATGGAACGGGCGGAACGCAAGGCGCCCTCGGCGTCGTCGACGATCGGCTCTCCCCTGGTGTTGAAGGACGTGTTGATCGCCACGGCCGGGGCGCCGGCCGCGCGGAACCGATCGAGCACCTCCCACACCACGCCGTCCTCGCGGCCGATCACCTGGGGACGGGCGGTGCCGTCGACGTGGACGCAGGCCGGGGCCTCCTTGGCGCCGAGGTCGCTCATGAGGCTCGCGCCCACCATGTAGCGGTGCAGCGGGCTGGCCTCCCAGTGCCGTCCCTCGCTCTCGGCCAGGCCCACCGGCCCGAGAGGCCGCCACAGCTCACGCCCCTTGGCCCGGTTGACCCGGTCGCGCATCCGGTCGTCGGTGGCGGCCGCGATGATCGAACGGTGGCACAGGGCGCGCGGGCCGACCTCGGCCCGTCCGGTCACGACGCCGCCCATCCGTCCGGCCAGCAGCCACCGCGCGATGGTCTCGGGGAGGACGTCCTGCGCCGCGAGCCCGTGCCGCCCCAGCGCCTGGTCGATGTCGCGGGTGCGCACCCGCCGGCCGAGGTAGGGGCTGAGCGGGGCGCGCGGGCGGGGCGGGGGCGCCACGGCCCAGGCCGAGCCGAGCGCCACGCCCGCGTCGTGCGGCACCGGCGGGACGTAGACCGGCGGAGGCAGCAGGCCGTTGGAGGAGCAGTTGAGCGCGACGCCGCCGGCCAGGCACAGGGCGTCTTGGCCGGTGATGTCCCTGGCCCGCCTGGAGAGCAGCGCCATCACCTCCTGCAGGCTCGCCTGGGCGCTCCAGGCGAGCCGGACGGCGTCCTCGTCGGCGTCCAGCATCGCGGGGTCGCTGCCGCGCTGCCGGAAGCCGACCCCGGCGAAGTGCGCCCACCAGGCGTCGATGATCTGGCGGTGGGGGGCGTCGGACGGCAGGTCGAAGGGAGGCGTGAAGGCGCCGTCGCGGATCTCGTAGATCGGCCATCGCTCGACGCCGCGGGCCTTGCCGTACGCCGCCAGCCCCATGGTCTTGCCGGCCTCGAGGAACGTCATCCCGAGGATCGTGGAGACCGCGTCGTACATGAATCCCAGCGAGTGCGGGATGGGCCAGCGCTCGCGGCGCACAAGCGTCCGGCCGTAGCGGGCCTCGTAGATGGACACGCTCTCGTCGTCGCCGTTGCCGTCGACCACGAGGACGGCCGCCTCGGCGTGGCCGGAGGCGTAGAAGGACGAGCAGGCGTGGGCGAGGTGGTGCGGGACGAAGACGACCTCGGGATGCCGGGCCGGGTCGGTCCGCCAGCCGAGCGCGGTGCCGAGGAAGTCGCCGCTGTCGCCGAACCGCCACGGCCGGCCGAGCACGGGCGGGTCGAGGCCGAGGTCGGTGCGCGCCGAGTGCCGCGGCATGTCCCAGCCCACGGTGACGACGTCGATGTCGGCCGGAGTGATCCCCACCTGGTCCAGGCACGCCTGGGCCGCGTTCACGGGGTGCTGGCGCAGGCCGTGCTTGACGCGGCTGACCCGTTCCTGCTCGATGAGGGCGTGGACCACCCCGTCGCCGTCGACCAGGCAGGCGGCCACGTCATGCCAGCCGACAGGGGGTGCGTTGAGCCCGAGGACCCACATGTCACACCGACGCGAGGCCGGAGCGGAAGGGTGGGAGAACGGGATGGCACGCCGGGGTGAAAGACCTTCCGCTCTCAGGCGTCACGATTTCCGGCCGGTCAATGTTATGCACGATTCGAAGCACCCCTATATCGGGAGAATCGGACGGCACGCGCCAAGAAAGCGCCGACCGTCACGCTGTCAAGGCGGAGGCCGACGCCCCGTTCGACCGCACTCACCCCGAAGCGACTCCGCATCGTGGGATCATAACGACGGCATCACACTTAGGCAATATGCGCATAACACCAGAAAAGCGGTGCCTGTCGTCTACGTGGTCAAGGATCCGGCGCACGAAGATCACGCGATGAAACCTACACGCCGATCGCCCGGCCGGGGAACGCGAGAACTCGTCCCCACGCCCGCGAACCCCGCGGCCTCCGAACCGCGAAAAGCCGGATGGCGATGGCCGGGCGACGCACGGCGGCAGCGCTCCGCCGCGGGGACCACGGTCCCGTCGGGGCGCTCCCTAACGGACCGGCGGCCTCGGCCGGAGAGGCGGCCGGGGGGACGGCCGAGCGGCACCCCGGGACAATCCATGTATTTCCTATTGACTTATAGCTAAATAGGTTCGACCCTTGGGGCGTGGCTGTGAGTGACGGCCCCGTTCCGAGGCGGCCCGCGCGCCGCAGAAAGGCACCGCCATGAGCGTGAAGCGATCGCCGGAGGGCGCCGGCATGAGCCAGAAGGAACCGCCGACCAGCGGCGAGAGCCGCATCGCGGTCAACGAGGACTGGGCGGCGACCATCGTCGGCCTCGCGCTCCTCGTCCTCATCCTCGTCGGCGTCATCCCCGTCGGGCTGGTGCCGTGATGAGCACCGAGCAGACCACCCGGGCCGACACGCCGGCCCGCACGCCCGCCGCCTGGCAGTGGGCGGTCGCCGGGGTGCTCGTCGTGCTCCTGCTCGCCGCGGCGACCCGGTTCCTGGACAAGAACGTGCCCGCCTGGTTCGCCGGCTCGAGCTTCGCCAAGGCCATCGAGTTCCCGGTCTACGCGATCATCCTCGGCCTGCTGGGCAACGCGGTCCTCACCGCGACCGGCCTGCGCGACCGGCTCGCCGGAGGCTTCCGCACCGAGTTCTTCATCAAGACGGGCCTGGTGCTCCTCGGCGCGTCGATCAACCTCAAGGTGATCGTCACCGCCGCCGGGCCCGCCATCGTCCAGGGCATCGTGCTGATCAGCACGGTCTTCCTGTTCACCTGGTGGCTGGGCGGCAAGCTCGGCCTGGACGACAAGCTGCGCGCGCTCCTGTCGGCCGCCGTGTCGATCTGCGGGGTCAGCGCCGCCATCGCCGCCGCCGGCGCCGTGCAGGCCCGGCGCGAGCAGCTCGCCTACAGCGCCAGCCTGGTGATCGCGTTCGCCCTGCCGTCCATCTTCATCCTGCCCGCGCTCGCCTCCGCCCTCGGCCTCAGCCCTGAGGTGGCGGGCGCCTGGATCGGCGGCAACATCGACACCACGGCCGCGGTGACCGCCGCCGGCACCATCGTCGGCGAGAACGCCCTGGCGATCGCGACCATCGTGAAGGTCACGCAGAACGCGCTCATCGGCGTCGTCGTCGTGGCGCTGACCGCATGGTTCGCCTTCCGCGTCGAGCGCCGCGCCGACAGCGCCCGGCCGAGCGCGGCCGAGCTGTGGCGGCGGTTCCCGAAGTTCGTCATCGGGTTCGTGGCCGCGTCGGTGATCGCCACCTGGTGGCTCACCACCGTCTCCGCCGCCGAGGGCAAGGCCGTCATCGGCGTGGCCAACGACCTGCGCACGTGGTTCCTGATCCTGGCCTTCGTCAGCATCGGCCTGGAGTTTCGCGTGAGCTCGCTCAAGGAGGCCGGCTGGCGGCCCGTGGGCGTGTTCGCCGCCGCCACCCTGGTCAACATCGTGGTGGCGCTCGGCCTGGCCGTCCTGCTGTTCAGCGGCTACACGGTCGGCTAGGGCCGGGGGGACCGGGCAGGGCCCGGTCCCCCTCCAAGGTCAGTAGACGTAGGGCCAGCCGGCGGAGTCATAGGCGAGCAGGTTGATGCCGAGCCGCGAGGCGCCGTTGTCGGCGTAGTAGTGGTAGACCAGCACATCGGCGTCGACGTCGGCGAAGACGGCCTGGTGGCCGGGGCCGTGGACGCTCCCGTGCCCGGCGAGGATCTCCGTGCCGCCCCCGGAGGTCATCGCGACCCCGTTGCGGTCGACGTAGGGGCCGGTGACGCTGGTCGAGCGGCCGACCATGACGCGGTAGGTGCTGGACGCGCCCCGGCAGCACAGGTCGAACGACACGTACTGGTAGTAGTACGAGCCGCGCTTGAAGATGTAGGGCGCCTCGATCGCGCCGCCGTTGCGCCCGGCGATGGACCGGATGGCGGAGTCCGCCCGCTTGCCGGTCGCCGGGTCGAGCTGCACGAGCTTGATCCCCGACCAGAACGAGCCGAAGGACAGCCACCAGCGCCCCTCAGTATCGACGGTCAGGTTGGGGTCGATGGCGTTGAAGTTGTCGGAGGTCCTGGACTCGATCACCAGGCCCTGGTTGGTCCAGCTGCCGGACGCGCCGGTCGTGCTGGTCGCCAGGAAGATCGCTGAGCGGTTCGAGCCGAAGGTGGAGGCCGAGTAGTACAGGTAGTAGCGGCCGTTGCGGTAGGAGATGTCGGGCGCCCAGAGGTTGCGGCTGCCCGCGGTGTAGGTCGTGGTCCAGGAGGCGCCCCCGGGGAAGACCGTGCCGGCGTCGCGGAACGCCGTCCGGTCGGTGGAGGTCTTGATGGCGATGTTGTCGCCGGTGTGCACGAGGATGTAGCCGCCGGCGGGCGTCTTGATCATGGACGGGTCGTGCACCGAGATCGATCCGGTGACGCGCCCGGGGTTGGGGTAGGCGGCGCGGGCCGCAAGGGCGGCGCGCGCCGCGGCGGTCCGCTGTGCGTCCTGCCCGAGGACCACGCCGGTCGTACCGGTCGCTCCGGAGGGCAGGGCGGGCGTCGCGGCGTGCGCGGGGGCCGAGCCGCACAGGGCGGCGACCGCGACGGCCGCCGCCGCCAGCGTTCGGCGGAGGCTTCGGCGCGGGCCGGTTCTGGGCATGGAAGTCGAGGGGTTCATCCCTTGTCCTCATCCGTGGTCGAGCGGCGCCGCCCGCGCCGCGGCACATGGCGGGGCGGGCGGCAGGGACTTTCCGGGGCGGACCGGCGGGCCGGCGCACGCGCGGGCGCGTCAGGCCGGAGCCGAAAAGGCGCGCCGCAGGTGACGGGCCGTCGTGCCGGTGCCCGGCTTCCCGCGCCAGGCCGTCGCCCGCGACCGTCGGTGGCGGCCGGGAGCGCCGTGAAAGGCCCGCCCCTGCCGGTGGGAGGGGTGAGGTGGTGGCGACTGTACGTCCGCGATCACACGGGCGCAACGGCCGGTGTGCGCCCGTCCCGCGCGCCCGCGTTGTTCCGCACGCCCGCTCGGCACGGCCGGGCAGCCGCGCGGGTGCGGTGAGCGGCGCGTTCGCCGCGCGCCAGCCGAGCTTCCCCCGTGCGCGGGCGATGTCGCCGCGGCGGGGACGGCGGCTGCAATTTTCAGCCCTGGCGGGTGACCGGGTTGACAGGCGTGTCGAGCCCGGGTTACGAAAGGGGCCCGCGCCAGGAAGACGACTCACTTCGAGACCGTATGATGTTAGCGCTAACAAATCCGGTGTGATCCATCGGTCAGCGCCTACGCTCCCGGGACCCGTCCATCACGGCGTCTCCGGCCGGGCGTCCTCGGCTCCGGCCGAGACCCGGCCACAGCGGCGTCACCGCTCGCTGTGGCCGGACCTCTCGCCGGACACCGCCCTCGGCGGGCAGGACCGCCGGGGTCCTCAGGGAGTCTCTGGGTCGCGGCCCTCGCTCAGGGCCTGGGGGTCGTGCATCGGTGAGGGCATGGGGGTGCCCTCGGTCATGGCAGCAGGTCGCGCGAGGAGAGCACGAGGCAGTTGAACAGGCCCGCGAGGGTCTCGCGCTGGTGCGCGGTCAGGGGGTTGAGAAAGATGACCGCGTCGGCGCGGGTCTTCTCCCGCACCAGCGCGATCTCCTCCACCTTGCCGGCGCTGACGAGGGTGCGCGACGAATAAGGCGCGTCCATCGTCCGCGCCCCGCCGTCGGAGACGCCACGGCGCTGGACGAAACGCCCCACGACGTGCGCGCCGAGAGCCGCCATCGAATCGGCGAACTCATCCATGATCACTAAATACTGCCGCTCCTTGGCGGAGAAGTAGCCGACGAGCACGATGTCCATGCCCGTCAGCTCCGCGGGCGGCGGCTCCTTGGCCGGCCGGGCGCTCCGCTCGGCGCGGCCACCGCGCCGCATGCGTCGATGTGGCTTCACGATCGACACGGTAGCGATCGGACGCCCCGCCTCCTACCTCCAGCGGATCCCGGCCCCGACCGGCATGCGGGCCACGACGGCCCCGCCCAGGCCGGCGGCGCCCTGACCGATCGTCCCTCCAGGTGCGCGAACCCCGCCCCGAAAGCCTCCCGATAAGCGCTATCGCCGAAAGCCACTTTGACATTGGCGGAACGGAAGCGGAGCGATAACGACTGGATAGTGACCCCTAATACCTTCGTAATTGTCAGAAGGAAAGCGGCAGGGAAACAAGCCGAAGGCCACAGAAAAAGGGGTCAGCAGAAATGATGAAGAACATGAAGTCCGCCGCCGCCCGGATCGCCATCATCACCGCCATCGTCATCGGTGGATCCTCCGCAGTCGCAGGCATGGCCCTGGCCGACTCCCCGGCCCCGAACCCCCCGCAGACGCAGAGTGCGACCCCCACCCCCACTCCCACCCCGACCGGGGACAACAGCGTCCCCTGGGGCTGACATCCCCTAGTGGCAGACGGCTGGAATGCGGCTGGAGAATTCATTCTCCAGCCGCATTCGTCATTTCAAGGACAGAATGCTCCCAGGACCGCAGGCCGGTCGGGGAAAAGCACCCTCGGACGATTTTCCGGCGGCCACCCCTAGCGCGTTATCGAAACGCGGGCGGCCACCGTCCGCGCGTCTTGCCCCGTCCCCATCTCCGAAGCAATACGGTAAGGAATTTAGATCCTTCCGGTGACATCCCCTTGCGCATGTGTCCGGCGAAGTCTCCCGGACGGCCGGGCGGGACGGCCGGCAAGGACCCGGGCCGCGAAGTCGCCGATGCCAGCCCGTCGATCAGGCCGTCCCGTCCGTGCCCGAGGCCCGGTCCTCGTCTTCGACGGCGGTGCCCGCCTCGGCGGACACCACGTGGTCGATGGCCTCGAAGAAGGCCCTGACGCCGGGCAGGTTCGCGCCCTTGGCCCGGGAATCGGCGAAGTCCCCGGCGGTCCGCCAGTGCACGATGTCCAGCCACTCGTCGCCGGGCAGGCGCACCAGCCACGCGCCGAGGAAGCCGGCGCGGTCGGCGCGGAAGTCGGCGAGCATCGCCGGCCGCGCGGCGAGCAGCCGGCTCACGTCACCGGGTGCCACATGGAATCTGGTCAGTTCTACGGTTGTCATCGCGGTCTCCTGAAGTGAGCAGGCGGCTCGACAATAAAGTAAGTATCGGTGACCATCAAATTCACTGATCAATTAAGGAGCAGGTGACCCCGATGCGGCGCGGCGAACGCAAGGCGATGGACCCCGACCTCGGCATCATGGCCGGTCAGACGCTGTTCGCCATCCAGCGGGAACTGTTCGAAACCCTCGCCCGGGAGGGCCACCCGCGCCTGCGGCCCCGGCACGGCGCCGTCCTGGCGTATCTCGACGAAGAGGGCAGCCGCGCCACCGACCTGTCACAGCAGTCCGGCCAGCACAAGCAGGTGATCGGCACTCTGGTGGACGAACTGGTCGAACTCGGCTACGTGCGCCGCGAGCCCGACCCGCAGGACCGGCGGGCCAAGCTCATCGTCCCCACCCCGCTCGGCCTGGAGGAGATGGAACGGGCGGACGCCATCGTCGCCGACATCGAGCGCCGGCACGCCCTGGCCGTCGGCGAGGACGTCTACGCCGTCTTCAAGCAGGCCTTCCGGCAGATCACCCGCCTCCAGCGCGCGCGTCTCGCCCAGCCGCCCACCCCCGCCGGCTAGCGGTACGGCGGCCCATGCGGAGCGCGCTCGGGCATCTCAGGTGACCGGGATGATGTCGGCGGCCAGCAGGTGGCCGTTCTCGATGCGGAGGACGCCGATGGTGCCGTGCGGCTGGCGGCGGCGGTCGGTGGGCGAGCCGGGGTTGAAGATGCGCAGCCCTTCTTCGGCGTGGTCGAGCGGGATGTGCGAGTGGCCGAAGACCACCAGGTCGGCGGAGGGAAAGCGCCGCCGCATGCGTGCCCAGCGGCCCTTGGCCGCGCCGCTGTCGTGGATCATGCCCACCCGCAGCCCGCCGAGGTCGAGCTCCAACGTCTCGGGGGCACGCACGTCCGGGCCGTCGTTGTTGCCCTTCACCGCGTGGACCGGCGCGTACGCGGCCAGTTCCTCCAGCACCCCGGCCGTGCACACGTCGCCGGCGTGCAGGATGGCGTCGGCCCCCCGCAGGTGGCCGGCCACACGCGCGGGACACGACTTCCAGTAGCGCGGCGCGTGGGTGTCGGACAGGACGACGACTCTCATGAGGGTGCCATTGCCCCACCCGCACGCCTCCCACTCACCGCCGGCGCGGGCGGCGGGATCAGGAGTGGACTGCCACGAGTTGGCGTTCGGCGTCGGCGAGGTAGTCGCCGAGGAGGCGTTCGGCGCCCTCGGCGTCCCCGGCCTCGATGAGCCGGAGGATGTCGCGGTTGCGCCACAGATAGGGCTCGTGGAACGCGCGGGGGTTGCTCATCTCCAGGAAGCTCAGGCGCAGCTCGGCGAGCATCCGGCGCATGATGTCGTCCAGGCGCGGGCTGCCCGCGAGGTGCACGATCGCCTGGTGGAAGCGGATGTTGGCGGTGCCGACGTCCTCCCACCGCTGCTCGCCCGCCGCGCTCTCGGCGCCGGCGACCGCCTCGCGCAGGTCGGCGAGCGCCTCGGCGGACGGGCTGCCGGCATTGCGGATCGCGGAGCACTCGAGCAGGCGCCGGACCCGGTAGAGGTCGACGACGTCCTCGGTGGTGAGCCGGCGGACGAACACGCCGCGGTTGAGCTCGTGGACGAGCAGCCGTTCGTGGGAGAGCAGGCGGAACGCCTCGCGCAGGGTGTTGCGGGACACGCCGAGCGCGGCGCCGATCGACTCTTCGGACAGGCGGGTGCCGGGCGCGAACATGCCTTCGGTGATGCGCTCGCGCAGGAGGGAGGCGACCCGCTCGGCCGTGCTGGTGCGCCCGAGCAGGATGCGGTCTTCGGTCAGGCGCTCGGTGACCCCGGCGGCACCATCGGTCACGACGGCTCAGCCCCTTCATCTTCCGGTTGTGAAAGGGAATCCTAGCACAAGGCTATTGCCAGATCGTTGAACGATCCTTATGTTGAATCCATTGGCTCGACTGGGAGTCATGAGACGCCCGGGTGCGCCGCTCCGGCCCGCCGGACGCGGTGGCGTCTCCCGTCTGGCAAGTGGCAGCGAGGTGCGCCATGACGACATCGTCCAAGCCGGAACCAGCCGCATACCTCCACCAGGAAGAGGGGTCCCACAAGGGCCCGCTCGCCTGGTACACCACGCTCAGCGCCAAGGGCCGCAAGGCGTTCGCCGGGGCCTTCCTCGGCTACAGCCTCGACTCCTACGACTTCTGGGTGCTCCCGCTCGGCCTGACCGCCATCGCCGCGACCTTCGGTCTCGGCACGGCGCAGACCGGCCTGCTCGCCACCGCCACGCTGGTCTTCTCGGCGCTCGGCGGCATCATCGCGGGCGTGCTCGCCGACCGCGTCGGCCGCGCCAGAACGCTCATGATCACGGTCTCCGTCTACGCCGTCTTCACCGCTCTGTGCGGCCTCGCGCCCGACTACGAGACCCTGCTCGCCTTTCGCGCCCTCCAGGGCCTCGGCTTCGGCGGCGAGTGGGCGGCCGGGGCGATCCTCGTCGCCGAGTACGCGCAGGCACGCCACCGGGGCCGCGCCGTGGCGATCGTCCAGAGCTCGTGGGCGATCGGCTGGGGCCTGGCCGTCATCGTCTACACGCTGGTGTTCCAGCTCGTCGGCGAGGACCTCGCCTGGCGGGTGCTGTTCTGGACCGGAGCCCTCCCCGCCCTGCTGGTGATCTACGTGCGGCGCAACGTGAGCGACGCGCCGCTCTTCGCCGAGCAGCGGTCGTCCGGCGAGCGCGTGCCCCCGTTCGCCGTCTTCAGGGGCGGCCTGCTGCGCACCACCGTCTTCGCGACGATGCTCGCCACAGGCGTGCAGGGCGGCTACTACACGCTCGCCACCTGGGTGCCCACCTACCTCAAGACCGAGCGCGGCCTGTCGGTCATCGGCACGGGCGGCTACCTGGTCTTCCTCATCACCGGCGCGTTCTGCGGCTACCTGACCGGCGGGTACTTCACCGACAAGATCGGGCGCAAACGCACCTTCGCCATCTTCTCCGTGCTCAGCGGGGTGCTCATCCTGCTGTACACGCAGCTTCCGAGCTGGGCCGACGAGTACGTGATGTTCCTGGGCTTCCCGCTCGGGTTCTGCTCCTCGGCCATCTTCTCCGGGTTCGGCGCGTTCCTGTCCGAGCTGTACCCCAGTGCCATCCGGGGCACCGGCCAGGGCTTCACCTACAACGTCGGCCGCGGCATCGGCGCCTTCTTCCCCACGATCATCGGATACCTTGCGACGACGTACAGCGTCGGCGGCGCCATGGCCTTCGGCGCCCTGGCGTACGGGCTCGCCGTCGTGGCACTGCTGGGCCTGCCGGAAACGCGCGCCAGGCGGCTTTCCTGACCCATCCGCACGAGGACATGGGAGCTCAACATGTCTGGCCCGATCGCGACAGCCGGCGGCTCCGGCCCGATCATCACGGTCGATCTCAACTCCGACCTCGGAGAGGGGTTCGGAGGGTGGAGCCTCGGTGACGACGAGGCGCTGCTGTCGGTCGTCACCAGCGCCAACGTGGCCTGCGGCTTCCACGCGGGCGACCCGACGATCATGCGCCGCACGTGCGAGACGGCGGCCGCGCGCGGGGTCGCGATCGGCGCCCAGGTGAGCTACCGCGACCTGGCCGGCTTCGGGCGGCGCTTCATCGACGTGCCGCCCGAGACGCTCACCGACGAGATCGTGTACCAGATCGGCGCCCTGGACGCGTTCGCCCGTATCGCCGGGGCACGGGTGAGCTACGTCAAGCCGCACGGCGCCCTGTACAACGCGATCGTGCACCACGAGGCGCAGGCGGCCGCCGTCGTGGCGGCCGTCCGCGCCTACGATCCCCGCCTTCCGGTCCTCGGCCTGCCCGGCTCGCAGTGGCTGCGCCAGGCCGGGCAGGCGGGCCTGACCACCGTCACCGAGTGCTTCGCCGACCGGGCGTACACCCCGAAGGGCACGCTCGTGCCGAGGAGCGAGCCCGGCGCGGTGCTGCACGACCCCGGCGAGGTGGCCGCGCGCTGCCTGCGCATGGCGCGCGGCGAGCCGATCACCGCGATCGACGGCACGCCGCTGCCGGTCCAGGCCCGGTCGATCTGCGTGCACGGCGACAGCCCCGGCGCGGTCGCCATGGCCCGCCGGGTGCGGCAGGTCCTCACCGAGAACGGCGTCGAACTGGCCCCCTTCATCGGAAAGGAGGCGTGATGAGCCCGCGCCTGCGGCCGTGCGGGGACCACGCCGCCCTCTTCATCGCGAAGGACGCGTGATGAGCCCGCGCCTGCGGCCGTGCGGGGACCACGCCGTCCTCGTCGAGCTGGACGGGGCCGAGGAGGTCCTGGCCCTGTACGAGGCGCTCGCCGAAGACCCTCCGCACGGGGTCACCGACCTGCTTCCGGCTGCCGGGACCCTGCTGGTCCGCTTCGACCGGCCCGCGCGCCGCCAACCGGTCGAGTCCGCGATCCTGCGCGCCCGCCCGGCGGCCGGCCCGCGTCCGGCGGGCGGGGAGGTGACCGTCCCGGTCGTCTACGACGGGGACGACCTCGCCGACGTGGCGGCCCTGACCGGGTTGCCGGAACGCGAGGTGATCGACGCGCACACCGCGACGCCGTGGACGGTGGCCTTCTCCGGGTTCGCCCCCGGCTTCGCCTACCTGATCGGCGGCGACCCGCGGCTGCGGGTTCCTCGCCGGACGGAGTCGCGTGTGCGGGTCCCGGTGGGGGCGGTCGCGCTGGCGGCCGAGTACAGCGCGGTCTACCCGCGCGAGTCGCCGGGCGGCTGGCAGCTCATCGGCCGCACCTCGCTCCCGGTGTGGGACCTCGCCGCCGACCCGCCCGCCCTGCTGCGTCCCGGCATGCGCGTGCGGTTCGCCGAGGCCGGGGACGACGGGAAGGCCCGGCGTGGGTGAGCGGACGGTGCGGCGGTGGCTGGAGATCCTGGCCACCGGTCCGATGGCGACGGTGCAGGATCTCGGGCGCCCGGGCCTCGGCGATCTCGGCGTCGGCCGTTCCGGCGCGGCCGACCGGTCCGCGCTGTGCCTGGCGAACCGGCTGCTGGCCAACCCCGAGGGCGCGGCCGCGCTGGAGGTCACGCTGGGCGGCCTCCAGGTGCGCGCCCACGGCGACCTGCTGTTCACGCTGACCGGGGCGCCGTGCCCCGCCACCGTCACCGACTCCGCCGGCTGGGCGCGGGGGGTGGGCCACCAGGCCGTCGAACGGCTGCCCGACGGGGCCACGCTGCGGCTCGGCGTGCCGAGACGCGGCCTGCGCACGTACCTCGCCGTGCGCGGCGGGCTGGAGGTGCCGCAGGTGCTCGGGTCGCGGGCGACGGACATCATGGCCGGAATGGGCCCCGGCCGTCCGGCGCGCGGCTCGGCGCTGCCCGTGGGGCCGCCGCCCGAGGGCTTCCCGCTCCTGGACCTGGCTCCGGTGACCCCTCTTTACGCGGAAGAGCCCGTGCTGACGATCCTTCCCGGCCCGCGGGACGACTGGTTCGTCCCCGAGGCGCTCAAGGTGCTGTGCGCCGAGCCGTACGAGGTGACCGTCGACAGCAACCGGGTGGGCATGCGGCTGCGCGGGCCGCGCCTCTCGCGGGCGCGGGAGGGAGAGCTTCCGCCCGAGGGAATGGTCCCGGGGGCGCTGCAGGTGCCGCCGTCGGGGCAGCCGACGCTGTTCCTGGCCGACCATCCCGTCACGGGCGGGTACCCCGTGATCGCGGTCGTGCGCGCCGCCGACGTCGACCGCGCGGCCCAGACCCGCCCCGGCCAGCGCGTCCGCTTCCGCCTGGCCCGTCCGTGACCCGTGCGCGAGCACGTCACCCACACGACCCGCACGTGAACCCGTGCGAGGAGGAGAAGGAGGACGAAGGCATGGAGGATCGCGCTCTGCTGGCCCCCGGGGCGGCCCGTTCGCTGTTCAGGGAAGGGCTGGTGACGCCCACCTCCGGCTGGTCGGCCGGCTGGACGCAGGCCAACCTATTGGCGCTGCCCAGGGACCGCGCGTACGACTTCCTGCTGTTCGCGCAGCGCAACCCGCGCCCGTGCCCGGTGCTGGACGTGACCGAGCCGGGCGAGGTGACCGCCTCGATCTTCGACGGCGACCTGCGCACCGACCTGCCCGCCTACCGGGTCTACGAGAACGGCGAGCAGGTCGCCGAGGTGTCCGACGTGGTCGCGTACTGGCGCGAGGACCTGGTCTGCTTCCTCATCGGCTGCAGCTTCACGTTCGAGACCGCGCTGCTGGAGGCCGGCGTGCCCGTGCGGCACCTGGAGACCGGGACGAACGTGCCGATGTACCGCACGAACCGCGACTGCCGGCCGGCCGGCGCGCTGTCCGGGCCCATGGTCGTCTCCATGCGCCCGGTGCCCGCGCACCTGGTGGCGACGGCCGTGCGCGTCACGTCCCGGTACCCGGCCGTGCACGGCGCCCCCGTCCACATCGGCGACCCGGGTGCGCTGGGCGTCTCCGACCTCGACCGGCCCGATTTCGGCGAGCCGGTCGAGGTGCGGGCCGGGGAGATCCCCGTCTTCTGGGCCTGCGGGGTGACCCCCCAGGCGGCGGTGATGCGGTCACGTCCGCCGTTCGCCATCGGCCACGCGCCCGGCCACATGGCCATCACCGACATCCGGGACACCGCCCACCTGGTTCCCTGACCACTCCCGTCACTTCGTGGCGCCGCTTCGAACCGGCCGCTTCGAACCGGCCATTTCGCACCGGCCGCTTCACACCGCCGCTTCTTACGCCGCTCGTGGCTTGGCTTCGCGTCGGGGACGAGGCGGCGTCAGCGGTCGTCCGGGGAGCCCCAGCCGAAGGTCGCCGCGTACGTCACCTCGGCGAGCACTCGCTGGCCGTTGGTGTTGGGATGGAAGTAGTCCCAGGTGCTGACGTCGGAGAGCGAGAACGGGTAGCCGAAGATCGCGCCGCCGTCATAGCGGCAGGCGGCCTGCTCGGCGCACACCGTCGCCATCACCGTGTTGAAGTCGGCGACGCGCTGCCGCACGCGGTCGCGCCTGGCCGCGTCGGCCGCGTCGGTCGACCGGGGGCGGGCGAGCATCGACTGGCAGATGTCCAGAGCCGCCCACGCGGTGCGCGCGGTGAGGTTGCCCTTGCCGACCTCCCACAGCCGCTTGAGGTCCGGGATGCTCGCGACGAAGATCGCCGCGTCCGGCAGGCCGGTGACGAGGGTCGTGACGGCGGCGCGGAATCGGGCCTCGAAATCGGCGACCGAGGTCATGCCGCTCTCGGAGGAGGCGCAGGCGTCGTTGGCCCCGATCAGGATCGTCACGTAGTCGACCCCCTGCGAGACGGCCTCCTGAGCCTGTCCCGGCATGTCGGCGACCGTGGCGCCCGACTCGGCGTCGTTGTGCGCGACCAGCGAGGGGTTGGCGGCCCGCAGGCGCAGGTAGTGGCTGTTGACGGTGCTGCTCGAACCGGTGGACCACGAACGGGAGGTGCAGTCCACGTAGAAGCCGCAGGCGTTGAACCCGCGGGTGATGGAGTCGCCCATCGACGCCATCGAGCCGGGGAGCGGAGGGGCCTCGGCCGCGGCGGTGGACGGGATGGCCACGACGGAGGCGGGAAGGAAGACGAACGCTACTGCCGAGATGAGGACGAGGGTGCGGCGGCGGATGTCCAAGCTGGCTCCTGGGGTGGTCCCCCGATCGACTGTTGCTCAGACTGTCGGCCCGCTTCGCCCGATTGACAACCTCACATAACAAGTTACTGACCTGTTGGTAATATCCGCCGCGGCGCTTCGGCCCCGCCGGGGCCGGTGCGAGGCCGGGCGCGCATGGCACCATTGGTCGAGTCCGAAGGCACGCCGACACGGCATCATCCAAGGCGAACAGACGCGCGAGCTAGTCCAAGGCGAACAGGTCACGGCCTTGTCCGAGGCGAGCAGACGCGCGAGCTTGCCAAAGGCGAACAGGCTGCGGCATCGTCCGAGACGAACAGACGGGCGAGCTTGTCAGAGGCGAAGAGGCTGCGGCCTTGTCAGGGACGTGCGGGTTGGGCGGGGTGAATGAAGAGCGTGCGGGCTGATCCGGAGTCGGTCGAGGCGGCCCTCGCCGAGGTGTCGGCCATCGGGCCGTACTTCGCCATCTCCACCGATCCGGGCCTCGCCGGCGACGGCGCCTGGCGCCCGCTCGGCGAGCTCTCCGCCGACACCGCCGCCCTGCGCGCGCGGGTCGAGGACTTCCAGCGGCGGCTCGGCACCGACGAGAGCCGCGTCGCCGCCTCCATCCTGTTCCAGGGGCTGGCCGCCCGGCTCTGGTCGCCTATCGTGGCGGCCGCCGCCGCTCGTGGCCTCGTCCCTGCCGCGGCGCCGGCCGAGATCCGCTGGCGACCGGCCGCGACCGGGCCGCTTCCCTTGTCGGCCTCCCGGACGTCCCACTGGCTCGCCCTGCCGGACCCCGCCCCGGCGAGGCCGGCCGACACCCCTTCCGACGCAGATCGGGCGGACGTCACGGGGACGGCGGCGGTGGTTCATCGGGCGGTCGCGACGGAGCTGCTGGAACCGCTGGTGGACGCCGTCCGCGGGATCACCAAGGTTTCGGCCTCGCTGCTGTGGGGGAACGCCGCCTCTTCGCTGGCCGGGACGCTGCGCACCCTGCCCGCCGCGCGGCCGGATCTCGGCCCGCGCGCGGCGCGGCTGGTGCGGGAGGTGCTCGGCCTCGGCATGCTCGCGGGCACGGGGCGCCTCGCCGAACCCGCACCCGGCCAGTACTTCTTCGTCCGGGTGAGCTGCTGCCTGTATTACCGCGTCCCCGGCGGCGGGATGTGCGACGACTGCGCCCTGATCGACCCGCCGGTCCGTGATGCGCAGTGGGCACGCGCGGCACGACGGGCGCGAACCGGGCGAGAGCCGGGAGGTTCCGGCGCATGACACTTCACCACGACGATCTCGGCCTTCCCGTTCGGGTGCCGGACCAGGTGCGGCGGGTGGTGTCCTTGGTCCCCTCGCTCACCGAGTCGGTCGCGGCCACCGCTCCTGCGCTGCTGGTGGGCGCGACCGACTGGTGCTCGCATCCGGCCGATCTCGACGTGGTCCGGGTCCGGGGCACCAAGAATCCCGACCTGGACGCGATCGCGGCGCTGCGCCCTGATCTCGTGCTGGCGAACGAGGAGGAGAACCGCGTCCCCGACCTGGACGCGCTGCGCGCCGCCGGGGTGCCGGTGTGGGTGACGGTCGTCCGCACACTGGACGACGCCGTGACGTCACTGCGGCGGCTGCTCGTCACGGTGCTGGGGTTGCCCGAGCCGGCGTGGCTGACCGCCGCCGAACGCGCGTGGGACGTGGGCGCGCGGCCCACGGACGGTCCGCTTCGAGCGGTCATACCTGTGTGGCGTAAGCCCTGGATGGTGGTCGGGCGGGACACCTTCGCGGGGGACCTGCTGCTGCGCCTTGGGGTGCGGAACATCTATGCCGGTCATACCGAGCGCTATCCGCGCATCGCCCTCGCGGAGCTACTGGACGCCCGTCCCGATCTCGTGGTGCTGCCGGACGAGCCGTACCGGTTCACCCCGGACGACGGGCCCGGGTTCTTCCCCGGCGTTCCGGCCGCGCTGGTCAGCGGCCGGCACCTCACCTGGTACGGCCCGTCGCTGGCCGAGGCTCCCCAAGTGCTCGCGGACGCGCTCGCCGCGGCTACCACGGCGAGCTCCCGCGACGAACGACCGGGACGACCGGCCTGAAGCGCGTCCACCCATGACGAGCGCCCGCCCCGGCCCGAGCCGACGCGCGATCCGCTCCCCGAGGAAGAGCGCACTGCCTGAACCGAGCCGAGATGCGGCGCGCTCCGGGGCGTACGGATGCTCTGAGCCGGGCCGACGCGCGGCGCGCTCCGGGGCGTACGGATGCTCTGAGCTGGGGCGACGCGCGGCGCGCTCTCGTGATCCGGAAGCGAGGCTGCTCTAACCTGGTTCGATGGTGGCGGCACAACTCGTCGGCGGTCTCCCTGGGCAAGGGTGGACACAGGTCGGGGAACTGGCCCTCGCGTTCGCGCTCTCCGCGGCGATCGGGCTCGAACGGGAGATCCGCCAGAAGAGCGCGGGCCTGCGCACCCACATACTCGTCGGCTTCGCCGCCGCTCTGATCATGCTGGTGTCCAAGTACGGCTTCCAGGACGTCCTGGGGCGACACGTCGCGCTGGACCCGTCCCGCGTGGCCTCCCAGATCGTGTCCGGCATCGGCTTCATCGGCGCGGGGTTGATCTTCATCCGGCGGGACGCGGTGCAAGGGCTCACCACCGCCGCGACGATCTGGATGACCGCGGCCATCGGCATGGCGGCGGGCGCCGGGCTGTGGCTGCTGGCGATCATCGTCACCGTGGGCCACTTCGTGGCGGTGTTCGTGCTGGCCCCGGTGTCCGCCCGGCTGCCCCGCTCCAAGTACGCGCCGTCGCTGCTCCACCTGACGTACCTGCAGGGTCTCGGCGTGCTGCGGAGGGTGCTCGAAGTGTGCACCGGCCGGGGGTTCACCATGAGCGAGCTGTCGGTCGACCGGCGGACCGAACGACATGATCCGGCCGCCGTGACCGTCTGGCTCAGCGTGCACGGCCCCGGCGCGGTCTCGGAGCTGACCGCCGAGCTCAGCGAGATCGACGGCGTGCTCGCCATTTCCAGCCACGACGCCGACTCCTCCTACCCCTGACGACCGGCCCGCCCCTCCCCCTGACGGCCCGATCCCTGTCTCGTCCGCGGGAGGGCGGGTTTTCGTCTGTGCATGTCAGGGCAGGTAGCGGCCATGATCCGCAACCTCGTGAAGGGCGCCGTCAGCGGAGTGATCGCGACCGGCGCCATGAGCGCCGTGATGGTCGCCGGAGACCGGGTCGGCCTGATGGGGGAACATCCGCCCAAGCGCATCGCCCGGGCGGTGCTGCCCGGCCCGAAGCACCGGCCCAAGAAGGGGGAAGGCGTGCTCGGCGCGGTCGCGCACTTCGCGTTCGGCTCCGCCTGCGGCGGGCTGTTCGCGGCGGCCGTCGCCCGGCGGGAGCCCCGCGTGCCCCTGGGCGTCGCGTACGGGCTGGCGATCTGGGCGGTCAGCTACCAGGGGTGGTTGCCGGGCATGGGCATCCTGCCGCCCATCCACCGCGACCGGCCGGACCGGCAGGCCGTCATGGCGGCCGGGCACGCGATCTACGGCACGGCACTCGTGCTGGCGCTCAACGGCCTGCGCCGAGGCGACCGGTCCCCCCGCCATCCGCCGAGTCTCTCCCCGGACCCCGTCACCGCGGGCCGCGCCACCCCCTGAGCCCTCCCACCGGCTCCGTCCACCGCGAGCTCCGTCCACCGCGAGCTCCGTCCACCGCGAGCTCCGTCCACCGCGAGCTCCGTCCACCGCGAGCTCCGTCCACCGCGAGCTCCGTCGCCTGCGGACCCCGTAGCGGGTCGCGTCCGCTGCGGGTCTGACGTCTCCGCAGTTCGTCCTTGGCCTCCTGTCCGCTGGGGGCGGGAGCCTGTCAGGGTGCTGCGCTTTGTACGGGCTTTGGATCTTTCTTATATGAGTCCTCCGGACGCTGTACGGCAGGACGCTTCGCACTTGGAGCGCCCGTGTTGAGGAGGACCCATGATGGCTCTACGCGCGCATCGCCTGGCGGTGGCGCTGGCCGGCTTACTCGCGGCTTCCGTCTGCCTGGCCGGCCGGCCGGCGAGCGCCGCGCCGACCGCGCCGTCCGCACCGTCCGATCCCCTGGGCAGCGCCTTCAGTGGCGCCGCCGCCACGTACGAGGTTCCGCGCGATCTGCTCGTCGCGCTCGCCTACTCCGAGACCCACCTCGACGGGCACGGGGGCAGGCCCAGCGCGAGCGGCGGCTACGGCGTGATGCACCTGGTCACCAACCCCGCCCACCACACGCTGGAGCAGGCCGCGTCGCTCACGGCCACACCCGTGGCGGCGTTGAAGGGGGACGGCGCGGCCAACATCGCCGGCGGCGCCGCGGTGCTGCGCGCCGAGGCCGACCTGCTCGGACTGAGCGCGATCGACCGCGCGGACATCGCCAAGTGGTACACCGCCGTGGCCAAGTACGGAGGAGCCACGAGCCCCGCGTCGGCACGGCTCTACGCCGACACCGTCTACGACCTGCTCGGCGAGGGGATCCGCGCCGTCACGCCCCGCGGCGAGACGGTGAGCGTCCAGCCCCGGCCCGTGACGCCCGACCGCGGCGAGTACGCCGACGCGCCCGACCTGAACTCTCCGCGCCTGGCCGCCTCCGCGGACTACCCGAGCGCCCACTGGGCGCCGGCCAGCACCAGCAACTACCGGGTCGCGAGCCGCGGCGCGAGCGCGCTCGACCGCATCGTCGTCCACGTGATGCAGGGCTCCTACGCGGGCACGATCTCCTGGTTCCAGAACCCCAGCGCCAAGGTGTCCGCGCACTATCTGGTGCGCTCGTCGGACGGCGACATCACCCAGATGGTCCGCGACAAGGACGTCGCCTACCACGCGACCGTGTACAACGACCGTTCGATCGGGATCGAGCACGAGGGGTACGTCAGCGACGCGAGCTGGTTCACCGACGCGATGTACCGGTCGTCGGCGGCGCTGACCCGGTACGTCGCCGACAAGTACGGCATCCCGAAGGACCGCACGCACATCGTGGGGCACGCCCAGGTGCCCGGCACCGACCACACCGACCCGGGGTCGAACTGGAACTGGACCAAATACATGCAGTACGTCACCGGGAGCGGCGGCGGCAATCCGTACACGCCGGAAGAGGTGTGCGGCAGCGGCTACAGCGTCATCGACTCGGCCGCGCTCGGCTCGTCCGGAACGGTGTACCTGCTCTACAACGCCTCCAGCGGCTACAACTGCGTCACCACGATCAAGAGCACCTCGCTCGGCACCGCGACGGCCACCTCGGCGTACCTTGAGGTGCAGGGGTCCACGAGGATCACCGACTCGGGGAACTTCGCCTACTACGCGGGTCCTGTGCGGGCGTCCGCAGCGGACAAATGCGTCAAGTGGGGCGGCAAGGCCGGCACGTCGGTCTACGACAGCCCCTTCGAGCACTGCGGCTGATCACCTACCGAGCACCGTCGCCGCTCGTTATTTCAAGCACGCCGGTCACCTCTTCGAGCACCACGGCCGAGCCGGGCGGCTTCGGCCGTGACTCGCGCCGCCCGAGGCCGCCTTCCCTGGTGGGGAGGCGGCCTCGCTCACGCTTCGCCGAGGCGGCGCAGCAGTACCTCGCGTCTGGCTTCGAGCGTCGTCATGAGCTGCTCCTGCTCGTCGGCCATGGCGATCAGCATGGAGACCTCGGTCGCGTCGGTCGGGGCCTCGGCGTGCTCCCCGACGGTTCCGCGCAGCTCGGCCACGGTCTCGCGCAGCTTGACCAGATCTTCCTCGACCATGCGCAGTTCCTCGCGCAGCCCGGTCTCGTCCCCCTCGGCGGCCATGAACGCTCCCCCTCTTCTCACAGCGCACCCGCGCGTCCGGGCCGAGCCCGGTAGAGCTCGCCCGCGGGCCGTGCCGAGCATTCGAACCCCGCTCGACCGGCACGAACCTGATACCCACCAACGGCCGACGCACCCCGTTCCCGCCTCGGGCCTTCGATCGCCGGCCGCGGACAGGCTGGACCGGCAGTGACGCAAGTGAATGAAACCTCGAATTGGTGGCAGTTGGCCCACTAGGGTGCTGGACGACTGATCTCGCGAGGAGTGGCTATGAGCGATTACGCGGTGACCTTCGACCTGGTGGACATCGACAAGGACGGGCTCATCTCAGCCGAGGAGTTGCTGCGGCTGATGGAGGTCCTCGGCCAGCCGGTGTCGACCGAGGCCGCCGAGGCCGCGGTCCAGAAGCTCGATCTCGACGGCGACGGGCGCATCTCGCTGGAGGAGTTCTCCCGCTACCTCGCCGCCACGACCGGCTGACCCGCCTTCTCGTCCGAGGGCCCGGCAAGCCCCGGGGCCCTCACCTGGTGAGGGCTCGGCAAGCCGCGCGGCGCCCTCATCTGAGGGCTTGGCGGGCGCGCAGGACGATCTCCAGCTCGAAGCGGACGTCCGGGTCGGCGAGCTGGTCGCCGTACAGCTCGTCCAGCTGCCGCAACCGGTAGCGGACGGTCTGCGGGTGGATCTTCAACCGGGCGGCGACCTCCCCGGCGCCGCGTCCGTACCGCAGCCAGGCCAGCAGTGTCTCGGCCATCGTGTCCTGCTGGCGGGGGCGCAGGTGCGCGAGAGGCGCGAGCCGTACGGCGGCCAGGGCGTTGACCAGGCCCTCGTCCTTGAAGACCACGAGCATCGCCATGTGGTCCGCGCAGCGCAGCACTCCCCCGTCATCGGGGAGCACGCCGCGCGCGGCCAGGCCGAGGGCGTCCCTGGCCCACCCCAGCGACGACGCGGCGCTGAGCAGCGGCACGGGAGGCCCGATGGCGGCCCGCCGGCCGCGCAGACCCGACTCGATCATGCGCGCCCGTCCCGGCCCAGTGGGGTCGGGGACGATCAGGCAGGGGCGCTCCCGTGTCAGCCCGGTCAGCACGTCCGGCGGCAGCGACGGCGCCGGGCAACCGTCCTGTTCCTCCAGCGCGACGCCCGCCACCGTCTTCGGCATCCGCCACCCGGCGGCCCTCGCGATCTCCGCGATGGCCTCGGGCGAGGCGGGCGGCTGGGACAACAGCAGGTCGAGGAGGCGGTGGCGGCGGCGCTCCATCTCACCGGCCGCGTTGGCGCGGGCCTCGTTGTACCCCTCGGTCGCGGCGCCGGCGAGCTCGTCGAGGAAGACGAACATGGCTTCGCCGATGTCGTACAGCGTGCGCGGGTCGAGGCCGAGCCGGTCGGCCTGCTCGGTGAGGCGGCGCCAGGCGACGCGGGCGCCCAGGCGCATGGCGGTCTGGAAGGGATCCAGGTCGCGGCCCTCGGCCGCCTCGCCCCTCCCGATCGAGCGGAAGACCTCCAGGTCCCAGGGGTCCTGGGGTCGCTCGATGCGGCCGAGGAAGCGCTGGATCGCCTCGTCGACCGCCAGGCGCACCACCTTGATGTAGACCTCGTCGGCCGGGCGGGCGTACTCGGGCACGCGCTGCTGGATCTCGCAGATCATCTGGTCCGCGAGGTCATCGACGACCGGGCGCAACAGGGCGACCACACCGGCCGGCACAGCGGCCCAGAGTTCGTCGTCTGATGTGATGGGCAACGGCCCTCCCGGTCGGAGTTCGTCCAATTGTGGCGTATCAGACGCCGAGGTCAGCGGAATGCGGTCTTTTCGGTCCTGTCCAGTTCGGGTCACGGCGGCCGACTCAGCGCTCCACTCCGGGACCACCTGATCGACCCGGGGTCACGCGGTCTCCCCGGGATGCGGTGATCCACGCCGGGAAAGTCCATAAAAAGATGGACCCGGGGTCTTGCGTGGCGCCAAGTACAGAGTGAAAGCATCGAGAACCCGGAGAGGACCGCACGTGGTTGGTGCCCAGGCACTGCTCGAGGGCTCCACGGCCGACGACTCCGCCGTGATCGCGCGCTCGCTGGAGCAGCCCGAGGCGTTCGCGGTGGTGTTCGACCGGCACGCCGACGAGATGTTCCGGTACGCCGCGCGGCGCCTCGGAGCCGAGCTCGCCGAGGACGTCGTGGCCGAGGTGTTCCTGGTCGCGTTCCGGCAGCGGGCGCGGTACGACCTCGCGCGTCCTGACGCCCGCCCGTGGTTGTACGGCATCACGACCAACGTCGCCTCGCAGCACCGGCGGGCGGAGCGCCGGCGCACTCACGCGGCCGCGCGGGTCGCCGCCGACCGTCCCGGCACGTTCGACGAACGCAGTGACGAGCGGGTCGCCGCGCAACAGCTCCAGCCGCGGCTGGCACGGGCGCTGTCCACGCTGTCTCCCCGCGAGCGCGACCTGCTTCTGCTCGTCGCCTGGGCGGACCTGAGCTACGAGGACGTCGCCGCGGCTCTCGGCATACCGCCGGGGACGGTGCGTTCCCGGCTGCACCGCGTCCGCGTGAAGCTCCGCCGGGCACTCGGTGGCAGCGACCCCCTCACCTTGGAGCCCCAGCATGGCTGACGAGATCCAGTCGTTCACGGACGGCCGCCCGGCCGCCCCTTCGTACCCGGCCGCGGCCCGGGAGGCGGCACGGCGCGGCCTGCTCGCCCAGGCCGCGAGCGGCTCGCGTGCCCGCACCGCCCGGCCCGGATCCCGGCCGGGCGCGCCCCGGCTCGGCTGGCAGGCCGCGGCGGCGTTCGGCGTGACGCTCGCCCTGGTGGGCGGCGTCGGGCTCACCCTGTCCTCGCGGTCGGCGCCCGCTCCGGTGCCGGGCGCGGCCGCCACCGCCGCCTCACCAGAACCCGCGACCGACTCGATCTCGGTCGCCCCGCCCGCGACGGGCGCGGAGCTGCACCCGCGTCCCGGCCAGTTCGTCATGGTGGAGTCCGAGACGATGTACACGGCCGCATCCCTGGGTACATCGAGCATGGTCCGCTATCTCTACCGGACCAAGCGCACGATCTGGCGGCCGGCCGACGGCAAGGCCCACGGGCTGCTGTCGATCGAATGGCTGCCCTCCAAGCCGTTCCCCGGGCAGCCGCTGCCGACGGAGGCGGCCGCCCAGCCCGGCGAGCAGTGGCACGACATCGCCGGCCACTGCCCGGGCGATCCCGACAATTCCCGCACCGACTACGCGTACCTGAGCGGGCTGCCGGCCGACGAGAGCGGGATGCGCGACTACCTCTACGGACGGCCGCGCGGGGACAACCCCGCCGACGACGCCGCCTTCACCTCGGTCGGGGACCTGGTGCGCGAGAGCTACCTGCCCCGCGCCCAGCGGGAGGCGCTCGTGGCGGCGGCCAAGACGATCGGCGGCGTGGAGGTGGCCGAGGGCGTCGAGGACTCGGCCGGGCGCCGGGGCATCGCGGTCGGCAGGGAGCGGGACGGCGTCCTCACCCAGCTCATCTTCGACCCGGCGACCTTCGTGTACCTCGGGGAGCGCGGCACGGTCACGGACGAGAAGGCGGCGGACGCGCCGGTCGGCAGCGTCCTCGCCCTGACCGCGCAGGTGAAGGTGTCGGTGGTGGACGAACTGCCGAAGCCCGGCGTCGCCGGCGAGAACGACAAGACCGGCAAGGGGGACGGCATGGCCAGGGACGGAAGCTGCGACGTGGGGAAGGGCGTCTCGGGTCACTCGGGCGGGTGAGTGGCGGATACTCCCGGCGCGCCACTCTTCCTGGCGGGCGGTCGTGGAGAGTGGAGGCACCGGCTCAGATGAGCCCGATCATGAAGCCCTCGTCGCGCACGCCGAGGTAGATGTTCGGCCGGTGCGCCCGCATCCCCTGGTCGATGGGCTCGATGTGCCGGCGGCCGGAGCCCAGCGGGAGGCGGTACCCGTTCTGGACCCGGTGGAGCTCCCAGAGGGGCTCCATCTCGGGGTGCCGGGCGCGAAAGCCCGGGTCGGCCGGGAAGAGGTCGACCCGGACCATCACCTTGCGCGGCAGCAGGTAGTCGTCCAGCTTGAACCGGCGCTGCACGGTGCGCGAGACGGCGACCCCGGACAGCTCGGCCCAGGCGACGGCCCACGAGGTGCCGCGCGGGTCGTCCCACCGGATGCCGAGTTGCTCGATGACCAGCTTGCGCGGCCGGGTGATCGTGCGCCAGGCGACCAGCGGCAGCAGTCCGGCGGCGATGAACACCACGCCGAGGACGCCGGCGACGAACGCGGTGGCGGGTCCTCCCTCGACCTGGCCCGTCAGCGCCGAGAAAAGCGAGATCACGCCGAGCGTGCCCGCGACGAGGGCTGCCGCGACGGCCTTGCCCTTGGACCCGGCGCCCACGTCGACGACCACCGGCTCCGCGCCCGGCCGGGGCCGCGCGGACGCCTGGGCGAACCGCCCGGGGAGCACGGGAGCCTGAACGAACGGCTCAGGGGAGGCGGGAGCCAGGGTGAACGGATCCGGGGGCAGCGGAACCTGGACGAACGGCTCGGGAGCCGCCTGCCCCGGCCACGGCGGTGGAGGCTCCTGCTGTGATGGGATCTGCCGACCCGCTCCCGGATATGCCACAGAGGAATGGTAGGACGAAACATAACGGCAATGCCGGAATTCACGCTGACAAGCCGCAAAAACTTGAGTTATCACGCTATGTCATAGATAAATCTCGGACCGCACGCACAAACAGAAACCCCCGCCGGCCCTGAGGGCGGCGGGGGCACGGGTCCCGGGAGTACGGGTCCGGAGTACGGGTCCGGAGAACGGGTCCGAGGGGAGCGGTTCCCGGGAGTACCGGTCCGGCGGATCGGGAGGAGATCCGCCGGGACGGGCAAGGCCGGCCGGCCGGCCAGTTCGTCGTGAACCGGTCGCCGGTCAGTCCATCGTGAACCGGTCGCTGGTGAGTTCGTCGTGAACCGGTCGCCGCTCGGCACCTCAGCGCAGGGGATGTCCGTCAGTCGGTGACGTAGACCTGGCTGAAGACCTCGGAGAGCTTCTTGACGTCCTGGGCGATCCCCACCTCGGGAGACGCCGGGCTGTACATGGTCGACAGGCGACGCTGCAGGGGCTCCAGCTTGGCGAGCTGCTCCCACGCGGGCGTCGAGGCGAGACCCGCCCCCATGACGCGGTAGGTGGCGCCCGAGGTGTCCTGCCAGCGGGTCCACAGGTTGACGGTCGCGGCGCCGTCCTTGAGCGGGGTGGCGATGCGGTCCTCGGCAGCGGCGGCGGCCTGCTCGGTGGTCAGCGGCGAGGCGTCCTTGCCGGCGAGCCCGGCGTCCTCGGCGGCGATCTGCGCGAGCGTGTCCCAGGCCAGGGACTTGACCTTGCTCCACTGGTTGTGCTGCGCCTGCTGCGGCGTGATCTTCCAGCTGGCGTAGGCCGTCTGGAGCAGCCCCGCGTCGAGCGCGAGCTGGTCGACCGAGCCCGAGGTGAGCAGGGGCTCGATGTGCTCCGGGGTGAGCAGCGGGTACTTCTTGGTCATCGCGGTGGAGCAGGAGTCGTCGGCGCCGCAGCCGAACGCGGGGATCACCGTGTGGACGCCGAGCTTCTTGCCCGGGGCGACCTGGTGCAGGGCCGTGGCGGCGGCGGTGACGAACGCGCTCATCTCCTCCGGCGTCTTGACCTGGCCGTTGTAACCGAGCTGGGAGGTGAAGCGGATGCCGACCACGCCCGGCTGGGCGGCGAGCGCGCCGACCTTCCGCACCGCCGCGGCGAAGGTCGCCGTGCCGGCCTTGTAGTCGTCGAGCAGCTCGGTGTCGACCCACACCCGCATCTTGCTCGCCGCGGCGGCGGCGATGGCCTGCCCGGCGGCGGTCCGCGCGGCGGCGGCGATCTCCTCGGGGGTGACCGAGCACGTCTCACCGGCGGTCTGGCAGGCCGGCGGGGTGTTGTCGTCCTGGTAGCCCTCGGGGGCGGGATCGCCGTCCCCGTGCGCCTGCCCGTCGCCCTCACCCTCGGCGGAGCACTGCTCGGTCGTGCAGTCGATCCAGCCGATCGGGTACTCGGTGGCCTCCTTCAGCTTGGCGCCGTCGTTCTCGGCCCAGAATCGGACGATCTTCAGCGCCTCGCCGGGGTCGGCCATCCAGAAACACTGTGGATCTGACTGCGAGCCGCCGTTGGTGACGTTCTTGCAGTCCTCGGCACCGTCCTCGGAGAACGCCGTGGCGGCCGGGATACCCACCGCGAGAACGGTGAGGGCGGCGCTGAGGGCGAGGGCTCTCCTGATTCGCATCAAGCGTCTCCTTGGGCGGGGCGGGGCGATATCAACGATGATCGTCCCATAAACGATCGAAACGACTGTATCGGGCACATCTCTACACGACCAGAGGAACGAAGGGATTGTGTCAGCGCAGGAACCCCGCCTGGCACATCCGACCTGCTCCTCAGCTCGCACGACCTTCTCCGGCCCACGCGGCGGCCATGAAGGGATTTCACCGTCACGTACGCCCCGCGTCACCGCCCGTTCCCGTACCCCTCCACATCCCTTTCACCGCACCGGCCTCTCTTCTCACTGCACCGGCGCCTCTTCCGCCGCCACCGGCGTCCCTTCTCACTGCACCGGCGCCCCTCCCGGCTGCCAACGGCGTCTCTGTTCACCGCCCGGCGCCCGGCGCACGGCAGCGGTCAGGCGAGGGCGGTTCCGAGCTCCACGGCGGCGGCGACCACGCGAGGGCCGAGG
The DNA here is from genome assembly GCF_042654065.1 of Sphaerisporangium dianthi. Lineage (NCBI taxonomy): Bacteria > Bacillati > Actinomycetota > Actinomycetes > Streptosporangiales > Streptosporangiaceae > Sphaerisporangium > Sphaerisporangium dianthi. Next base: position 38,765 of record NZ_JBHSFP010000029.1, on the reverse strand, counting down.
TTGGCCGCGTCGAGCGCGCCGAACGTGACGACGCCGACCGACGCCTCCAGCCACGGCAGGCCAGGCAGCGGAGCGGCGATCCCCCGCGCCCCCTCCTGGAGCTGCCCCTCGGTGACGGTGTAGTCGGTGCGGCCCTCGCGCTGGGCCAGGATCGCCAGACCGGCGGCGCCGCGCGAGAGCTGGTGGCGGGCGCCCTCGCGGTAGGCCACGTGCATGTCCGTCCAGGTCGGCTCGACCACGGCGATGGCGAGCCCTTCGTCGCCCTCCGCGACCGTCAGGTGGGCGGTGGCCCCCGCGTCCTCGGCGAGCCGGCGCAGCGCGGGCAGGGCGGCGGCCCGCAGCAAGGGCTGGACGGCCCGCGCCAGCACCAGGACGCCGAAGCCGAGATGCGCCCGCCCCTCGGCGTCCCTGCGGGCGAAGCCCTCGTTCTGCAGGGTGGTGAGCAGCCGGTAGACGATCGGACGGCTCAGCCCGAGCTCCTGGGCCAGTTCGGTCGGGGTACGGGCGCGATGGCCGTCGGCGAGCAGCCGAAGCAGCCGAAGCCCCCGTTCCAGGGTCTGCGCCGACTCCGGACTCCCCTTGTGATCCACCCTCCCGATTATCCGCCGCCCGCCCCTCCCCACCGCCCATCCCGGGGCCCACCGTCCAGCCTGGCCAGGCGCGCCGAGGCGAAGGAGTCCAGTTCGTCCGCTCGCCGGAGGTCCTTGGGGCGGCCTATGGCGCGGCGCATCCGGATCAGGTCTTCACGAGAGACGTAGTGAACTTCCAGGCCTCCCGGATCGACCGCGGTGATCGCTCGCTCGAGGAACTCTCGGGCTCGAAGGTCGCCCCAAGGGAGCGCCGGAGTGCAGCAGTCGCCGCCGGCTCCAGGTGAGGTGAACTGCACTTTGGGGCGGAGAAAAGAGTGCGGGTGCATCGCCACGGGATCGCCCTTGTCGTCGATCAGTTGGGCGTTGACTGAGGTGAAGGCCGCCGCCAAAGCTGGGGCGTGAGCCGGGGCGCCATCCCAGAGCAGATCCAGATCGCCGGTCAGCTCGGTGGATCCATGCATGATGCCGGCGACCTGCCCGATCACCACGCCCCGGACACCGTTGCGATGGAGGGCTTCGAGCAGAGGGAACGGGTCGAACCCGAGGGCGCCGTCCGTGCCGATCGTGCCCACGTCGTCGTCGGCGTCCTGGTGGCCCAGGCCGGTGCTCGCCCGATTCAGGGCCAGTTCACGGGTGCGCCGGACGGCGGCGCGCAGTCGTTCCAGCGGTTCGTCGATCATCTGATTCATACAACACCCGCCGCACTCGCACCGGGGTCGTCCACCACGGCCACCGTGACGATCAGCCTGCCGCCGCCGTACCCGGTAGAGCCGCACCGGGCGAAGGTAGGTGATCAAGGTGGGTGAGTCGGGGCGATATCGCTGCGACCTATCTGTTCCGGGTGTGCGCGGCTTCGAGATCGGACCGGTGCGCGAGGGCCCATAGGCCCAGGGCGCGCACCGGCTCCAGGAAGGAACGGCCCAGATCGGTGAGCGCGTAGTCGACACGTGGCGGCACACTCGGGTGGTGCGTGCGGCTGATCAGCCCGTCCTCTTCGAGACCGCGCAGCGTGCGGGTGAGCATGCGGCGGCTGAGACCCTCCACGGATCGGTCCAGTTCGTTGAAGCCGTGCGCTCCGTGCCCCAGGACCGAAAGGATCACGACGCTCCACTTGTCGCCCACTCGGCGCAAGACGCTGGTCGCGGGGCAGTTCTGATGATCGGCCACCGTGACGGGGACGGTGATGGTGTCAGTGGACATAGATGTGCCTTCTTTCGGACCTTGTCCCTGCCGGCCAAGGATCAGGGTACGCACCTCGACGTTCAAGGAGGATTTGTCGTGATCGTGGTAAGCGGAGCGTCCGGCCGGCTCGGACGCCTCACCGTCGAGCACCTTCTCCAGCGGGTGGACGCCGCCCGCGTGGTGGCGTTGTCCCGCACCCCTGATGCCGTCGCCGACCTCGGCGTGGCCGCCCGCTACGCGGATTTCGACGATGCGGCGAGTCTGCCCAGCGCGTTCGAGGGGGCGGAGCGGCTGCTGATGATCAGTATGGGCTCGTTCAGCGGTGCGCCTCGCGGGCACGTCAACGCCATCGAGGCGGCGGCCAAGGCCGGCGTGGGTCACGTGATCTACACGTCGTTCGCCAGGGCGGGCGAGCCGGGCCAGCCGCAGGCGCTCATCCAGAACCACAAGGAGACCGAGCGACTGTTGGCCGAGTCGGGGCTGACGTTCACGGCGCTGCGGTTCAACCAGTGGCCGGAGATGTGGAACCTCGTCGGCGTACCCGCCCTCGCCGTCGCCACCGGCGTGCTGCCCAGCAATTCCGGTGACGGCCGGGTGGGGCACATCACCCGCGACGACAGCGCCGCCGTGGCCGCGGCCGTACTGGCCCAGGGGGGCTGCGAGGGGCAACTCCTGGAAGTCACGGGCTCCGAGGCGGTGACGGACACGGACGTGGCCGACGCGCTCGCCCAGGTCACCGGCCGTCCGGTCCGCTGCGAGCAGGTCTCGGACGCCGAGCTGGCCGCGACTCTGTCCGAACGCGGACTCCCCGAGATGTACGTCCAGGGCTGGACTGGCTTGGGGACGTACAAGCGCGAAGGCTGGTTCGACGTGACCACGCACGCCGTCGAACGCCTCACCGGCCGCACACCCGCGTCGATCGCGGACTACTTCGCAGCCCACCCCGAGGCACTGCACACCCGCTGACCGGGCTCACCTGTAACCCCATCCCCGCATCCCGTTCGCCCGGGCCGAGCAGCTCCGCCGGACTCCGCCTCGGTCAGTTGCTGTAGATCCGGGTCGGGTCGAGCAGGACGACCGTGCGTCGTTGCTCGGCCATGACCCGGTCGTACTCGTCCCAGTCCTCGTGACTGCCGCCCGCCGCGGTGAACACCTCACGCCGCAGCAGCCGCAGCCTCTCGCCGTCGACGCCGGAAACCGGATCATCGGGCCCTATGAGCCCGGCCGTGCCCTCGGCGGTGGCCCAGGACCAGCCGGACCGGGCCGTCACGGTCACCTGAGGGCGTGCCCGCAGGTTGGCCAGCTTCACCCTTCCGTAGGTGACGAACCCGAGCACCGGAATACGGGTGAGCGGGTGGGGCAGCACGCCCGCGTTGACCAGCGACGCCTGGATCGTGCCGTCCGCCCGCAGTGCCGAGACGACGACCAGGCCCTGTTCCTTCGCCGCCAGCGCGGCGAACTCGTCCAACGTAGTCATACCCACCATCCTGACCCTCGCCACCGACCGTGCCGGTCTCGGGCGGTGACGCCCCAGGGCACTCGGGAACCTATCCTCCTTCTTCGTGCGCGCCCGCTTCTTGCACACCCGTTTCGGACCGCCCCATCTCAGACCAACGCAACTCGACCTGCCGCACCTCAGACTGGCGCCCCTCGGACCGACCCAGCTCGGACTGCCGCACCTCAGACCGACCCAGGTCGGACTGCCGCAACTCGGACTGGCGCAGCTCGGACCACCCCGGCTCGGACTGGCGCGCCTCAGACTGGCGCATGAGGAGGCGGAGCTCGTCGGCGCTCCTCGCGTCCACCAGCGGCTCGGTGACCTCGGCGATGCGGGCGATGGCGTAGAAGCGCCGGGAGTAGGGCCCGTAGATCACCAGCCAGCCGGGGTCCACGTACCCCCGAACCGCAAGGCTCTGAACGTATTCAGCCGGGTAGGCGTCCCGGTTGCTGCCGCACGACCTCCGTCCGTACGACTGATCAGGCCTGGCGGCGGCGGAGGTGGGGGTGGTGGAGGGCGGGGGGTGTGGTGTCGTAGTTGTCCTCGGGGTTGAGGTCGGTTCCCGGGGGGACGATGGCGTCGATGCGGTCAAGGATGTCGTCGGTCAGGTCGACGTCGGCGCCGGGCAGGAGGCCGTCGAGCTGGTCGGCGGTGCGCGGTCCGATCAGCACGGACGTGACGGCGGGGTGCGCGCGGGCGAAGGCGACCGCGAGTTGCGGCAGCGTCATGCCGGCCTCGTCGGCGAGTGCGGCGAGTTCTTTGAGCGCGGCGGCCTTGAGCCGGCCGGCCGGCGTCGTCGGGTCGTAGTTGGACGGCTGGAACGTGGCCCGGTGGCCGGTCGCGAGGTCGGCGCGGTCGGAGAGCCACCCGCCGTTGAGGGGGCCGAAGGTGAGGACGCCGAGCCCGTGGCGCTGGGCGGTCGGGAACACGGCGCCCTCGGGCTTGCGGGTGAACACGGAGTACATCGACTGCTCGGTCAGGAATCGGTGGGTCCCGGTGCGCTGTGCCGTCCACTGCGCCTCGGTGATCAGTTCCGCGGGGATCATGGAGGAACCGAACGCCCGGATCTTCCCGGCGCGGACGAGGTCGGTCAGGGCCGACAGCGTCTCGCCGATGTCCGTCTCGTGGTCGGGGCGGTGCATCTGGTAGAGGTCGATGTGGTCGGTGTCCAGGCGGCGCAGGCTGTCTTCGACCGCGCGGACGATCCACCGCCGGGAGCCGCCTCGCTGATTGGGGTCCTCGCCCATCGGCAACCCGAACTTCGTGGCGATGACGAGGTCGTCGCGGCGGCCCTTGACGGCCTTTCCCACGATCTCCTCGCATTCGCCACGGGAGTAGACGTCGGCGGTGTCGATGATGTTGATGCCGGCGTCGAGTGCGCGGTGGATGATGCGGATCGCGTCGTCGTGGTCGCGGTTTCCCATGCTGCCGAACATCATCGCGCCGAGGGTGAGCTCACTGACGGACATGCCGGTCGCGCCGAGGGTTCTGCGTTTCATTCCTACGTGCCTTCTGGTTCACAGGGCTGCTGACCTGCCCATATGACCACGCCGGCCCGCCGCGCCGTGAGCCCGATCCTGCCGCCGTCTTGCACGATCCTGTCAACCTCGCACGGCCGGCGTACCTGTGTGCGGTCACCTCCTACGGCCGGTGTGCCGGGGTGCGGTCACATCGCCCGGCGCGGGGGGTGGTTGGCTGGCGGACATGGAGGCGCTCGACGAGATGCGGCGGCTGATCATGCGGCACACCGCCGGTGACGACCGCAGGACGATCAGGGGCGGGGTGACCATCGCGTCCGTGGACCGGCCGACGCCCCCGGTCGCCGCGATCTCCGGGCCGTCGCTCGCGATCGTCGCGCAGGGCGTCAAACGCACGGTGCTGAACGGCGTCCCGTACGACTACCGTGCCGGCCAGTACCTCGTCGTGTCGGTCGACCTCCCGGTGATCGGCCAGGCCCTGGAGGCCGACCCGGACAAGCCGTTCGTCATCTTCAGCATGACCTTGCGTCCGGCGGCCATCGCGCCGCTGTTGCTGGAGACGACCGCGGCCGGCAGACCTCCGGCGTTCACCGGGATGGCGGTGAGCGACGCCACACCGGAGTTGCTCGATCCCGTCGTACGTCTGCTGCGCGTCGCGGACCGGCCGGACGACCTGCGAGTGCTCGCGCCCGGGTATCAGCGGGAGATCCTCTGGTGGCTGATCTCCGGCGATCAGGGCGCGCTCGTCCGGCAGATCGGCCTCGCCAACGGCAGTCTCGCGCACATCTCCCGGGCGATCCGCTGGATCCGCGACCACTACCAGGAGCAGTTCGTCATCGCGGATCTGGCAGGGCTCTGCGATATGAGCGTGTCGTCATTTCACCGGCACTTCCGCGCTGCGACGTCGATGACGCCGGTGCAGTTCCAGAAACAGATCCGTCTGCAGGCGGCCCGGACCATGCTCATGACCCGGCCCGCGAACGTAGGGGAGATCGGGTATTTCGTCGGTTACGAGAGCCCGTCGCAGTTCAGCCGCGAGTACCGCAAGGCCTTCGGCATCTCCCCAGGACGGGACGCCGCGCAGCTGTCCGCCATGGCGCAGGACGCCACCTGGCGAAGCGTGCCGCTGTGAGGCTCTTACCCTGCGGTGTCAGTGGCGTGGTCAGGTTGACATCGGTCTGGGGATGGCGGATCGTCGTACGTATAGAGGACATATGCGTCCGATATGCGTACACCAGGAGGGGCGATGCCGTACTACCGCACCGTCGGCGAGGTGCCGCGCAAACGTCACATCCAGTTCCGCAAGCCTGACGGCGGGTTGTACGCGGAGGAACTGATGGGCGAGGAAGGCTTCTCCTCCGACTCCTCGCTGCTCTACCACCGCCATCTGCCGACCGCCATCGTCAAGGCGGAGGCCGTGCCGGACATGGTCCGCACCACGCTGTCCCCCAATCTCCCCCTGTCACCGCGCCATTTCCGCACCCAGAGCCTGCCCACCGGCGGAGACCTGGTCACCGGGCGGCAGCCGCTGGCCGGCAACGCCGACGTCCGCATGTCGTACGCCGCCGCCGACCAGCCCAGTGACCTGTACCGCGACTCCAAGGGCGACGAGTGCGTCTACATCGCGAGCGGGCGGGTGCGGTTCGAGTCCACCTACGGGGCGATCGAGGCCGGCGAGGGCGACTACGTCGTGATCCCCACCGGCACCATCCACCGCTGGGTGCCGCTGGACGGCACGACGGTGCGGGCGCTGGCCATCGAGGCCGCGGGGCACATCCGGCCGCCCAAGCGCTACCTGTCGCAGTACGGCCAGTTCCTCGAACACGCGCCCTACTGCGAGCGCGACCTGCGCTCGCCCGCCGAGCCGCTGATCGTCGAGGACGCCGAGACGCCGGTGCTGGTCCGCACCCGGGGCGGCCTGACCCGGCTGACCTACGCCCACCATCCGTTCGACGTGGTCGGCTGGGACGGCTGCCTGTACCCGTACGCCTTCAACATCGCCGATTTCGAGCCGGTCGTGAAGCGCACCCACGCACCGCCGCCGGTCCACCAGACCTTCGAAGGGCCGGGCTTCGTGGTCTGCTCGTTCTGCCCGCGCCCGCTGGACTTCCATCCGGAGGCCGTGCCGATTCCGTACAACCACCACAACGTCGACTCCGACGAGTTCATGTTCTACGCCGGCGGCGACTACACCGCCCGCAAGGGCTCGGGCATCGACGTCGGATCCATCTCCCTGCACCCGGCCGGCTTCACCCACGGCCCGCAGCCGGGCGCGGTCGAGGCCGCCGTCGAGGCGATGCGGCAGGGCAACAAGGTCACCAGCGAGCTGGCCGTCATGGTCGACACCTTCCGGCCGCTCGACCTCGGCGACGCCGCGCTCGCCTGCGAGGACCCCGGCTACGCCTGGACGTGGGCCCGGTGACCAGCGCGGTGGAGACGCTTTTCCGCGCCCTCGTCGACGACGCGGGGCTCTTCCCTCCGACGATGCTGCCCATGTCGCGGGCGCTCGCCCGCCACTACGCCGATCAGGACGCGGGCGACCCCATGCTCACCCACCGCCTGCTCTGCCCGGCGAGCCGTCTCGCGGAGCTGCGCGCCTCGCTGACCCGCCCGGTCCGGGTGGGCGTCATCGTCGACACGCCGGTCTCGCCGGACATCGCCGCCCTCGCGGCCGGCGATCCGGCGATCGAGGTGGACTGGTTCGAGACCCCGCTGCCCTCCGGCTCCACCGTCGCCGCGCTCGCCGGACGCCTCCGGCCGCCGGGCCCGGGGGTACGGCTGTTCGTCGAGGTCACTCCGACCGGGCTGCACCAGGTGCCGGCCGGGGTGGGGCTGAAGGTGCGCTGCGGAGGCACCACGGCCGACAAGTTCCCCTCCTCGCACGAGCTCGGGGCGTTCATCCGCACCTGCGTCGAGGAGGGCACGCCGTTCAAGGCCACCGCCGGCCTGCACCACGCCGTCCGGCACCCGGACCCGAGCCTCGGCGTGTACCGGCACGGGTTCCTCAACCTGGTGCTCGCCGTTTGCGCGGCCGTCCAGGGCCGTGACCCGGTGCCCGTGCTGGAGAGCATGGACAAGGCCGAACTGGTCGCGCTGGCCCGCGCCACATCCTCCGAGGTGGCGAACCGGGCCAGAGAGCTGTTCGTCTCCTACGGCTCCTGCGCCACCAGCGTGCCCACAGAGGACCTGCGCGAGCTCGGGCTGGCCACGACGAACCGCAGGCGGACCCCGATCGTCAGGGAGGACATTGTGACCCCCACCTGGGTGCCGGGCGCCGACGCGACCCTGTACACCGTCGCCAACCTGCCCTACGGGGTGTTCTCCCGTCCCGGGGAGCCGGCGCGCGCCGGGGTGCGCATCGGGGACCACGTCCTCGATCTCGCGCCCGTGCTGCACGACGAGGTGTTCGCCACCGGCAGCCTCAACGGCTTCCTCGCCAGGGGACGGACGGCGTGGCGGGACACCCGGCGCCTGCTCCAGCGGCTGCTGGCCGCGGACGCCAAGGAGGTGTCGGCCAACCGGGCGGCCCTCGAGTCGCACCTCATCCCGCTGCGCCAGGTGCGCCTCCACCTGCCGGTCGAGATCGGCGACTACGTCGACTTCTACTGTTCGCTGGAGCACGCCGCCAACGTGGGCCGCATGTTCCGGCCCGGGGACGAGCCGCTCAAGCCCAACTGGCGGCGCCTGCCGGTCGGGTACCACGGCCGGTCGGGCACCGTCGTGGTGTCCGGCACCCCGATCACCCGTCCGCGCGGCCAGCGGGTCGCCGCGCCGGGCGACGAGCCCGTGCTCGCCCCCACCGCCAAGCTGGACATCGAGGCCGAGCTCGGGTTCATCGTCGGGACGCCGACGCGTCTGGGCGAGAGCGCGGGCGACTTCGCCGACCACGTGTTCGGGGTGACGCTGGTCAACGACTGGAGCGCCCGCGACATCCAGGCCTGGGAGTACGTCCCGCTCGGGCCGTTCCTCGGCAAGTCGTTCGCCACGTCGATCTCCCCCTGGGTGACGCCGCTGGAGGCCCTTGAGGACGCGCGCGTCCCCGGCCGCGAGCAGGACCCCGCGCCGCTGGACTACCTGCGCAGGCACGAGCCGTGGGGCCTGGACGTCAGCATGGAGATCATGCTGAACGGCGACCAGGTGTCGAGCCCGCCGTACCGCGACATGTACTGGACGCCGGACCAGATGCTCGCCCACATGACCGTCAACGGCGCATCGCTGCGCACCGGCGACCTGTACGCGAGCGGCACCGTCTCGGGGGACGAGCCGTCGCGGCGCGGATCGCTGATCGAGATCACCTGGAACGGCGCCGAGCCGGTCAAGCTGTCCGACGGGCAGTCCCGGGCCTTCCTGGAGGACGGCGACACCGTGACGATCACGGCCACGGCCCCTGGACCGGGCGGAACGCTCATCGCCCTCGGCGAGGTGACGGGCACCGTCCTGCCCACCCCCGCCTGAACGCCTGGGCCGCCGCGCACCGTGACTCTTTTGTCACGCCAGGCCCTGATAATCCGGGCTACCTTGGGAATCCAGGAACCACCGGAGCCCGGATCGCGTTCTCATTCATAGGAGGGCCGGGGCTATGGACTCATGGATCTTCTGGTTGATATTGGCGGCGGTGCTGGGGGCGGCCGAGCTGTTCACCCTCACCGCGGCTTTGGGGCTCCTCGGTGCGGCCGCCCTGCTGACCGCCGCCGTCGCGGCGATCGGCCTGCCGACCGGCATTCAGCTCGCGGTGTTCATCCTCTCCTCGATCTCCGGCCTGGTCCTCCTTCGTCCCATCGCCCAACGCCACATCAAGCAGCCGCCGGTCCAGCGCTTCGGCGTGTCCGCGCTGGTCGGCAAGCCCGCCTACGTCACCCGAGAGGTCACAGGGATGAACGGCCGGGTGCGCATCGGCGGGGAGGAGTGGTCGGCCCGCGCCTATGACGAAACGCTGGTGATCCCGGCGGGCGCGACGGTGGACGTGATCGAAATCGAGGGCGCTACCGCGCTCGTCTATCCCCGGGAGTAAGCATGGACGCCGCTTTGATCGCCGGAATACTCATCGTCCTGCTGGCCGTGTTCACCGTCCTGCGATCGGTCCGCATCGTCCCGCAGGCCAGGGCGGGGAACGTCGAACGCCTCGGCCGTTACTCGCGCACTCTCGGGCCAGGGCTGAACTTCGTGATCCCCTACGTCGATCGCGTCCGGCCGCTCATCGACCTGCGCGAGCAGGTGGTCTCCTTCAAGCCGCAGCCGGTCATCACCGAGGACAACCTCGTCGTCGACATCGACACGGTGCTGTACTTCCAGGTCACCGACCCCCGCGCCGCCGCGTACGAGATCGCGAACTTCATCCAGGGCGTCGAGCAGCTCACGGTCACGACCCTGCGCAACGTCGTCGGCGGCATGGACCTGGAGAAGACCCTCACCTCCCGCGACACCATCAACAGCCAGCTGCGCGGCGTGCTGGACGAGGCCACCGGCAAGTGGGGCATCCGGGTGAACCGGGTGGAGATCAAGGCCATCGACCCGCCGAGGTCGATCAAGGAGGCGATGGAGAAGCAGATGCGCGCCGAGCGGGACAAGCGCGCCGCCATCCTGACCGCCGAGGGCTTCCGCCAGTCGCAGATCCTCACGGCCGAGGGCGAGAAGCAGAGCGCGATCCTGCGCGCCGAGGGCGACCGCACCGCCGCCATCCTCAAGGCCGAAGGCCAGTCGCAGGCCATCGACGAGGTGTTCCAGGCCGTGCACCGCAACGACCCCGACCCGCAACTGCTCGCCTACCAGTACCTTCAGGTCCTCCCGCAGCTCGCCCAGGGCCAGGGCAACACCTTCTGGGTGATCCCGAGCGAGGTCACCTCGGCGCTGCAGGGGGTGTCCAAGGCGTTCACCGAGTCGCTGCCCCGGTCTCCCAAGACCCGCGAGGTGACCGAGGGCAAGACCGCTGCCCAGGACGAGGCCCAGAAGGCCCAGAGGGCCGCGGAGGCGGCCATCGCCGACGCCGAGGAGTCCGGTCCCCGCGGCATCACCTCCGGCTCCGCGCTCCCCGATCCCCTCACCCAGCCCGCGGCCCCCGAGCCGGCGGCCCACCCCCACCCCAACAGCTCCACCTGACCACCCGAGCCGCGACCCGAGGTTTCTCCGACGAGAGCCGCGGCTCGGTCAGCCGCGGGCGATGGTGAGGAGTTCGGCGAAGCGGCGGGCGTCGCGCAGCTCGTCGCGCACCGGGTCGAGCACCAGCTCGCGGCCGACCTCGTGGACGCTGCCCCACAGCGCACGCCGCGCCTTGCGCGCTCTGCGCGCGCCGCCCAGGGCGGCCGCCGCGCGGGACAGCAGAGCGATCAGCAGCCCGGCGAGCACGCCGCCCACCAGGAGCACGGTGGGCCAGGGCACGGTGTCGAGCGTCGGGGTGGGCACCTCGGGGAACCTGAGATAGTCCACGACGAACAGCGCGGACAGCCACGCGGCCCCGGCGAGCATGGCGGCGAACACCAGCCACTGGAGCAGGCCCACCGCCCGCCACCACCGGGGTCGCCTGCCCGCGCCCGTGGCCGTGACCGACACCGCGCGGTCCAGGGCCTCCGCCAGCTCCTCCGACCGTGATCGGGCGGCGCCTCGCACGGCCACCGCCCACGGCTCGGGCAGGTCGGCCGACGCGGCCGAGCCCACGTCCCTGATCGCGGTCTCCATGCGCGACCGCTGCACGCCCGTGGCCGCCGGGATGGACGTACGCCCTGCGGCGCCCGCCGTCGCGCCGCCCAGATGCAGGCGGCGCAGAGGGTCGGGCCGCAGCCGGCGCAGCCATCGGGTGACCGGCCAGCCGGTGGCCGCGATCGCCCGGTGCCGGTGGGCCTTCCTGACCGCCTCCACCACGGTGGGCACCCCGGCGGCCTCCGCGAGCGCGGCGGTCAGCGGCCTGGAGAGCCCCTCTGGCAAGCCCTTCTCCGCGGCCTCGGCGCGCCGTTCCAGCGCACGGGACGCCTCCGCCCACTTCTCCGGCTCCCCGGGTGGCGCGATCGGCGCCGGGGCTCCCGACGAGACGGCGCCCGTCACGCCCATCGGCGCGGCGGCGGCCAGGGCGTCCGGCGAGGCCGCGCCCATGGACACGGCCGAGGTCAGGGCGCCGGACGACGCGGCGGCGAGCAGGTCGGCGGCCCGCTCGACGTCCGCCTCCAGCCGTGCCGCCCAGGCGCGCCGGTCCGCGACCCGTTTCGCCAGCGCCGACCGCAGCTCGGCGATGCCCCTGCCCTCCCGCACCGAGGTCGCGACCACCGGTATGCCGGACAGCCCGTCCTCGGCCAGCAGCCGCCGCAGGTCGTGCATGCAGCGGTCGGCCGCCGGCGGGGACAGGCGGTCGGACTGGTTCAGCACGATCATCATGACGTCGTGGTGCCGCTGGAGAGGGCGGAGGTAGCGCTCGTGGACGGCCGCGTCGGCGTACTTCTGCGGGTCGAGCACCCATACCAGCAGGTCGACCACGGATACCAGGCGGTCCACCTCCAGCCGGTGGGCGGCCTCGATCGAGTCGTGGTCCGGCAGGTCGAGCAGGATCAGGCCGGACAGCGTGCCGTCCGCCGCCTCGGCCCCGTCGACCGAGTGGCGGCGCGGGATCTCCAGCCAGTCGAGCAGCGGCCCGGCGCCTTCGGACTCCCACATCGCGGCCTGCGCCTTCGACGTGGTCGGGCGGGTGACACCGACCTTGGCGAGCGAGGTGCCGGAGAGCGCGTTGAACAGCGACGACTTCCCGCTGCCCGTGGCTCCGGCGAGCGCGACGACGGTGTGGTCCACCGAGAGCTTCCTGCGCGTTCCCGCGCGGGCCAGCACGTCGGTGACCTGCGCGATCGCCGCCGCTTCCAGCCGTCCGCCCGCCAGGTCCGCCGCCTCGGCCAGCGCGGCGAGCCGGTCGTCCAGCGGCGCGCTCTTGGTCCGCCTCAGCACCTTCACGGCCGCTCCACCGAAGCCGGCGGCGGCACGTCAGCAGGAGTCCGCGGGGCGTCGACGGGCGTCTGCGGAGCGTCCGCCGGAGCCCGAGGAGCGTCCACGGGCGCCTGCCGGGCGTCCATGGGGGGCTGTGGCGCGTCCGCGGGAGTCCGCGGGGCGTCCGCGGGAGTGGGCGGGGCGTCCGCGGGAGGCCGGTCGGGGCCTCGGGCGACGGAAGCGGCGTCGGCCTCACCCGTGGAACCGGCGTCGGCGTCTCCAAGGGAGCGGTCGGAGATCTCGCCGCGGTGGTCGCGCACCGCCTGCGCCGCGCGCCGGAGATCGGCGGAGACCTGTTCGGGGAGTTCGACCCCTTCGAGGAGCGAGGTGAACCGCGCGGAGTCGGCGTCCAGCAGGACGCCCACCCGTTTGCGGAGATCTTCGCGCGCCGCCTGGGTGAGGGTGCGCACGGCCTGGTCGCCGAACACCGCCTCCAGCAGTTTCTGGCTGAGCACGCTGGTGCCTCCGGCGATGCCGACCTCGATGCCGGTCAGCCCTCCGGTGGACGCGAAGACCATGAGCATGAGCAGCAGGCCGAGACCATTGAGGCTGAAGGAGGCGAGCCGCGCGGTGGTGCGCTTCTCGGCACCCTCCTTGGCGACCAGCTCCAGCACGTACGCCTGCCAGGCGCGGACGGCGGACGCGGCGCGATCGGGCAGGGTGGAGGACGCGCGGCCGAGACGCCCCGCCGAGACCGCGCCGGCGCGCTCGATGACGTCGCGGCCCGCGGGCATGCCCGACCATGCTTCGAGCGCCCGCTCGGCGGCGGCGTCCGCCGCGGAACGGATCAGCGACTCCACTCCGCTCTCCAGGGCGACCCGCAGCCGGGTGTCCGGCGGCGGCGTGCCCATGAACGCGGCGACGATGCGCTCGCGCAGCCAGCCGATGCGCGACTCCAGCGAGCGCATCAGGTCACCGGTGCCGATGAAGTCCTGCCAGCGGGTGAGCACCTCGCCGCGCAGCAGGGAGCCGTCGCGTATGCCGTCGTCGAAGGTGGCCATCGCCGCCCCGTACGCCGACTCCACCGACAGCCGCAGATCGGCGAGCCCGGCCCGCTGCCGGTCGGCCTGGTCGGCGAGGGCGGGGACGCGGGTGGTCACGCTGTCCAGCGCTCCGGACAGCGTCCTTCGCACGACCTGCGCCCGCGACTGGGCGTCGGCCGCGATCGCGGCCAGCCAGCCGCGCACGTCGCGTACGGCCTCCTCGGGCAGGCGGGCGTTCTCCTCGGGCAGCACGACCTCCGGGACGCTGAACAGCGGCGTGTCGCCGAGGCCGTTGGCGTCCAGCAGGCGGGTCAGGTGGGCGGCGACCGGCGCGAGCGCCTCCGGAGGCACGCGGTCGAGCACCACCGCCAGGGCCGTGCTCCGCTCCCTGGCGCTGCGCAGGAACCCCCAGGGGACCTCGTCGGCGTAACGGGCGGCGGTGGTGACGAACAGCCACAGGTCGGCGGCGGCGAGAAGCTGGGCCGCGATCTCGCGGTTGGCGGTGACCACCGAGTCGATGTCGGGAGCGTCCAGCAGCGCCAGCCCGGCGGGCAGGGTGCCGGCGGTGACGATGCGCAAGGTGCCGGGCTCGCCGCGTCCCGTTCCGGTCGTCCTGGCCAGGCCGGGCAGCACGCTCTGCCTGGTGAACCACGCCTCGTCCGCGGGGCTCACGACGAGCGTGGGCGCGAGCGTCGTCGGGCGCAGCACCCCCGGCTCGGTGACGTCGGCGCCGGCCAGCGAGTTGACCAGCGTCGACTTGCCCGCTCCCGTCGAGCCGCCGACCACGGTCAGCAACGGAGCGTCCATGGCGGCGACGCGTGGCAGCAGGTAGTCGTCGAGCTGCCCCCGCAGCTCCTTGAGAGCGCGGCGATGTGCGGCGACGTCACCGATCGCGAGGGGGAACAGATCGCGGTCGAGCTGAGCCCGCAGGCTCGAAAGGGCCGCGAGCAGTCCGTTGTTCCCTGCCATACGACCGGTCATGCCCCAGCGCGGCCAAGGTATCCCCACGAACGACGACCAGGTGAACACCGCGCCCACCCAGCAGTCCAGGATCAGCCCCACCCCCCTGCCCAGAACCCCGGGACCGGGCCGAACTTTCAACCGATCGCTGATTATTGAAAGAAGATGGGTATGGTGAAGGCATGGCCGTACACGACGAGCAAGCACGGCTCGCAGTAGAGGACCTCACCGATCTCCTGTTGCTGGCCCAGCGGCGGACCACTGACCGTGGTCTGCATGCGGCGATCCGACGCATGGCCCAACGGCACGATCGTGGACCTCACCCGTCTGCGGTGCGCTTGTCCACTGCGGCAGGACTTCTCGGGGTGACGATCCCCACAGTCCGCTCGTGGATCGCCCACGGCGTATTGGAAGCGATCCCAGGCGGTGGAGTCGCGCGCGTCTCTGCCACCTCGATCGCCAGAGTCCTGGTGGTGCTCCGCGAGATGGGCGAGGACGAACCCGGACGCAGGCTGACCAAAGTCATCGATGCGCTTCGTGACCGCGATCTGCTGCAAAGGGCGCAGGACACGCTGGCCGAGACCAACGACTTCGTGGATTACAGCGAAGCCGATCTGGAGGATCTGCTCCGATCATGACCCGACGCGCCCGTCGTACAGGCGAATCCCCCGGGGCGGCCCGCTTCCATGTCATGGTGGCCAAGCAGATCGACGTCACCGTCCGCGACTCCAGCACGCCACAACGCGTCAAAGAAGCGTTCGTGCGGGTCTATCGGGACACCGCGCAGCGTGGATGCGCCGCCGCACACCACCGCCTGTCAGGCCCGGGTGTGCCTGGCCCCGGTTCTGTGTGGTGCGACTCCCTGAGAGCCGGCGGCTGGTGATGAGCTTCCCGAAGCCGACACCATCGCCTTCCTGATCCTCGACAAGCACGACAACCGCAGCGATCCTTACGTCTTCCTGGAAGAGGCCTTCGGGCTGCCGGACCGTTCCGGTCATGGCGCGGGCCGTACCCGGCCCAAGCCCGCCTGCTGCGGCGACGCGGACAACCCTCCCCTCACCGAGGATGTCGAACTCATGGCGGCGATCGACCAGATCGTCCGAAAGCGCTGGTAGGGACGGAACCTTAAGCCACCAGTATGCGGCGCTAGCCTGCGGGTGGGGTGGGGGCGGGGGGCTGGGTGGGGAGGAGGGGGCGGCATTTCTGGAGGGCCTTGGCGATGGCCGGGTCCTCGGTCTTGAGCCGGCGGATGCCGCTGTTGGCCGGAAGGTCGGCCCCGTTGTCCTTCATGCACGAGCGGAACGCCTCCAGCGCCGAAGGGTCGAAGCCTCCGGACCGGTCGCCCTGGCCGCGACGGCCTTGGGGCATCACCGAGCGGCACGCCTCGAAGGCCTTGCGCATCTCGGGTGACATGGTGCCGAAGCCCCCCGGTCCCCTGCTCGGCCGAGTTGACGGGGATCCGCCCGGCTGAGCCGTGGGTGCGCCTCCAGGGCGGCCTGTCGGCATGTTCACGCCGTTCTTGCGCATGCACTCGGCGAACGCGGCGGCTCCGCCACCGAAACGGCCCGGAGTCGGCTGAGCCGCGGTCGTGGTGGAGCCGGACCCACAGCCGGATGCCAGCAGGACGGTGGCCATGGCAGCGACGCCAAGAGCACGGGGCAACGCAATCACGAAGTGAACTCCATCGGGAGACCGAGGGACTTTGGCGCTTCCATGGAAGGACACCAAACTCAGCGTCAGGTGGGACCAAGCTGAATTTCCCCTGTCAACCGCCGGGGCGTGCCGCCCGCCTCTGGCACGGGACGGTCAAGCGTGCCGCCCGCCTCCGGCGCAGGACGGACGGTCAGGGTTCGGAGGGGAGCGCTACGCGGAAGGTGGCGCCGTGCCCGGGTTCGCTGTCGAGGGTGATCGCGCCTCCGTGGGCCTGGACGAGGGCGGCGGCGATCGACAGCCCGAGCCCGGTGCCGCCCGTTCCGTCCCGTGTACGGGAAGGGTCGGCCCGGTAGAAGCGCTCGAACACCCGCTCGGCGTCCTGGAGCGGCAGCCCCGGCCCCCGGTCGGCCACCTCGATGACGGCATGCCCGTCGAGGTGGCCCACGGCGACGTGGAAGGGAGTGCCGGCCGGAGTGTGCCGGAGCACGTTGCCGACCAGGTTGGCGACCACCTGGCGCAGCCTCGCCTCGTCGCCGTTCACGGTGACCGTCCCGTCGGAGTCGTCCAGCCTCACCAGGTCGATCTCGCGGTCGGGGGCGAGCGTCCGGGCGTCCAGCACGGCCCCGGCGGCCACGCTGAGCACGTCGACCGGCTGCCGTTCGAGCGGGCGCCGCTGGTCCAGCCGGGCCAGCAGCAGCAGGTCGTCCACGAGAAGGCCCATGCGGGTGGCCTCGTCCTCGATCCTGCGCAGCAGTCTGGCCGCCTCCTCAAGGTTCGGCGTCTCGTGGCGGTACAGCTCGGCGAACCCCCGGATGGACGTCAGCGGGGTGCGCAGCTCGTGGGAGGCGTCGGCGACGAACCTGCGCATGCGGTCCTCCGACCGGCGCGCGTCGAAGGCCGACTTGCGCGCCGCGATCTCGGAGGCCTCGCGGTCCTCGAAGGCCGCCTCGATCTGGGCGAGCATGCCGTTGATGGCCCTGCCGAGTCGTCCCATCTCCGTGCCGCGGTGCGGCAGCGGCACGCGGCGGGACAGGTCTCCCCCGGCGATGGCTCCCGCGGTCCGTTCGATCACGCCCAGCGGGCGCAGGCTTCGCCGGACGAGCCAGTGGCCGGCGAAGCCGAGGACGACCAGCACGCCGCCGCCCACGCTCGCCACGATGACGGCGAGGCGGGTCACGGTGGCGTCGATGTCGTCCATGCGGACGGCGATCACGCGGACGGGTCCGCCGTACGCCACCACGATCGCCCGCCAGCGCGTCCCCGAACCCGACTCGACGGTGAACGGGCGGGGCCTCGCGGAGGCCGCCGCGCCGAGCCTGCCCGCCGGCAGGACGGGCGGAGTGGTTCCGGGGGGCTCATGGAGGGTGCGCTCGACGGTGCCGTCCGGCCGGAGCACCGCCATGTAGAACAGGCCGAACTGCTTGGGCGGGCGGGACAGATCGCGCGCCTGCGGCTGAAGGGCCGGTGAAGCGGCGAGGTCTCGTCGTACCACTCCGGCGACGACGAGCTGCTGGTCGACCCGGTCGACGAGGTAGCCGCGCAGCAACTGGACGGCGACCACGCCGGTCAGCGCGATGGCGAGGGTGACCAGCACGAGCGTCCCCGCGACCAGGCGCAGCCACAGCGGCGAGCGCGCCACCCACCGCCGCGCCACCCGGAGCGGGCGGCGGTCACTGACGGGGCGCGCGGAGGACGTAACCCACCCCTCGGAGCGTGTGGATGAGCCGGGGCTCCACCGTGTCGATCTTGCGTCGCAGGTAGGAGACGTAGGACTCGACCACGTTCCGGTCCCCGCCGAAGTCGTAGTTCCAGACGTGGTCGAGGATCTGCGCCTTGGACAGCACGCGCCCGGCGTTGACCATGAAGTAGTGCAGCAGCTTGTACTCCGTGGGCGACAGCTTCACCCGGCCGCCGGCACGCCAGACCTGGCGGCCCTCCTCGTCGAGCTCCAGGTCCGCCACCTGCAGGCGCGTGGGCAGGTCCAGGTCCCCTCTGGTGCGGCGGAGCACCGCCCGGATCCTGGCCAGCACCTCCTCCAGGCTGAACGGCTTGGTCACGTAGTCGTCGCCGAGCCCCAGGCCGGTCAGTTTGTGCTCGGTCTCGTCGCGGGCGGTGAGGAAGAGCACCGGAGTGCGCCTGCCGCCCGCGCGCAGCCGCTGCGCCACCGCGAAACCGTCCATGTCGGGCAGCATCACGTCGAGCACCACCAGATCGGGGCGGACGCGCTCGACGAGCTGGACCGCCTCGCGCCCGTCCGCGGCGGTCGTGACGTCGAACCCGGCATAGCGCAGCGTCGCCGACAGCAGTTCGCGGATGTTCGGCTCATCGTCCACGATCAGCAGCTTCGCCTCACCGGGCATCACGGCCTCCCACCGCCGAACCCTCCTGCCCCGCCGCCCTGGTTGACCGAGGTCGCGGTGACGGAGCCGTCGCTGCCCCGCTGCCCCTGGACGACGATGGTGCTGCCGGGCTTGAGGTCCTTGACCTTGCCTTCCTTGCTGACCTGGACCTTGGTGTCACCCGAGGTCCTGACGGTGACGATGCCGCCTCCCGCGGTCTCCAGGTAGATCTTGCCGCCGTCGACGAGCTTGATCGTGCCGACGGTGACGTTGGCGAACGCGCCGCCCTGCCCCGCTCCCCGGCCCTGTCCCTGGCCTTGACCTGGACCCTGGCCTTGACCCTGGCCCGCGCCGGGAGGCCCGAACCGCCCGCCGCCGGCCCGCTGCCCGTCGCCGGCGCCTGCCAGGAGTCCCTGGAGCGCGGCCTGGCGGGTGTTCGCGACGCCCCAGAACTTCTGCAGCTGGATGCCCACGACCACGCCCGCGACCAGGAGCACGGCCCCGGCGAGGACCATGGTCAGCTTGGACGTCCGGCGCCGCTCGGGCCGGGCCGCGAGTTCGGCGTCCAGGTCATTCTCGAACGGCGAGGTCTCCAGCAGCTCGTGCGCCGTCACCGGTTCCTCCGTCACGTACGGCTTGCGCCTGCTCGAACTCATGATCACTCCTTGTGCGACGGCCGTACGTCACTCGTGCCGCAGCGCTTCGATGGGACGCAGCTTCGCCGCCCGGTTCGCCGGGTAGCTGCCGAAGAACAGGCCGATCGCGACCGAGACGCCGAGCGCCAGCACGATCGACGCCGGCACGACGACCGGCTGCACACCGGCGATCGTGAACCTGGTGCCGATCAGCGCGATGGCGACGCCCAGCAGGCCGCCGATCAGGCTGAGCATCGTGGCCTCGGCGAGGAACTGGCCGAGGATCGCGCCGCGCGGCGCGCCGATGGCCTTGCGGATGCCGATCTCCCGGGTCCGCTCGGTGACGGTCACGAGCATGATGTTGGTGATGCCGATGCCGCCGACCAGCAGGCTGATGGCGGCGACCGCGCCGAGCAGCACGGTGAACGTGCCGGTCGCGGCGCTGACCGTCTCCTGGAGCGTCGCCTGGTTGAGGATCCGGTAGTCGGCGGTGGCCGTGCCGGTGATGCCGTGCCGCTGGTCGAGGATCTGGGTGATCTCCGTCTGGGCGGCGTCGACCGCGGTGGCGCTCTTGGCCTGGACGATGACCTGGCCGAGCGCGCCGAACCCGGTGAGGCTCTGCTGCACGGCCGGCAGCGGCGCGATCGCCACGTCGTCGGCGTCCTGGAAGCCGGCCGACCCGGCCTCCTTGAGCACGCCTACCACGGTGAACGGCACGCCGCTGATGGTGATCTGCTTGCCGATCGGGTCCACGGCGCCGAACAGGGCGTCCGCCACGGTCTGCCCGATGACGATGATCTTCCGGGCGCTCAGCACGTCGTCGTTGAAGAAGTACGACCCCTTGGCCACCGGCTTGTTCGACGCCTCGAAGTAGCTCGGATAGGTGCCGACGAGCTGCGCGATCGAATGGCTCGCCCCCTCGTACGTCGCCGTCTGCGCCGAGGCGGTGACGACGGGGGACACGCTCTTGACCGAGGGGGCGCCCGCCGGGTCGGCCATCGCCTTGGCGTCCTCCAGGGTCAGTTCCTTGGCCTGCGTGCGGGGGCCCGTGGCGGCCTGCTGCTGGTTCCGTCCGCCCCCGCCGAGGGCGAAGAACCCGCCGCCGCCACCGCCACCTCCGCCGCGCGCTCCTCCGCCGCCTCCGCCTCCGCCTCCGCCTCCGCCGGTGAAGGACTGCATCACGGTGAGGGTGTTGGAGCCGAGCCGCTGGATGTTCTGCTGGATCGTCTGCGAGGAGCCCTCGCCCACCGCGACCAGCATGATGACCGCCGCCACACCGATCAGGATGCCGAGCGTGGTCAGGGCGCTGCGCATCTTGTTGGCCGTCAGGCCGCGAACGGCGAAGCGCAGGACTTCCAGGGCGTTCATCGGTCCCTCACCACCTGGGAGGCCAGCCGGGGCGGCGGGCCGTCGACGGGCGCCTGGCGGTGGTCCTCGACGACCATGCCGTCCACCAGGCGGATGATCCGCTTGGCGTGCGTGGCCACGTCGTCCTCGTGCGTGATCACGACGATCGTGCGCCCGGCGTCGCTCAGCCGGTCGAGGATGGCGAGCACGTCGGCCGTCGACTTGGTGTCGAGGTTGCCGGTCGGCTCGTCGGCCAGCAGCAGCGACGGCGCGGTGACCAGGGCGCGGGCCACGGCGACCCGCTGCTGCTGGCCGCCCGACAGCTCGTTCGGCTCGTGGTGGACGCGGTCGGACAGCCCCACCTGGTCCAGCGCCGCGAGGGCCCGCCGGCGGCGGTCGCCCGCCCCGACCCCTCCGTACGCCAGGGGCAGCTCCACGTTCGCCAGCGCCGTCATGCGGGGGATGAGGTTGAACGACTGGAACACGAAGCCGATCTTCCGGTTGCGCAGGATCGCCTGCTGCCGATCGTCGAGCGCTCCGACGTCCGTGCCGTCGATGAGGTAGCTGCCGCCGCTCGGCACGTCCAGGCAGCCCAGGATGTTCATCAGCGTCGACTTGCCGGAGCCGGACGCGCCCATGATCGCCACATGGTCGCCGCGCTCGACGGTGATCGAGATGCCGCGCAGTGCCTGGACGCTGGCGTCCCCCTCGCCGTAGACCTTCGTGACCTGCCGCACGTCCAGGACCGGAGGTGTGCGGCCGGCTCCGCGCTGGACCGGCACGCCGGCCGCCGCGTGAGACGGCCGTCCGTCCTGCGGGCCGTCGCCGTCCCAGCGGGTCACCGGCCGATCGTCTCGCGGGCCGGCGCTCTCCCAGGCGGTCACCGGCCGGTCGTCCTCCCGGCCGGCGCCCTCCCAGGCGGTCACCGGCCACCGCCGAGGCGGACGGCGCCGCCACCGCCGGGGAAGCCCCCGCCCGGGAAGCCTCCTTGCAGGCCGCCTGTGCCGCCCGCCGAGGTCCGCACCACCTGGTCTCCCTCGGCCAGCCCGGACTTGATCTCGGTGAGCGTGTCCCCCTTCACCCCGACCTCGACGGTCTTGGTGACCTGCTTGCCGCCGGAAAGGACGGTGACCGTGTTCTGGCCGCCCGCGGTCCTGACCGCCGAGCTGGGGACGGTCAGCGCGTCGTCCGCCTTCGCGACGATGACCTGCACGGTCGTCGTCTGGCCGAGCCGCACGGTCTTCGGCACGTCGGTGAGGGAGACGGTGGCGGAGTACTGGACCACGTTGTTGCTGGTCTGCGCCACCGGATCGATCAGGGTCACCTTGCCGGAGGCCGTCACGCCGGGCAGGGCGTCGAACGTCACCGTCGCGGACAGGCCGATCTTCAGCTTGGTCACGTCCGACTCGGTGAAGTCGCCGACGACCTGGAGCCTCTTGGTGTCGGCGATCTCGATGAAACCGCCGGAGGACCCTGAGCTCGAGGAGCCGCTGGAAGACGTGGAGCCGCCGCCGGACGAGCCCGTCCCCCGCGAGCCCGACGACCCGCCGGAGGAGGCGGAGCCGCTGGAAGTGCCCGTGGACGACGAGCTCCCCGAACCGGAGGAGGAGCCGCCGACCGTCCCGTTGACGGCGGTGATCGTGCCGCTGAACGGCGCCTTCAGCACCGTGCCGTCGAGCGTCCGCTTGGCGTCCCGGTAGGCGTTCCTGGCCTGGACGTACTGCGAGTAGCCCGACGCGGTGGAGGTGTCGCCGTCCTTCGCCGCGTCGAGGCTCGCCGCGGCGGCGTCCAGACTCTCCTCGGCCGCCGTGTCGTCGACGCGGGCGAGGATCTGCCCCTTGGTGACCTTGTCGCCGTTCTCGACGTAGATCTTCTGGACCGTGCCGCTCGAGCCGAAGCTCAGCGACCGGGTCCTGGCGCTCTCCACCGCGCCGGAGGCCGACACCGACGACAGGACGGTGCCACGGGTGACCGGCGTGGTCGAAGGCGCAACCTCGGCGGAGGAGCCCCCGTTCAGGGAGGCGTACGCCACGCCGGCGCCTCCCAGCAACAGCACCCCGAGGGCGCCGTTCACGATCAGCGCTCTGCGCTTCGTCGACAGCTTCACGACCACCGAGCCTGGACCACGCCGCTTGGGCCAACCTCCGTCATCCCTGAAGGTTTGCTGAAAAGCCGGGGACGTCCTTGCGCCCCGCACGCCGCCGATGCCCCGGCAGGCGGCGGCTCGGGCATGAAACCGCAGCTCAGCTCGGTCCGCGCGAGCGCCGATACACAGGAAACTCTCAGGCCCGCCTGAGCTTGGGATGACGTCCGGTGACCAGGATTGGCCGCATGAGATCGAGCACTCCGCCAACCGCCGTGCGCGTCGGGGGACTCGCCCTCGCCGGGATCGTCCTGGCGGCCGTCGGGCTGGTCTACCTCGGAGACGCGGACACCTCCGCGGGCGCCCGCGTCGAGCTGGCGTCGGCCAAGCGGGGCACGATCGTGAGCGGCGCCTCGGCGGCGGGCGACACCGTGGACGCCCACATCCGCGACCTGGCCTTCGGCGCCGACGGCACGGTGGAAAAGGTGTACGTGACGGTCGGGCAGAAGGTCAAGAAGGGGCAGGTTCTCGCGCGCATCGACGACACGATCGCCCAGGAGGACTACACGGCCGCCAAGGCGTCCCTCGCCGCCGCCGAGGAGACGCGCGACAAGCTCGAAGAGGCCGGGAACGCCGCATCCACCGGCTCAGGCGGCACCGGCGCTTTCGGAGGCTCGGGCGGCTCGGGGTCCTCCGGCCGTGTCCCCCGCCCCACTTCCCCCACCGGCCGCCCCTCGGCCCAGCCTTCAGGCGAGCCCACAGCGCAGCCCTCCGGACGGCCCACGGCGAAACCGTCCGGACAACCCTCGGGCACCCCGTCGGCCGAACCCTCGGGCAAGCCGACCGGACAACCTTCGGGCAAGCCGACCGGGCAGCCCTCGGGCAAGCCGACCGGGCAGCCCTCGGGCAAGCCGACCGGGCAGCCCTCGGGCAAGCCGACCGGCGCACCGGCCACACCGACGTCGTGCCCCACGACCCCGGGACCGCATCCCTCGGGATCGCCGAGGCCGGGCACCCCCGAGCCCAGCGCCATCCCCAGCGTCGGCTTCACCATCACCCCGAACGCGGCCAGGCTGGCAGCGGCGGCGGAGGTGCTCCGGGCCTCCTACTCGAGCGGCCACGCACCCGGCGCCGGCCACGAGACCGGTCCGACCGGCCGCGAGGCCCCCGCGGCCGGCGGCGATCCCGCCGACTCCGCAAGCGAGCGATCACCGGCCTCCGACTCCCCAGGGCAGCGGTCCCAGGGCTCCGGCTCCGAGGCCACACCGACCCCCAGCCCGACGCCCACGCCGAGTCCGACACCGAGTCCGACGCCATCGGCAGGTACGACGGCCACGCCGAAGGCGACGGCCACAGCGAAGCCGAAGACGACCGCCATGACCACGGCGAAGCCGACTCCGAAGGCGCCGGCGACGCGGAAGCGGACGGCCGGTGCGCACTCGCCGCGACCGTCCGCCTCCGCCACTCCGAGGCGCGGTGACACCCCCGACCGCAGGACCGGCGCGACCAGCGGCTCCGGACGCGGCGGAACCCATAGCCCCAGGCCGTCCGCTTCTCCCACCCCCGTCGCCTCACCTTCCAGCACGCACACGACCCGCCCGGCAGAGCCCACGACGCCCCCCACGGCCGAGCCCACGGTCGATCCCACCCCCGAGCACACCACCCGGCCCACGGCCGAACCCACCCCCGAGCACACCATCCGGCCCACGGCCGGGCCGACCGGGACCGTCGTCCCCGTCGTTCCGGCTCCGGTCGGATCGAGCCCCGCTCCGCATCAGAGCCCGGCGCCGACGGCGCACCCCTCACCCACCTGCGGAACCCCCAACGGCCAGAACGGCGGGCCCGACCAGAGCCCTCAGGGCCAGGGCGGCCAGGACGGCCGCGGCGGGAACGGCCAGGGCGGGCAGGGCGGCCGGGGAGGACGCGCAGGCCAGGCCGGCCAAAGCGGCCGGAGCGGCGGCCAGGGCGGGCAGGCGGTGACCACGGTGGCGGAGGCCGAGGCGAACGTCGCCAAGGCCGAGACGGCCCTGCGACAGGCCGAGGACGCGCTCGCCGGGGTGAAGATCAAGGCTCCCGCGAAGGGGACGATCTTGACGGTGTCCGGCGCCACGGGGACGCCCGCCACGGCCGGCTCGTCGTTCATCACGCTCGGGAACCTTGACGAACTGCAGGTGCAGGCCATGTTCTCTCAGACCGACGTCGTCAACCTGAAGGTCGGACAGATCGCGACGATCTCCCTGGCCACCCGGCCCGGCATGACGTATCGCGGCAAAGTGGCCCATATCGACGTGGTGGCGACCACCACGAACCTGCTCGTGCAGTACGGGGTGATGATCGCGTTCGACCGCCTGCCCAAGGGGCTCATGCTGGGGCAGACGGCCACCGTCCAGGTGACGCTGGACGAGGCGCGGGACGCGGTGTACGTGCCAGCGCAGGCCGTGCGGACCAGAGCGGACGGCGTCGCGACGGTCCTCGTCCACGACGGCGGTCGCAGCGTCGAGCGGCCGGTCATGCTCGGCGTGCGTAGTGACCGGTACGTCGAGGTGACCTCCGGCCTCACCGCGGGCGACCAGATCGAGCTGCCCGGCGGCTCCGGCGGAGGCTTCCCCGACGACGGCTTCCCCGGCCTCCCGTCCCCCTCACGAACCCCCTGACCCACCCAGGGCACGGCCGGGACGGATCAGAGACCCGCCTCGGCCGGTTCAGAGGCCCTCTGGCCGGTTCAGGCGCCCAGTGCCTCCGCCGCGAGGGCGGTGCCCTCGACGCGGGCCGCGATCTTGGCGAACGCGGTGTCGCGCGAGGTGGAGGTGTCGTCGGCGAACGGCGCGAAGCCGCAGTCGTCGCAGGTGCCGAGCCGTTCGGCGGGCAGGCGCCGCGCGGCCTCCAGCACCCGGTCGCGTACCTGTTCCGGCGTCTCGACGGCCGGGTCGATGGGGTCGGTCACGCCGACGAAGATCCCGGCCTGTGCGGGCAGGTGGGCGGCGATCAGATCCAGCACCCGCCCCGGGTCGGCCTCGCCGGCGAGCTCGACGTAGAAGTTGCCGGCCCGCAGGGTGAACAGCGTGGGCAGCAGGGCGGCGTAGTCGACGTCCGCGCTGTGGGTGGAGTCCTGGTCGCCTCCGGGACAGGTGTGCACGCCGATGCGGGCGCGCTCGGCGTCGGTGAAGCGCTCGAGCACCTGGTTGTTGAGGGCGACGAACTGCTCCAGCAGCCCGCCGCTCGGGTCCAGCTTGAGCGACAGCCGCCCTTCGGTGAAATCGAGCTGCACCACGTGCGCTCCGGCGTCCAGACAGCCCCGGATGTCGGCCTCGGCCTCCGCGACCAGGTCGTCGATGAACGCCTTGCGCGGATAGCCGGCGATGCCGTCGGCCGGGTAGAGCAGGCTGAGCGCCGAGGGGGCGATGACGGCCTGCTTGACCGGCAGGGCGGTGTGGCGGCGCGCGGCCTGGAGGTAGGTCGCGGCGCGCGCCCCGTAGCGGAACGGCCCCGCCGTCAGGCGTGGGAGCTGCCGGGTGTGCCCGTCGGCGAACGGGATGACCGCCCCGTCCGGGGCGAGGTCGCCCAGCCCGGCGATCGGGTAGGTGGCGAAGCTCGGCTTGGACTGCTCGCCGTCGACCAGGACGGGGCTGCCGATGCGCTCGAGCCTCGCGATCGTGTCGGCGACGGCCGCATCCTGCGCGGCGGCGAGGTCGTCGTCTCCAAGGCGGCCCGCCGCGTGCTCCGCCATCGCGGTCAGCAGATCGGAGGGCCGGGGGATACTGCCGATCGGTTCGGTGGGGATGCTCATCCGGCGAGCCTAGATAACGATCCCCGGGCCATCAATGATCAGTCCAGAACCGGACACCAGCCGGTGCGCGGCCGAAGCCGAGCACGGACGCCCTCGCCGTCGCCGGGTCAGGGCGAGGTGTCCGGAGGTGGAGACCTCAGGGGGACGGGGGCAGGACGTCGGGGGCCAGAGGGAGGGTCACGCGGAAGGTGGCGCCGGCGCCGGGGGCCGTGCGCACGGCCACGGTTCCTCCGTGCGCCGCGACGAGACCGGCCACGATCGCGAGGCCGAGGCCGCTGCCGCCCGAGGCCCCGCCGCTGTCCGCGCCTTCCGGGCGGGCGTCCGCGCCCTGCCGGGCGCCGGAGGTCAGGGGGGCGCGGGTTCTGGCCGGGTCGGCGCGGTAGAAGCGTTCGAAGACGCGTTCGGCCTGTTCGGGGGCGAGACCTGGCCCCTTGTCCGCGACCTCCAGGAAGGCGGCGGCCTCTTTCGTCCCCGCCCGCACCGTGACCGGCGTGCCCGGAGGGGTGTGCGTGAGCGCGTTGCTCACCAGGTTGCCGATGATCTGGCGCAGCCGCACCTCGTCGCCGGAGACGATCGGGGCCACGTCCCCCGCCACCTCCAGGGCGATGTCCCGGTCGCCGGCGAGGATGCGCGCCTCCTGGACGGCGTCGGCCCCGAGGGCGAGCAGGTCGACCGGGCTCATGGTGAGCGGCCGCTGCTGGTCCAGGCGCGCGAGCAGCAGCAGGTCCTCGACCAGGACGCCCATGCGGGCGGCGGCGTCCTCCACCCGCCGCATGAGCCGGACGGGGTCACCGGCGGGGTTCTGCCGGTAGAACTCGGCGAACCCGCGGATGGAGGTGAGCGGGGTGCGCAGTTCGTGCGAGGCGTCGGCGACGAACCGCCGCATGCGCTCCTCGGAGGTGCGGGCGGCCGCCTCCGAGACCTCGCGGGCGCGGAAGGCGGTCTCGATCTGGGCGAGCATGCCGTTCAGGGACGCGGAGAGGCTCCCGACCTCGGTGTGCGGGTCGCGGTCGGGGACGCGGCGGCCGAGGTCGCCGGCGGCGATGGCCGCCGCGGTGTGCTCCATCTCCACCAGGGGGCGCAGGCTCCGGCGGACGATCACCACGCCGAGGACCGCGAGGACGACCATGACCAGGCCGCCGCCCAGCAGTTCGGTCAGCGCCAGCCGCCCGGTGATCTGGTTGACCGAGGACATGTCGATGGCGATGACCACGCTCCCCATGCCCGCCACCGAGGCGGCGCGCAGCCGCCACTCCCCTCCGCCCGACTCGGCGGGGACGGTCTGCGGCCGCCACGCCGACGCGGCGAGGTCCGGCAGCACCGGACCCGGCCGGTGCTCGGCCTCCAGCCCGGCGAGGGCCGCCACGATCTTCCCGTCGCGGTCGCGGAGCTGGATCAGCCCGTCGGGGGGCACCCGGTTGCCGAGGCCGGGGCCGCGTTGCAGGCGCCGGGCGACGTCCTGGGCGAACGTGGCGAGCTGCTGGTCCACCCGGTCGACCAGGTAGCCGCGGAGTACGGACACGCTGCCCGCTCCGATGCCCGCGAGCGCGATCGCGACGAGGGCCAGCATGGTGGCGATCAGCTTGATCCGCAGCGGCGTCCGGGCGAACAGCGCGGCGCCTCTCGCCCGCCACGGGGCGAGCACGGACACGGCCGCGGACCGGCCGCGAGCGAGCGCGGACGCCACCGCGGACCCGCCGCGGGCGAGCGCGGACGCCGCCGGTGCCGGGGGGCTCATGTGGGCGGGGTGCGAAGGACGTAGCCGACGCCGCGCAGGGTGTGGATGAGCCGGGGAGCCGTGTTGTCGATCTTCCGTCGCAGCACGGAGACGTACGACTCGACGATGCCGGCGTCGCCGCGGAAGTCGTAGTCCCACACGTGGTCGAGGATCTGCGCCTTGGACAGCACCCGCCCGGCGTTGGCCATGAAGTAGCGCAGCAGCTTGAACTCGGTGGGCGAGAGCGGGACGACCGTGCCCTGCCGCCACACCTCGTGGCTCTCCTCGTCCAGCTCGATGTCGGCGAAGGTCATCCGGGGCGGCGGCGTCGTCGGGTCACCGGCGGTGCGGCGCAGCACCGCGCGGATGCGCGCGATCACCTCTTCGAGGCTGAACGGCTTGGTCACGTAGTCGTCCCCGCCGAGGGTGAGCCCTCTGATCTTGTCCTCGGTGGCGTCCCTCGCGGTGAGGAAGACCACAGGGGTGTGGGTGCCGCCGCCCCGCAGGCGCCGTACGACGTCGAACCCGTCCATGTCGGGGAGCATGACGTCCAGCACGATCAGGTCCGGACGGCGGCGCTGGGCGGCCTCCACCGCTTCGGCGCCGTTTCCGGCCGGGGTCACCGAGAACCCCGCGAACCGCAGGCTGGCGGCCAGCAGTTCCAGGATGTTCGGATCGTCCTCGACGACCAGCAGTCGGGCTTCAGGCGATTCGCTCACCTTCCTATAGTGGCCTCATCGTCTTAAGCCGAGATGAAAGAAACGATGTGCCGGGCGATCGCCAGGCTCGACGTGGCGGCGGGCGAGGGGGCGTTGCGCACCACGATCACCCGGCCGTGGACGTCCACGACGAAATCGTCGACCAGGCTCCCGTCCCGTCCGACGGCCTGGGCGCGCACTCCGCCGGTGGTCCGCACCAGGTCTTGTGACTCCAGGCTGGGCACATAGCGGCGCGCCGCCTTGAGGAACGCCCTCTTGGCGAGCGAGCCGTAGACCTCGGCCAGGCCGGTCTTCCAGTGCGCGACGGCCATACGGCGGGTCCCCGGCCAGGTCAGGATGTCGCGCAGGTCGCGGAGGGACACCTGCCGCCAGGAGTAGCCCTCGCGGGCGAGGGCCAGCACGGCGTTCGGGCCGACGAGCACCTCGCCGTCGATGCGGCGGGTCAGGTGCACGCCGAGGAACGGGTAGCGCGGGTCGGGGACCGGGTAGACGAGCCCGCGGACGAGGTCCTTGGCGGCGCCGGCCAGCTTGTAGTACTCCCCGCGGAAGGGGACGATGCGCACGTCCCCGGCGTGCCCGCTCATCGCGGCGACGGCGTCGGACCCGAGGCCCGCGCAGGCGATCAGCCGGTCGAAGGCCAGCCGTGTCCGGCCCGCCAGCACCTCCACGCCGCTCGCGGTCTCGCGCAGCGCCCGCGCGGGCCGTCCCAGCCGTACGCTGCCGCCGCTCGCCTCGACGTCGAGGGCCAGGCGGCGGGCGACGGCGGGGAAGTCCACGATCGCCGTGCGCGGCGAGTGGACGGCGCCGACGCCGACGGCGTGCGGCTCGATCTCGCGCAGCCCGAGGGCGTCCAGCTCGGCGATGTCCGCCACGCCGTTCTCCCTGGCACGGGCGGCGATGCGCCGCAGGCCCGCCCGCTCGGCCGCGGTGGCGGCGACGACGAGCTTGCCGACCTCCTCGTAGGGGATGTGGTGCTCGGCGCAGTACTCGCGCAGCAGCGCGGAGCCGTCACGGCAGAGCCTGGCCTTGAGCGAACCGGGCGTGTAGTAGATGCCGGCGTGGACGACGCCGCTGTTGCGCCCGGTCTGGTGAGCGGCGACGCGGTCCTCCTTGTCCAGGACGGTCACGGTGGCACCGCGCGCGGCCAGCTCGCGGGCCACGGCCAGCCCGAGGATGCCCGCACCGATGATTCCGATTCGCTCGCTCACAAACGGACATCTTCCTCGGTTTGCGGAGGGCGCGCCAGACGAGAGGCGCGCGGCCCGAGAACGGCAAAGGTTGGGAAAGCTCCAGGGAAAGCGGCATAACGGCCAGCAGTGTCTCGAACAGACATTCGATACACTTCGTGGCGTGTATCTTCCGCCGGGATGGCCGCCCGAGGTCCGCCCGCCGGGGAGCCCCGACTGGGAGTCCTCGGCGGTGACCTGGCTTCTCGACGCCGTCCCCCCCGACTACCGGGCCTACGGCGTGCTCCGGCGGCATCCCCTCGCCCTGGCCCGCATGGCCCTGCACCACGTGAACGCGACGGTGGAGGCCGCGCGCACCGGATACCGGCGGGCGGCGGTCGAGCTGAAGGAGCACCTGCCGCCGCACGCCATCGAGGCCGTCCTCGAGACCTACCGCCGCGAAGGACCGCGACTCGTGCGGCTGGCCTCCTCGATCGAGCTGGTCGAGCAGGCCCTGCGCGGCGAGCCCTTCGTCGCCCGCATGGACACCTCGGGACAAAGAAGATCGCCCAGGTAAAACCCTCGGACGAGACCGCTCAAGAGTCTTCCCCCGCCCTCGGTTCCGCGGCTCCGCAGGGCATACCACGACGGGCACGCCGACATGATCCGCACTGATGTTCCGGCGTGCCTCCAGCCCCGACCTCCCGGGGCGAAGTCACCAGAACGAGGGGAAGTTCATGAATTCAGCCCATGCTCTGGCATCCCTGCCACAGCGTGTCCTCCTTCTCGGCGCCACGGCGCTCCTGACGCTCCCCACCATGGGGATCTCTTCCGCATCGGCACAGTCGTCCCCCGGCGCGCCGTCCGCCGCCCCGCCCGCCCCCGCCTGCACGCTGAGCAACGGAGGGTTCGAGGAGCCCACCGGCCTGCAGGGCGCCGGCAACCTGAAACGGGACATCCCGAACTGGCGGACCACCTCCGCCGACGGTGCGATCGAGCTGTGGGGGCCGGGCAACGCGCCCGCCACGGGCTCGGAGGTCGCCGCCGACTCCGGCACGACGTTCGCCGAGATCAACGGCACGCAGCCGTCGACCCTGTACCAGGACATCGCCACCACCCCCAAGACCGTCCTGGTATGGCGGCTGGCGCACCGCGCGCGCAGCGCGAGCGCCGATCAGAAGGACGTCGTTCGCGTCAGGATCGGCACGCCGGGCGGCACGACGACCCAGATCCCGCTGGGGCAGACCACTCCCGACATCGCCGACGGCGGCAGCGCGTGGGGCCACCACACCGGCATCTACCGCGTCCCCAAGGGCCAGAAGCTCACGCGGTTCTCCGTCGAGGCCGTCTCCTCCGCCCAGGGCGTCCCCAGCCTGGGCAACTTCCTGGACTCGGTGGACGTGACCTGCAGCCCGCCGTGCCCCAAGACGAAGGTCCCGCAGCGGGTGTGCGACGGCTGGGGCCTGCCCTTGTACCGGGTTCACACCGCTCTGCCGGCGCGCAACCCGCACGGACGCCCGGCGCACCCCGCGCCCATCGGCACCGCGAGCGACTTCCTCCTCCCACGCCCCGCGCGGTGAGCCGGCGCTGATCCGCGGCTGATCCCGGCACGCGAGCCGGGGTCCGGGCGCCTTCCGGGACCGCGTGCACCGGCCCCGGATGGCGCTCGGACGTGCGGATACCACAGTGGCCGCACGAACGCCCGTGACGAACGCCCGTGACGAACGCCCGTGACGAACGCCCGTGACGCCGGCCGGCGCGCGGCCCGTTCCACGGGTGGAGGGCTCAGCCGACGCGGCGGGCGATGACCGCGATGATGCCGGTGGCGCCCAGGGCGACGCCGAGCCACAGGGCGATGACCCCCGCGGGCACTCCGCCGTCGTCACCGTCGCTCGCCGCGGCGTGCGAGGAGGCGACGTCCGGCGCTCCCGCCGCCCGGGACGGCGTGACGCTCACCTGCGGTCCGCCCGTACGCGCCGGCGCCTGCGCGGTCCTGGCGGGCAGGGCGCCCGCGGGAAGCTTCACCTGGTAGACCGGGCTGCCGGCGCCTTCGGTGCCGGTCAGCAGCGATTTGCCGTCCCGGGTGTAGGTGATCGACTCGGCCTGCTGCAGGGACGGCATGGAGACCCGGGCGATCAGATCGCCCGGCGCGCGGTAGACCGACGCCGAGAAGTAGGTGCGGATGACGAAGCTCGACCCGTCGGGAGCGTAGGCGGCGTCCGTCGCCATGATCGGCGCGGAGGCGACCCGGCGCAGGATGTTCACCTTGTCCGTGCGCAGCCGGGTGGGCGCGGCGTACACGGAGCCGGCGAACTCCTTGCTCACGACGTAGAGCCGCCCGGTGGACGGGTGGACCATGATGCCCTCGGCGTTGCGGTTGCCGTCCTTGTACCGGAATCGGTAGCGGGTCGCGGGCAGGGTGGCGTTCCGCAGCACCTTGGGCTCGGCCACCTTGTAGATCGAGTAGTCGGGCCAGCCGCCGTTGAGGTTGTCCCCGATGTCGGCGAACCACAGCACGCTCTGCCCGGTCGCGGGGTCGACGGAGGCCGCCATGGCCTCCCAATCTCTGGCCGCGGCCCCGGCGACGGTGAACGTGGCCAGGGTGCGGCCGTCGGGGCCGACGGCGAAGAACTGCGGCCCCGCGCCGCTGTCGTTGTGGGTGTAGACCACGTTCTTGTGCGTGGGCGAGACGGCGAGGCCGCTCGACTCGCCGATGCGCGGGTCCTTGAACCGGAACAGCAGCCGCTGTTCGCCTCCGTCGAGCCTGGCTCCCTCACCGCGCGGCCTCACGGCTGCCTCCGGCGCCGCCGAGGCGGACGCCGCGACCGGCATGGACGCCGCGACCGGAGCGGCGGCGACCGCCGCGAACGCGGCCAGGACTCGGGCCCCCACGAACATCCGTCTGCTGCTCCCCATCCGCACATCATGCCCCGCGCCCCGGTCCGGCGCGCCGCAGCCACCGCGCGGGTTCAGGGCTGGAGTTGGGATAGGTCTGGTCGAGACACCGTCTGCGCGCGTGCCGGAGTCCCGCGTGGGGACGCCGGCCGATCCGGTGAGAGGACGGGGCTGGGCTGGAGTGCACTCCAGGTGTTTAGTGTGAGACACATGGAATACGCACATCTTGGACGCAGCGGTCTGTCCGTGAGCCGGCTGTGTCTCGGCACCATGAACTTCGGGCCGGTGACCTCGGAAGAGGACTCGTTCGCCATCATGGACAGGGCGCACGAGCTGGGGATCAACTTCTTCGACACGGCCAACGTGTACGGCTGGAAGCAGGGCGAAGGCGTAACCGAGCAGATCATCGGACGGTGGTTCGCCCAGGGAGGCGGCCGCCGCGAGAAGACCGTCATCGCCACCAAGCTGTACGGCGCCATGGGCGACTGGCCGAACGACAACAAACTGTCGGCGCTGAACATCCGGCGGGCCTGCGACGCCTCGCTCAAGCGGCTCCAGACCGACTACATCGACCTCTACCAGATGCACCACGTCGACCGGGACACGCCGATCGACGAGATCTGGGAGGCCATGGACGTCCTGCGCCAGCAGGGCAAGATCATCTACGCGGGGTCGTCCAACTTCGCCGGATGGCACATCACCCAGGCGCAGGAGGCCGCCAAGCGGCGCAACTTCACCGGCCTGGTCTCCGAGCAGTCGCACTACAACCTGCTCACCCGGAGCGTCGAGCTCGAGGTCCTCCCGGCGTGCGACGCGTACGGCCTCGGGGTGATCCCGTGGAGCCCGCTCGCCGGCGGCCTGCTGGGCGGCATCCTGCGGAAGATCGACAAGGGCCGTTCCGCCGCCGATCGCGTGCTGACCGTGCTCGAGAAGCACCGCGACCAGGTCGAGCGGTACGAGGCGTTCTGTGACGAGCTGGGCGAGCAGCCGGCCGACGTGGCGCTGGCCTGGCTGCTGAGGCAGCAGGCGGTGACCGGCCCGATCATCGGGCCCCGCACGGTCGAGCAGCTCGACGGCAGCCTGCGCGCGCTGGAGATCGAGCTCGACGACAAGGCGCTGGCGACGCTCGACGAGATCTTCCCCGGTCCCGGCGGCCCGGCCCCCGAGGCCTACGCCTGGTAGCCATGGGCGCCCGCCAGGGCGCCACGAGTGAACATGAGGCCTCCGGCGACGCGCCGGGGGCCTCACCCTTTCGTCCCGTGAGGCACGGGTTCCCGGCCCGTGAGGCACGGGCGCCCGGCAAGGGGGAGGGAACGCCGATCGGCCGGCGGGCGCTATGAGAGCAGCGCGCCGATCACCACGATGATCACGAGCAACGCGAGCACGGTGGGCAGCAGCCAGCGACGGGGACGGTCCACGTTCTGGAGCCTAGCCGCGTCCGGTGAGTGGCCATGCCCCGAGAGCCTCGTAACGCACGGACGGCCCGAGGTGGCTGCGCATGAGGTGGACGGCGCCGGCGTGCCACGGCGTCCCGGCGAAGGAGCTCAGCGCCTCGACCAGCGGCCGGGCGTCGACGCCCGCGCGCGGGCGGGCGCGGGCGAGGGTGAGGTGGGGGTGGAAGGGCTTGCCGTCGGCGTGCCCGGCCCCGGCGCGCCGTGCTCCTGCGGCCAGCGAGGCCGCCATACGGGACAGGGGAAGGCCGCCGCCGCGCACGCCGAGCCAGACGACCCGCGCCCGGGCCGGGGAGGAGAACGCGCCTCCCGCCCCGAACGACAGCGTCATCGCCGGATGACGGCCCGCGGCCCGTGCCAGCCGTTCCGCGAGGTCGGGCAGCGCTTCCTCGGCGACCTCGCCGAGGAAGCTCATCGTGACGTGCCACAGCTCCGGGGCGACCCAGCGCAGCTCCGGCCAGTCGTCCCGGTGGGGCTCGACGGCCTCGGCGACCTCAGCGAGCGCCTCCGGTGGCGGCGACAACGCCACGAACAGCCGCACCTCGCGTCCTTCCCTCGGCGAAACGGGTGAGCAGCATCGCCAGACCGACGCCCAGAAGGCACATCACCCCGCAGATCACCACTCCGAGGCGTGGCCCGGCGAGCTCGCCGATCCAGCCGATCAACGGGGCGCCGATGGGGGCGCCGGCGGTGAACACCAGGACATAGATTCCCATGACCCGGCCCCGCATCTCCGGTGAGGCCCCGAGCTGGACCGAGGAGTTGGCGGCGGTGTTCGTCGTGATCATCGCCATGCCCGCCGGCATCAGCAGGAGCAGGAAGACCGGGTAGGAGGGCGCGATGCCGGCGGCGATCTGGGCGACGCCGAAGCAGACGGCCCCGCCGATCAGCAGGCGGCGGCTCGGCCGTGCCCGGCGGGCGGCGAGCAGCGCCCCGCCCAGCGCCCCGACCGCGAACACGCTGGACGCCACGCCGAACGACGACGCGTCCTGGCCGAACACCTGCTTGGACATCAGCGCGATGCTCATCGAGAAGCTGGTCGCGAACATCGCCACGAACGCCACCAGCAGGATCGGCATCAGCAGCTCCGGCCGCTGCCAGACGTGCAGCAGGCCCTCGCGCAGCTGTCCCTTGGCCCGGGCGAGCCGCTCGGGGGTGCGCAGTTCGGAGCCGCGCATCAGCAGCAGCCCGGTGATCACGGCGGCGAAGGACGCCGCGTTCAGCAGGAAGATCGGCCCGGTGCCGCCCAGCGCGTAGATCAGCACGCCGGCGATCGCGGGGCCGACGACCCGTGCGAGGTTGAAGGTGGAGCTGTTCAGCGCGATCGCGTTGGACAGGTCGTCGCGGCCGACCATCTCCACGACGAACGACTGGCGCGTGGGCACCTCGACGCACGAGACGATGCCGAGCATGAACGCCATCACGTACACGTGCCACACCTGGGCGTGCCCGGTGATGGTCAGCAGGCCCATCGTCAGCGCGAGCAGCCCCATGAGCGACTGGGCGGTCATCAGCAGCGGGCGCTTCGGGTAGCGGTCGGCGAGCATGCCGCCCCACAGCCCGAACAGGACCACCGGCAGGAACTGCAGGGCGGTCGTGACGCCGAGCGCCGCCGAGCTGCCGTGGGTCAGCTCCAGGACCAGCCAGTCCTGGGCGGTGCGCTGCATCCACGTGCCGACGTTGGACACGACGCTGCCGGAGACGAACAGGCGGTAGTTGTAGTTGCGCAGTGAACGGAACATGCCGCCGGTCGAAGGGGCGACGGTCTCGGCGCCCCGGGTCTCCTCGGCCTGCACCTCCCCCAGCTCCGATCTCCGCACGGCCGCGTCCCTGGAGCCGGCCGTGACGGGATCGGGCGCCGTGGGCGGCGTGCCGGGTTCGGGAGGGTCTGCGGGCTCGTCGTCCACAGCCTGTGGACGGATCACATCTGCGAGAGCTTCTCCAAGATCGGCGCCGCGGCCCTCAGCGTCGCCCGCTCCTCGGGCGTCAGGTCCATCAACCGCTGGGCCAGCCACGCCTCCTTGCCTCGGCGCTCCTCCTTCAGCAACCCTCGGCCGGCCTCCGTCACACTGACGGTCACCTGCCGGCGGTCGGTCTGCCGCGGAGCGCGGGCGACCAGGCCCCGCTCCTCCAGTGCGGCGATCACTCGCGTCATCGAGGGTGGTTGCATCTTTTCGAGCTCGGCCAATTCGCCAGGGGTGATCCCTGAGTGCCGTTCTACGGCGGCGAGCGTCGCGGCCTGCGTGGGGGTCAGCTTGTGGGCTCCGCCCTGTCGCCGGAGCCGCCTGGTCAGCCGCGCCAGAGACACGCGCAGCGCGGACGCCAGCCCGGCGTCGCTGCGCAGGTCCAACTGGCGCTCCGTCTTCTTCGGGGTGTTCGTTAGCATAGGTCATTACCTTCGCTAACTATATCCGACATGTCGTAATTCCCAAGGGCTCGAAGGGATTTCGTCGCGGCGCATCACCGCGACGAGGCGGCCGTGACACGCAGGCCAGGTGTAACCGCAGGTCGAAGGCGTGCGGCGATGCCGCTCACCGCGGGGTGGACGCGGCGGCGGCCTCCCGGCCGTCCTCGGCGGGCCCCGCCGTAGCGCGCATGGTGCGCACCTGGCGGGACAGCAGGGTGAGCGCCGACGCCACGACGATCAGCGCGGCCGCGCCGTACTGCGTGGGCGACAGCCCGATCTTCTCGGCGATCGGCCCGGCGATCAGCGCGCCGAGCGGCATCGCCATGACCGAGCCCAGGGCGTCGTAGGCCGAGACGCGGGCCAGCCGCTCGGCGGGCACGTTGCGCGCCAGCGCGACGCTCCACTGCACGATCATGACCTCCATGCTGGCGCCGAGGACCACCGCGGCCAGGCACACCGCCGCCAGCGGCCAGTGCATGGCCAGCGACAGCGGCGAGACCGCCAGCAGGGCGCCGATGAGCGCCACCGCCCGGATGGGCCTTCGCGGGGTGAAGCGCAGGGAGACCACGCCGCCGACGATCAGGCCGAGGGCCTCGG
Source organism: Sphaerisporangium dianthi (assembly GCF_042654065.1). Taxonomy (NCBI): domain Bacteria; kingdom Bacillati; phylum Actinomycetota; class Actinomycetes; order Streptosporangiales; family Streptosporangiaceae; genus Sphaerisporangium; species Sphaerisporangium dianthi. The sequence goes on along the minus strand of NZ_JBHSFP010000029.1, from coordinate 1,319 downwards.
ACGCGGCGATCGCGCCCCAGGCGGTCGGGCCGCCCAGCTCGGCCTTGGCGACCGCCGGGCCGAGCACCATGAACCCGCCGTACCAGGCCATGAGGACGACGCAGAACTGCACCACGACGGCCCACAGCCAGGTGTGCGAGACGAACTCCGACCAGCCGTCCCGCAGGTTGGCGATCATGCCGGCGCCCGCCGTCCTCTCAAGACCGGTCGCCCGGATGGCGAGCAGCATGGGGATCGTGCCGAGCAACCCGATGCCGCAGACGGCCAGGGCCCATCCGGGGCCGAAGGCGGCGACCACCACGCCCGCGACCGCCGCGCCTCCCATCTGGGCGCCGTTCATCGCGAGCCTGCTCACGGCGTTGGCCTGCTGGAGCAGCGAGTCCGGCACGATCTTGGGCAGCAGGGCCTGCGAGGCCGGGTAGAACACGGCCATCCCCACCCCGGTCATCGTCTCCAGCACGATCATGTGCCACAGCCGGGCCTGCCCGCTGATCACCAGGACGCCGAGCAGTCCTTCGGACACCGCGATCACGACGTTGGCCGCGATGATGACCCGCTGGGGCGGGACGCGGTCGGCGATGACCCCGCTGATCAGCGTGAACACCAGCGAGGGCGCGATCTGGGCCGCGAGCACGTACGCGAGGTCGGTGGTGGAGCCGGTGAGGTCCAGCACGGCGAACGAGACGCCGACCAGCGAGAACGCCACGGCGGCCGGAGCGAGGAAGCGGTCGGCGAGCAACAGCCGGAAATCGCGGATCGCGAGCACCGGGAAGCGTCGGGCCAGGGTGCGCCAGAGCATCACAAGCGTCCGATCGAGTAGGCGGCAGCGTTCGACGTTAACCGGCGCCCGCGAGCCGGGCAACGGATTTTCGTCCCTGGACGGGCGCGTCGGCCCAGCTCTGCGGCCTGGAGCCCCGGGTGGACCCTCGCGCCCGGCCGAACGGGTCCTCCTCGGCGCCGAGGCGCAGCCGGGACCCCCGACGTCGCGATCGCAGCGCAGGCCCGCCATCCCAGCGCGCCGGCCGCCGCCGGGGCTCCGGGGCCGGTCGGCACGGGGTTTTGAACCGTTCAGCGCCGACCAGCGCGTCCGTTCCCCCGGACGGCCGCCCGCTTTACGCCCTGCCGGGCCGGTCTCACGCTCGCAGGTGAAGCCGTGCGCCGACATGAATCGATAGGGGAACGATGAGACCTCGCAAGCCACACCTGTGGGCGGCCATCGCCGCCGCACTCCTCTCCGCCGTGACCCTCGGCCCCGCGGCGCGCGCCGCGGCCGTCACCTCGGCGGCCGACGCCGGGGCCGTCGCCTCCCCGGCGCACGC
>NZ_JBHSFP010000028.1:0-124261 GCF_042654065.1 Sphaerisporangium dianthi | reverse complement strand
CGCTGTGCCTCAACGTCGAGGTGCTCTCCAGCGACGGCATGTCCATCGAGATGCGCGACACCGACGAGGACGTCTTCCGCGCGGCGGAGGAGCTCGGCATCGACCTGTCCCGGCGTGAGCCGAGCAGTGTCGAAGAGGTCTGATTTTCAAGCGAGGGGATAACAAGTGCTCGACGTCAACTTCTTCGACGAGCTCCGCATCGGCCTCGCCACGGCCGACGATATCCGGCAGTGGTCGCACGGCGAGGTCAAGAAGCCCGAGACCATCAACTACCGCACCCTCAAGCCCGAGAAGGACGGACTCTTCTGCGAGAAGATCTTCGGTCCGACCCGCGACTGGGAGTGCTACTGCGGCAAGTACAAGCGCGTCCGCTTCAAGGGCATCATCTGTGAGCGCTGTGGCGTAGAGGTCACCCGCGCCAAGGTGCGCCGTGAGCGGATGGGCCACATCGAGCTGGCCGCGCCGGTCACCCACATCTGGTACTTCAAGGGCGTCCCGTCGCGCCTCGGTTACCTGCTCGATCTGGCTCCGAAGGACCTCGAGAAGGTCATCTACTTCGCGGCCTACATGATCACGTATGTCGACACCGACATGCGTGCCCGTGACCTGCCCTCGCTGGAAGCCAAGATCTCCGTCGAGCGGCAGCACATCGAGCAGCGCCGTGACGCCGACATCGAGGCCCGCCAGAAGAAGCTCGAGACCGACCTGGGCGAGCTGGAGGCCTCGGGCGCCAAGGGCGACGTGCGCCGCAAGGTCCGCGAGGGCGCCGACCGCGAGATGCGCCAGCTGCGCGACCGCACCCAGCGCGAGCTCGACCGCCTCGAGGAGGTCTGGAGCCGCTTCAAGAACCTCAAGGTCCAGGACCTCGAGGGCGACGAGCTGCTCTACCGCGAGATGCGCGACCGCTTCGGCCGCTACTTCCGCGGCGGCATGGGCGCCCAGGCCATCCAGGAGCGGCTGAACAACTTCGACCTGGCCGCCGAGGCCGAGTCGCTGCGCGAGACCATCCGCAGCGGCAAGGGTCAGAAGAAGGCTCGCGCGCTCAAGCGGCTCAAGGTCGTCTCGGCGTTCCTCACCACCCGCAACTCGCCCAACGGCATGGTGCTCGACTGCATCCCGGTCATCCCGCCGGACCTGCGCCCGATGGTGCAGCTCGACGGTGGCCGGTTCGCGACCTCCGACCTCAACGACCTGTACCGCCGGGTCATCAACCGGAACAACCGCCTCAAGCGACTGCTCGACCTCGGCGCGCCCGAGATCATCGTCAACAACGAGAAGCGGATGCTCCAGGAGGCCGTCGACGCGCTGTTCGACAACGGCCGCCGCGGCCGTCCGGTCACCGGGCCGGGCAACCGCCCGCTGAAGTCGCTGTCGGACATGCTCAAGGGCAAGCAGGGCCGTTTCCGGCAGAACCTGCTCGGCAAGCGCGTCGACTACTCCGGCCGTTCGGTCATCGTCGTCGGCCCGCAGCTCAAGCTGCACCAGTGCGGCCTGCCCAAGCAGATGGCGCTCGAGCTGTTCAAGCCGTTCGTGATGAAGCGCCTGGTCGACCTGAACCACGCGCAGAACATCAAGTCGGCCAAGCGCATGGTCGAGCGGGCCAGGCCCGTCGTGTGGGACGTGCTCGAAGAGGTCATCACCGAGCACCCGGTGCTGCTCAACCGCGCGCCGACCCTGCACCGCCTCGGCATCCAGGCCTTCGAGCCGCAGCTGGTCGAGGGCAAGGCCATCCAGATCCACCCGCTGGTCTGCACCGCCTTCAACGCCGACTTCGACGGCGACCAGATGGCGGTCCACCTGCCCCTGTCGGCGGAGGCCCAGGCCGAGGCTCGCATCCTGATGCTCTCGACCAACAACATCCTCAAGCCGGCCGACGGCAAGCCGGTGACCATGCCCACCCAGGACATGATCATCGGTCTGTACTGGCTGACCACCCAGCGCGACGGCGCCGAGGGCGAGGGCCGCATCTTCGGCTCGGTGTCCGAGGCCCTGATGGCCTTCGACCGCCGCGAGCTGGACATCCAGTCCAAGATCCAGGTCCGGGTCAAGGACGTCCCGCCGCCGCGGGGCTGGTCGGCTCCCGAGGGCTGGGAGGCCGGCGAGGCCTACCGCCTGGAGACCACGCTGGGCCGCGCCCTGTTCAACCAGACGCTGCCCGACAACTACCCGTTCGTGAACTCCCAGATCGGCAAGAAGCAGCTCTCGGCGATCGTCAACGAGCTGGCGGAGAAGTACCCGAAGGTCGAGGTCGCGGCCGCACTGGACGCGCTCAAGGACGCGGGCTTCCACTGGGCGACCCGCTCCGGCGTCACGATCTCCATCGACGACGTCGTCGCGCCGCCGAACAAGGCCGCCATCATGGAGTCCTACGAGCGCAGGGCCGACAAGGTCCAGCGCGAGTACGAGCGCGGCCTGATCACCGACGAAGAGCGCCGTCAGGAGCTCATCGAGATCTGGACGCACGCCACGGCGGACGTCGAGACCGACATGGTGAACGCCTTCCCGGCGACCAACTCCGTCTGGATGATGGTCAACTCCGGCGCCCGAGGCAACAAGATGCAGGTGCGCCAGATCGCGGGCATCCGCGGCCTGGTGTCCAACACCAAGGGTGAGACGATCCCGCGGCCGATCAAGTCCTCCTTCCGCGAGGGCCTGTCGGTGCTGGAGTACTTCATCTCCACCCACGGACAGCGGAAGGGTCTGGCCGACACCGCCCTGCGCACCGCCGACTCGGGTTACCTGACCCGTCGTCTGGTGGACGTCGCGCAGGACGTCATCGTCCGCGAGATCGACTGCGGCACCGACCGCGGAGTCCCGCTGCACGTCGCCGACCGCGACTCGGCAGGCGGCCTCGTCAAGGCCGAGAACGCCGAGAGCAACGTGCACGGCCGCATCCTGGCCGAGGACGTCGAGGTGGACGGCAAGGTCGTCGCGACGGCCGGCGCCGACATCAACGACGCCATCGTCACCGCGCTGGTCGAGGCCGGCATCGAGACGGTCCGCACGCGCAGCGCGCTGGTGTGCGAGGCCAAGATCGGCGTCTGCGCCACCTGCTACGGCCGCTCCCTGGCGACCGGCAAGCTGGTGGACGTCGGCGAGGCGGTCGGCATCATCGCCGCCCAGTCGATCGGCGAGCCGGGCACCCAGCTGACGATGCGCACCTTCCACACCGGTGGTGTGGCGGGCGCGGACATCACCCACGGTCTGCCCCGTGTCCAGGAGCTGTTCGAGGCGCGCGTCCCCAAGGGTGTCGCCCCGATCAGCGAGGCCGAGGGCCGGGCGCGCATCGACGAGACCGACAAGACCCGCAAGATCGTGATCACGCCGGACGACGGGTCCGACGAGATCGCCTACCCGGTGTCCATGCGGTCGCGTCTGCTGGTCGGCGACGGCCAGCGCGTGTCGGTGGGCCAGCAGCTCATCGCCGGTGCGGTCAACCCCAACGAGGTGCTGCGCATCCTCGGCCCCCGGGCCGTGCAGCTGCACCTGGTGGCCGAGGTCCAGCAGGTGTACCGCTCGCAGGGTGTGTCGATCCACGACAAGCACATCGAGATCATCGTGCGGCAGATGCTCAAGCGCGTGAACGTGCTCGAGTCGGGTGACACCGATCTGCTGCCCGGCGAACTCGTCGAGCGGCCGCGCTTCGAGATGGTCAACCGCGAGGTCGTCGCCGAGGGCGGCACCCCCGCCTCCGGCCGTCCGGTGCTCATGGGCATCACCAAGGCGTCGCTGGCCACCGAGTCGTGGCTGTCGGCGGCGTCCTTCCAGGAGACCACGCGGGTGCTCACGGACGCGGCCATCCACGCCAAGTCCGACAGCCTGCTCGGTCTGAAGGAGAACGTCATCATCGGTAAGCTCATCCCGGCCGGTACGGGCATGTCCCAGTACCGCAACATCCGGGTCGAGCCGACCGAGGAGGCCAAGGCGGCGATGTACACCGTCGGCGGCTACGACGGCTCGGCGACCGACTACACCTTCGGCACCGGCAGCGGCGAGGCCGTCCCGCTGGAGGAGTACGACTTCGGTCAGTACAACCGCTGACGGCGGCGGCCGGCGACGCCGGCCCCGCGTCACGGCAGGCGCATGAGGGCGCCCGTCCCCGGCAGGGGGCGGGCGCCCTTCGCCGTCTTCCGCCCCCGGACACGCTTCGCCGTGTCCCCGGTTCCCGTGCGCGGCCGAGGCGGCGCCCGGGGACACGGCGGACCCCTGCCCCCCCAGTGCGGCCTCGCGCCCCCGCAGGACGGCTCCCGAAGCCGCGCGCGGCGGCTCCTGGGGGAGGGGCGAGGGGCAACACGGGGAAATCGTCGAGACGAGTCCGCGGTTGGCGTAAACTTGTCTGGTGCCTTATAGCGGCCGGGGGGAAACCGGCCGCGGGACCACGACACGAACTGAGACCGCACGCACAGGCGGCTCGGCGCAGCCGTTTTGACGTGTTGCGATGGGCTGGGTAGTCTTGCCCTTCGTGCCCGTGGCTTCATGGGCTCACATGCGTGCGCTCCGAGGCCCTTACGGGGGCGGCCGGACGTCGCGTGATCTCCTCCATCGGTCGCCGGTCATCGCCGGGCGCATTGCGGCAAAGATCGCGACACGCCCGAACGCGTGGGTCGGAGCTGAGGGAAAAACAGCAGGTCATGACACCGGCAGAGCCTGCGAAACGCACGACTTTTCGAATCACCGGCCAAGCACGAACGGAGACGCGGTGCCCACGATTCAGCAGCTGGTCCGCAAGGGCCGCCAGGACAAGGTCAGTAAGACCAAGACTCCGGCGCTCAAGGGGAGCCCCCAGCGGCGCGGCGTCTGCACGCGCGTGTATACGACGACCCCGAAGAAGCCGAACTCCGCCCTCCGCAAGGTGGCGCGTGTCCGGCTGACCAACGGCATCGAGGTGACGGCCTACATCCCTGGTGTCGGTCACAACCTTCAGGAGCACTCCATCGTGCTCGTGCGTGGCGGTCGTGTGAAGGACCTGCCGGGTGTTCGCTACAAGATCATCCGCGGTTCGCTGGACACCCAGGGCGTCCGCAACCGCAAGCAGGCCCGCAGCCGTTACGGCGCGAAGAAGGAGAAGAGCTGACATGCCGCGCAAGGGTCCCGCTGGGCGCCGACAGCTTGTCGCAGACCCGGTGTTCAACTCACCGCTGGTCACCGCGCTCATCAACAAGGTTCTTCTGAACGGCAAGCGGTCGCTCGCTCAGACGATCGTCTACGACGCCCTCGAGGGCTGCAGGGAGAAGTCGGGCAACGACCCGGTCGTCACCCTCAAGCGCGCTCTCGACAACGTCAAGCCCACCCTTGAGGTGCGCAGCCGCCGCGTCGGTGGCGCCACCTACCAGGTGCCGGTCGAGGTGCGCGCCGCGCGCAGCACCACCCTGGCGCTCCGCTGGCTGGTGCAGTACTCCCGCGCCCGCCGCGAGAAGACCATGACCGAGCGGCTGATGAACGAGCTGCTCGACGCCAGCAATGGCCTTGGCGCAAGCGTGAAGCGGCGCGAGGACACGCACAAGATGGCCGAGTCCAACAAGGCCTTCGCCCACTACCGCTGGTAATCCCAGCGGCGACGACGAGACGACGAGGACGCGAGAGAAGTGGCGACAACGACCGCTCTTGACCTGGCCAGGGTCCGCAACATCGGGATCATGGCCCACATCGACGCGGGCAAGACCACCACGACCGAGCGCATCCTGTTCTACACCGGTATCAACTACAAGATCGGTGAAGTCCACGAGGGCGCTGCCACGATGGACTGGATGGAGCAGGAGCAGGAGCGCGGCATCACGATCACCTCCGCCGCGACCACCTGTACTTGGCTTGATCACACGATCAACATCATCGACACGCCCGGCCACGTCGACTTCACCGTCGAGGTGGAGCGTTCGCTGCGCGTCCTCGACGGTGCTGTGGCGGTCTTCGACGCCGTGGCCGGCGTCGAGCCCCAGTCCGAGACGGTGTGGAGGCAGGCCGACCGCTACGGCGTTCCCCGCATCTGCTTCGTCAACAAGATGGACCGCGTCGGCGCTGAGTTCCACCGCTGCGTCGACATGATCGTGTCGCGCCTCGGCGCGACCCCGTTGGTCATCCAGCTTCCCTGGGGCGTCGAGGCCGACTTCAAGGGCGTCATCGACCTGGTGAAGATGAAGGGCCTGATCTGGAGCGCCGAAGCGGCCAAGGGCGAGATGTACGACACCGTCGACATCCCGGCCGACCACGCCGAGACGGCCCGCGAGTGGCGTGACAAGCTCATCGAGACGGTCGCCGAGAACGACGACCAGCTCATGGAGCTCTACCTCGAAGGCACCGAGCCGACCGAGGAGCAGCTCGTCGCGGCGATCCGCCGCGCCACGCTGGCCAGCGCGCTCAACCCGGTCCTGTGCGGCACCGCGTTCAAGAACAAGGGCGTGCAGCCCCTGCTCGACGCGATCGTCGCCTACCTCCCGGCGCCGATCGACATCCCCGCCTTCAAGGGGCACGCGGTCGGCGACGAGGAGAAGGTCGTCGAGCGTCACGCCGACCCGACCGAGCCGTTCTCCGCCCTGGCGTTCAAGATCATGAGCGACCAGCACCTGGGCAAGCTGACCTACATCCGGATCTACTCGGGCACGCTCGAGACCGGTACGTCGGTCGTCAACTCGGTGAAGGGCAAGAAAGAGCGCATCGGCAAGATCTACCAGATGCACGCCAACAAGCGCGAAGAGCGCTCGTCGGCCGCCGCCGGCGCGATCGTGGCGGTCATGGGCCTGAAGGACACCACCACCGGTGACACCCTCAGCGACCCGGCCCACCCGGTCGTGCTCGAGTCGATGAACTTCCCCGCCCCGGTCATCAACGTGGCCATCGAGCCCAAGACCAAGGGCGACCAGGAGAAGCTCAGCACGGCGATCCAGCGCCTGGCCGAGGAGGACCCCTCCTTCCAGGTGCGCCGCGACGAAGAGACCGGGCAGACGGTCATCTGGGGTATGGGCGAGCTCCACCTGGAGATCCTCGTCGACCGGATGCGCCGCGAGTTCAAGGTCGAGGCGAACGTCGGCCGCCCGCAGGTCGCCTACCGCGAGACCATCCGCCGCAAGGTGGAGAAGGTCGAGTACACGCACAAGAAGCAGACCGGTGGTTCCGGCCAGTTCGCGCGCGTGATCATCGACCTCGAGCCGCTGGGCGAGGGCAACGACGGGTACGAGTTCTCGAACAAGGTCAGCGGCGGCCGCATCCCCCGGGAGTACATCCCGTCGGTGGACGCGGGCGCCCAGGAGGCCGCCGAGTTCGGCGTGCTGGCCGGGTACCCGATGGTGGGTGTCAAGGTCACCCTCCAGGACGGTACCTACCACGAGGTCGACTCGTCCGAAATGGCCTTCAAGATCGCCGGTTCGATGGCCTTCAAGGAGGCCGCGCGCCGTGCGGACGCCGTAATCCTGGAGCCGATGATGGCCGTCGAGGTCACCACGCCCGAGGACTACATGGGTGATGTCATCGGCGACCTGAACGGCCGTCGCGGGCAGATCCAGGCGATGGAAGACCGGACCGGGGCGAAGGTCATCAACGCCCTTGTCCCGCTGTCAGAGATGTTCGGCTACGTGGGTGACCTGCGCAGCAAGACCCAGGGCCGGGCTGTCTACAGCATGCAGTTCAGCTCCTACGCGGAGGTGCCTCCGGGCATCGCCAAGGAGATCGTCGCGAAGGCTCGGGGCGAATAGCCCTGAATACCTGGTGGCCGGGGGCGCCGAGAGATCGCGCCCCCGCCGGCACAGGATCGGGGACAGGTCCCAGACCCTGACCGGCCCGGACGGCGGAGCGAATCCGCCGCCCGGGGATCGGGCTCCGAGCCCGAGTGAGACTAGCAAGTCACGTCAGAATCTCTAAGGAGACAGAGCAGTGGCCAAGGCCAAGTTCGAGCGGACCAAGCCGCACGTGAACATCGGCACCATTGGGCACATCGACCACGGCAAGACCACTCTGACCGCGGCGATCACCAAGGTGCTCCACGACCGTTTCCCTCACCTCAATGAGGCGACCCCGTTCGACAAGATCGACAAGGCGCCCGAGGAGAAGGCCCGCGGCATCACCATCTCCATCGCCCACGTCGAGTACCAGACCGAGAAGCGCCACTACGCTCACGTGGACTGCCCCGGTCACGCCGACTACGTGAAGAACATGATCACGGGTGCCGCGCAGATGGACGGCGCGATCCTCGTGGTCGCCGCCACCGACGGCCCGATGCCGCAGACCAAGGAGCACGTCCTCCTGGCCCGCCAGGTCGGCGTCCCCTACATCGTCGTCGCCCTGAACAAGGCCGACATGGTGGATGACGAGGAGATCCTGGAGCTCGTCGAGCTCGAGGTCCGCGAGCTCCTGTCCGCTCAGGAGTTCCCGGGTGACGACCTGCCGGTCGTTCGCGTCTCGGCGCTGAAGGCGCTCGAGGGCGACGAGAAGTGGGGCGACTCGATCATCGAGCTCATGAACGCCGTGGACGACAACGTCCCCGAGCCCGTTCGTGACACCGACAAGCCCTTCCTCATGCCGATCGAGGACGTCTTCTCGATCACCGGCCGCGGCACCGTCGTGACCGGTCGTATCGAGCGCGGCATCGTCAAGGTCAACGAGACCGTCGACATCATCGGCATCAAGGAGAAGAGCACCACGACCACCGTCACCGGTGTCGAGATGTTCCGCAAGCTCCTTGACGAGGGCCGGGCCGGCGACAACGTCGGTCTGCTCCTGCGCGGCATCAAGCGCGAGGACGTCGAGCGCGGCCAGTGCATCATCAAGCCGGGCACGACCACCCCGCACACCGAGTTCGAGGCTCAGGTCTACATCCTGTCCAAGGACGAGGGCGGCCGCCACACGCCGTTCTTCAACAACTACCGCCCGCAGTTCTACTTCCGTACCACGGACGTGACGGGCGTCGTGACCCTGCCCGAGGGCACCGAGATGGTCATGCCCGGTGACAACACCGAGATGACCGTCCAGCTCATCCAGCCCATCGCGATGGAGGACGGTCTCAAGTTCGCCATCCGCGAGGGTGGCCGCACCGTCGGTGCGGGTCGAGTCACGAAGATCATCAAGTAGTACGACCGCGGGTCGGCGGTCGGCCTCGGGATACCGGGGCCGGCCGTCGTACCACGAAGGGGCCGCTCACGCGGCCCCGGAGCCCACGGCGAGCTCCGAGCCCACCCGGGCCCGTGATCTCGCAGCCGTCTCGGCCGATGCGACCGAGATGACTGCAAGATCACGGAAGGTGAGGGGGGCCATGGGGCGCAAGCCACGTGGGACACCCATAGCGGCAAAAGGCCGCACGAAACTTCTGCAGGACGACAGCGAAGGACACCGAGGCCACTATGGCGGGACAGAAGATCCGCATCCGGCTTAAGGCCTATGACCACGAGGTCATCGATAGCTCGGCCAAGAAGATCGTCGAGACGGTGACGCGGACTGGCGCGAAGGTCGCGGGCCCGGTGCCGTTGCCGACCGAGAAGAACGTGTACTGCGTCATCCGCTCGCCGCACAAGTACAAGGACAGCCGTGAGCACTTCGAAATGCGCACGCACAAGCGGCTGATTGACATCATCGATCCGACGCCGAAGACCGTCGACTCGCTCATGCGTCTCGACCTTCCGGCCGGCGTCGACATCTCGATCAAGCTCTGAGGGAACGCACTGACATGGCTAAGCAGATCAAGGGCGTCCTGGGCAAGAAGCTCGGCATGACCCAGGTCTTCGATGAGGGCAACCGGATCGTTCCGGTCACCGTCATCGAGGCCGGTCCGTGCGTGGTGACCCGCGTCCGCACTGAGGACAAGGACGGCTACTCCGCTGTTCAGCTCGGCTACGGGCAGGTGGACCCGCGCAAGGTGAACAAGCCGCTTGGTGACTATCTGCGCAAGCACGACATCACCCCGCGCCGCTACTTCGTCGAGCTCCGGACCTCCGACGCCTCCGAGTACACGCTCGGTCAGGAAGTACTGGCCGACGCCTTCGAGGCCGGCCAGTTCATCGACGTGACCGGCAAGAGCAAGGGCAAGGGCTTCGCGGGTGTCATGAAGCGTCACGGCTTCAAGGGCCTCAGCGCCTCGCACGGCACCCAGCGCAAGCACCGCTCGCCCGGCTCCATCGGTGGCTGCGCCACCCCCGGTCGCGTGTTCAAGGGCCTGCGCATGGCGGGCCGCATGGGCAACGTCCGGACCACCGTCCAGAACCTCAAGGTTCACGCCGTGGACGCCGAGAAGAACCTCATCCTGGTCAAGGGTGCGGTCCCCGGCGCCAACGGCAGCCTGGTCCTCATTCGCACCGCTGCCAAGAAGGGGGCTGCCAAGTGAGCACCACGATTGACGTCCTCGACGCGGCCGGCGCGAAGACCGGAAGCGTCGACCTGCCGGAGGACATCTTCGGCGCCAAGGTCAACATTCCGCTCATCCACCAGGTCGTCGTCGCCCAGCTGGCCGCGCGCCGGCAGGGCACTCACAAGACGAAGACCCGTGGCGAGGTCCGCGGCGGCGGCAAGAAGCCGTACCGCCAGAAGGGCACCGGCCGGGCCCGTCAGGGCTCGACCCGCGCGCCGCAGTTCACCGGCGGTGGCGTCGTCCACGGCCCGCAGCCGCGCGACTACAGCCAGAAGACGCCCAAGAAGATGAAGGCCGCCGCCCTGCGCGGAGCCCTCAGCGACCGGGCGGCCGGCGGCCGCGTGCACATCGTGGACAGCCTGGTCAGCGGGGACACCCCCAAGACCAAGGCCGCCCTCGAGGCGCTGCGCAACATCTCCAAGGCTCGCAGCGTCCTCGTCGTGGTCGACGCGGACGACGAGCTCACCTGGCTGAGCCTGCGGAACGCGCCGGAGGTCCACCTCCTGGACGCGGGTCAGCTCAACACGTATGACGTGCTCTGCTACGACGACGTGATCTTCACGCGTGAGGCGTACGACCAGGTCGTTGCGCGGCTGGGCAGCAGCGGGAAGGAAGACGCCTGATGCAGAAGATCGCCGACCCGCGCGACATCATCATCAAGCCGATCGTCTCTGAGAAGAGCTACGGCCTGATCGATGAGCACAACAAGTACACGTTCTTGGTGCGCAAGACGGCCAACAAGACGCAGGTGAAGATCGCTGTAGAGCAGATCTTCGGCGTCAAGGTCACCAGCGTGAACACGATCAACCGCCAGGGCAAGCGTAAGCGGACGAAGTTCGGTTACGGCCAGCGCCCGAGCACCAAGCGGGCGATCGTGAGCCTGGTGGAAGGCGACCGGATCGACATCTTCGGTCAGATCAGCTGATCTCCGCCGCCGCATAGCCAAGCAACATCGACAAGGGATGAACGAAAAAGATGGGCATCCGTAAATACAAGCCGACGACTCCGGGTCGCCGCGGCGCGAGCGTCTCGGACTTCGCCGAGATCACGCGCAGCACGCCGGAGAAGTCGCTGCTTGCTCCCCTGCACAGCAAGGGTGGTCGTAACGTCCACGGCCGGGTGACCGCGCGTCACCAGGGCGGCGGGCACAAGCGCGCGTACCGGATCATCGACTTCCGGCGCCACGACAAGGACGGCGTTCCGGCCAAGGTCGCTCACATCGAGTACGACCCCAACCGCACGTCGCGCATCGCGCTCCTGCACTACGCGGACGGCGAGAAGCGCTACATCCTCGCTCCCACGGGCATCAAGCAGGGCGACCGCATCGAGAACGGTCCTGCGGCCGACATCAAGCCGGGCAACTGCCTGCCGCTTCGCAACATCCCGACCGGTACCTTCATCCACGCCGTGGAGCTGAAGCCGGGCGGCGGCGCGAAGCTGGGCCGGTCCGCCGGCGCGCAGATCCAGCTGCTGGCCAAGGAAGGGCAGTACGCCACGCTGCGTATGCCCTCCGGTGAAATGCGCCAGGTGGACGTGCGCTGCCGCGCTTCGGTTGGTCAGGTCGGCAACGCCGAGCAGGCCAACATCAACATCGGCAAGGCCGGCCGTAACCGCTGGAAGGGCAAGCGCCCGACCGTCCGCGGTGTCGCCATGAACCCGGTCGACCACCCGCACGGTGGTGGTGAGGGCAAGACCTCCGGCGGTCGCCACCCGGTGAACCCCAAGGGCAAGCCCGAGGGCCGTACTCGTCAGGCCAACAAGGCCAGCGACCGACTGATCATCCGTCGGCGGAGCAAGAGGAAGAAGCGGTAGGAGCAGCCTAAATGCCACGTAGCCTTAAGAAGGGTCCTTTCGTTGACGGCCACCTTTTGAAGAAGGTGGACACGCAGAACGAAAAGGGCACCAAGAACGTCATCAAGACGTGGTCGCGGCGCTCCATGATCGTGCCCGACATGCTCGGCCACACGATCGCCGTCCACGACGGGCGCAAGCACGTCCCGGTGTTCGTCACCGAGTCGATGATCGGTCACAAGCTGGGTGAGTTCGCGCCGACGCGGACCTTCCGGAGCCACGTCAAGGAAGACCGGCGTAGCCGGCGGTAAGCGCCTTAGGAAACGAGGAGTAAGCGATGGAAGCCAGGGCTCAGGCGCGGTTCGTCCGCGTCACGCCCCAGAAGGCCCGCCGCGTGGTGGACCTCATTCGCGGGCTGCCCGCTTCGGAGGCGCAGGCCGTGCTGCAGTTCGCCCCCCAGGCGGCGAGCGAGCCGATCTACAAGGTGCTGTCGAGCGCTGTGGCGAACGCGGAGCACAACTTCAAGCTCGACCGCGAGTCGCTGGTCGTGAGCCGGGCGTGGGTCGATGAGGGCCCGACGCTGAAGAGGTTCCGTCCCCGTGCCCAGGGCCGTGCCTATCGGATCAACAAGCGGACGAGCCACATCACTGTGATCGTCGAAGCCCGGCCGGAAGGTCAGGGCAGGCCGAAGGGAAGGACCCGCTAGTGGGCCAGAAGGTTAACCCGCACGGGTTCCGGCTCGGCATCACGACCGACTTCAAGAGCCGGTGGTACGCCGACAAGCTGTACAAGTCCTACGTCGCCGAGGACGTGTCGATCCGCCGCATGCTGCAGAAGGGCATGGAGCGGGCCGGCATCTCCAAGGTCGAGATCGAGCGCACCACCGACCGCGTCCAGGTCGACATCCACACCGCCCGGCCCGGCATCGTCATCGGACGCCGCGGCGCCGAGGCGGACCGCATCCGTGGCGACCTCGAGAAGCTGACCAAGAAGCAGGTCCAGCTGAACATCCTCGAGGTCAAGAACCCCGAGGTCGACGCCCAGCTCGTCGCCCAGGGCGTGGCCGAGCAGCTCTCCAGCCGGGTCTCGTTCCGGCGTGCGATGCGCAAGGCCATGCAGTCGGCGATGAAGAGCGGCGCCAAGGGCATCCGTGTCCAGTGCTCCGGTCGTCTCGGCGGCGCCGAGATGTCGCGCTCGGAGTTCTACCGCGAGGGCCGCGTGCCCCTGCACACCCTCCGCGCTGACATCGACTACGGCTTCTACGAGGCCCGCACCACCTTCGGCCGCATCGGCGTGAAGGTGTGGATCTACAAGGGCGAGGCTCCGACCAGCCGCGCCGAGCGCGAGGCGGCCGCGGCCGGTGCGCGCGCGGGCGGCCAGCGTCGCGACCGCACCGACCGGCCGCAGCGCGGCCGTGGCGCGGGCGGTGGCGGTGGCGGCGGTCGTGGCCGTGACGGCGGCGCCCCCCGTGGCGGCGGCCGTGGCCCGAGGACCGAAAGCACCGCGCCCGCTGGGGCGCCCGAGACCGGCCCGGCAGAGCAGCCGGGTGCTGAAGGGAGCTGACCATGCTGATCCCTCGCAGGGTCAAGCACCGCAAGCAGCACCGGCCTGACCGCAGCGGAGCCGCCAAGGGCGGCACCAGGGTCGTGTTCGGCGAGTTCGGCATCCAGGCGCTTGAGCACCACTACGTGACCAACCGCCAGATCGAGGCCGCTCGTATCGCCATGACCCGGCACATCCGCCGTGGCGGCAAGGTGTGGATCAACATCTACCCGGACCGTCCCCTGACGAAGAAGCCGGCCGAGACCCGCATGGGTTCCGGTAAGGGTTCGCCGGAGTGGTGGATCGCCAACGTCAAGCCCGGCCGCGTCATGTTCGAGCTCTCGGGCGTCTCCGAGCCGGTGGCCCGTGAGGCCCTCCGGCGCGCGATGCACAAGCTCCCGATGAAGTGCCGGTTTGTTAAGCGTGAAGTGGGTGAGGCGTGATGGCTAAGGGCCTGACCGCCGGTGAGCTGCGGACTTCTGACCAGGATGAACTGGTCCAGAAGCTGAAGGAAGCCAAGGAGGAGCTGTTCAACCTCCGCTTCCAGGCGGCGACCGGTCAGTTGGAAAGCCATGGGCGGCTCCGGGCCGTCCGCCGCGAGATCGCCCGTATCTACACCGTGATGCGCGAGCGGGAGCTCGGAATCATCACGGTCGAGAAGGAGCCGAGCGATGGCTGAGACAACTGAGACCACCGACAAGCAGGCGCGGAACTACCGCAAGACCCGTGAGGGTCTGGTCGTCAGCGACAAGATGGACAAGACCGTCGTCGTCGCCGTCGAGGACCGCGTCAAGCACCCGCTGTACGGCAAGGTCATCCGCCGTACGACCAAGTACAAGGCCCACGACGAGGCCAACTCCTGCGGCGTCGGCGACCGCGTCCTCCTGATGGAGACCCGGCCGCTGTCCGCCACCAAGCGGTGGCGGGTCGTGGAGATCCTCGAGCGGGCCAAGTAAGTCGCCTTGCGGGAGACCCCTCTGGAAGGGGGTCTCCCGCGCGGGCGTCCCCCCTCGGCGCCGGTCAGGCCGGCACGAGGGTGCATTAGACCGAAATCTAGTTCCGCCAGGCTCAGCGAATGAGAACCGGCGTGACACACGGGAGTTGACGTGATCCAGCAGGAGTCGCGGCTCAAGGTCGCCGACAACACGGGTGCCAAGGAGATCTTGTGCATCCGTGTGCTCGGTGGCTCGGGTCGGCGCTACGCGGGTATCGGCGACATCATCGTCGCGACGGTGAAGGACGCCCTTCCCGCCGCGGGTGTCAAAAAGGGTGATGTGGTCAAGGCTGTCGTGGTGCGCACCACTAAGGAGCGCCGCCGCCCCGACGGCTCCTACATCCGCTTCGACGAGAACGCCGCGGTCATCATCAAGGACAGCGGTGACCCTCGGGGCACGCGTATCTTCGGTCCGGTGGGTCGCGAGCTGCGCGAGAAGAAGTTCATGCGCATCATCTCGCTCGCGCCGGAGGTGTTGTAATGCCGAAGCTGCATGTGAAGAAGGGTGACCTCGTCCAGGTCATCGCCGGTAAGGACAAGGGTGCCAAGGGTCGCGTGATCCTCGCTCTCCCGCGCGAGGATCGCGTGGTCATCGAGGGCGTCAACATGATCAAGAAGCACTCGAAGGTCACCCACCAGGGTCCGCGCGGCGCCAAGGAAGGCGGCGTGCAGACCATGGAGGCCCCCATCCACGTGAGCAACGTGAAGAAGCTCAAGGATGAGGCGAAGAAGGACGACAAGCCCGCCAAGAAGGCCGACAAGGCCGACGAATCGGGTGAGGACAACTGATGACCGCCACCACAACTGAGACCGAGCGCGTCGCGCCTCGCCTCAAGCAGCGTTATCACGAGGAGATCGCCGCCAAGCTGCGCGAGCAGTTCGGCATCGAGAACGCCATGCAGATCCCCAGGCTCACCAAGATCAAGGTGAACATGGGCGTCGGCGAGGCCGCTCGTGACTCCAAGCTCATCGAGGGCGCGGTGCGCGATCTCACCGCCATCACCGGCCAGAAGCCGGCCGTCGCCCACGCCCGCAAGTCCATCGCCCAGTTCAAGCTGCGCGAGGGCATGCCGATCGGCGCGCACGTGACTCTGCGCGGCGACCGCATGTGGGAGTTCCTTGACCGGCTGCTCTCCCTGGCGCTTCCGCGCATCCGGGACTTCCGCGGGCTGTCGCCCAAGCAGTTCGACGGCAACGGGAACTACACCTTCGGTCTGACCGAGCAGGTCATGTTCCACGAGGTGGACCCCGACCGGGTCGACCGCCAGCGGGGCATGGACATCACGGTCGTGACCACGGCCACGACCGACGACCAGGGCCGGGCGCTGCTGAAGCTCCTCGGCTTCCCCTTCAAGGAGGCCTGATGGCCAAGAAGTCTCTGATCGCGAAGGCCGAGCGCAAGCCGAAGTTCGGCGTGCGGGCGTACACTCGATGCTCGCGCTGTGGCCGGCCCCGCGCCGTCTACCGCAAGTTCGGCCTCTGCCGCGTGTGCTTCCGTGAGATGGCGCACCGGGGCGAGCTGCCCGGCATCACCAAGTCGAGCTGGTAGTTCGCGTGCGGGCTCCTCTTAGAGGGGCTCCCCAGGGACATCCCTCAGGGAGGGGCCCGCACGGCGCCAGCCGTACGTATAAGTCATATCAACCGGGCGCTGCTCTAGGCGCCCATGACCACACCGTAGGTCCCGTCACAGGGAAACCGCGGTGAGGAGGGCCACCGGCCATGACGATGACCGACCCGATCGCAGACATGTTGACACGTCTGCGTAACGCGAACTCGGCATACCACGACACCGTGGCCATGCCGTACTCGAAGATCAAGGCGCATATCGCCGAGATCCTCCAGCAGGAGGGTTACATCCAGGCCTGGGCCGTCGAAGACGCCAAGGTCGGAAAGAACCTCGTGGTGGAGCTCAAGTTCGGGCCTACGCGTGAACGGTCTATCGCGGGCCTGCGCCGGGTTTCCAAGCCTGGTCTGCGGGTCTATGCAAAGAAGGACAACCTGCCTCGGGTCCTGGGCGGGCTGGGCGTCGCGATCATCTCGACGTCCGGCGGGCTCATGACCGACAAGCAGGCCGGCAAGCGTGGTGTGGGCGGGGAAGTCCTCGCCTACGTTTGGTAGAGGGGAGGAATCACAGCATGTCGCGAATTGGACGGCTGCCCATCCCTGTACCGAATGGTGTCGACGTCACCATCGACGGCCGGGATGTCACGGTCAAGGGCCCCAAGGGCACGCTTTCGCACACGGTCGTCGAGCCGATCGTGGTCGAGAAGGGCGACGACGGCGCTATCGCCGTCACCCGCCCCAACGACGAGCAGAAGGTCCGTGCGCTGCACGGGCTCTCCCGCACGCTGATCGCCAACATGGTGGACGGCGTGACCAAGGGATACAGCAAGACGCTGGAGATCGTCGGCGTGGGTTACCGCGTCCAGGCCAAGAGCCCGGCGCAGCTGGAGTTCTCACTGGGCTTCAGTCACCCCGTGATCGTCGACGCGCCTGAGGGTGTCTCCTTCCGAGTCGACAGGCCGACCCTGTTCCATGTGGACGGCATCGACAAGCAGAAGGTCGGCGAGGTCGCCGCGAACATCCGCAAGCTGCGCAAGCCTGACCCCTACAAGGGCAAGGGTGTGCGGTACCAGGGCGAAGTCATCCGCCGCAAGGTCGGAAAGGCTGGTAAGTAGTCATGGCCTTCACCAAGGTTGCCAAGCACACGGCCGCGCGCGCGCTGTCGCGTTCGCGTCGTCACCGTCGTGTCCGCAAGAAGGTCGTGGGCTCTCCGGCCCGTCCGCGCCTGGTCGTCAACCGCTCCGCGCGTCACCTGTTCGTGCAGATCGTCGACGACCTCGCCGGCCACACGATGGTGAGCGCGTCCACTCTGGACGCCTCGCTTCGCACGGCCGAGGGCACCAAGACCGACAAGGCGAAGAAGGTCGGCGAGCTCCTCGCTCAGCGGGCCAAGGCCGCCGGGATCACCGCCGTGGTCTTCGACCGCGGTGGCAATCGCTACGCGGGCCGCATCGCGGCTCTCGCGGACAGCGCCCGTGAAGGCGGGCTGGAGTTCTGATGCTGCGAGAATCGCAACTGATGTCTCCGGCCGGCATCGCAATCAAGAGCAACGAGGAGAGGAACCACTGATGGCTGCAGCTCCGCGTCGCGGCGCCGGCGGCGGTGGTGAGCGGCGTGACCGTCGCGACGATCGCCGCGGTGGCGCCGCCGAGAAGGGCGTCTCGTACATCGAGCGCGTCGTGAAGATCAACCGAGTGGCCAAGGTCGTCAAGGGTGGTCGGCGCTTCAGCTTCACCGCCCTGGTTGTCGTCGGTGACGGCAACGGCCTGGTCGGCGTCGGATACGGCAAGGCCAAGGAAGTGCCCGCGGCGATCGCCAAGGGCGTCGAAGAGGCCAAGAAGCACTTCTTCAAGGTGCCGCGCATCCAGGGCACCATCCCGCACACCTCGCAGGGTGAGGACGCCGCGGGCGTCGTCCTGCTGCGCCCGGCCTCGCCGGGTACCGGTGTCATCGCGGGTGGCCCCGTGCGCGCCGTCCTTGAGTGCGCCGGCATCCACGACGTGCTGTCCAAGTCGCTCGGCTCGGACAACCCGATCAACATCGTCCACGCCACCGTGGCGGCTCTGAAGGGCCTCAGCAGGCCCGAGGAGATCGCCGCCCGCCGTGGACTGCCGATCGAGCACGTCGCCCCCGTGCGCATGCTCAAGGCTCGCGCCGAGGGCATCGCCGAGGCCGCCGCCGCGGCGAAGGCGGTGAGCTAGCCGATGGCTCGTCTCAAGATCACCCAGACCCGGTCGAAGATCGGTGGCAAGCAGAACCAGCGTGACTCGCTGCGCTCGCTGGGCCTGAAGCGAATCGGCGATGTCGTCGTCAAGGAGGACCGCCCGGAGATCCGGGGCATGGTCGCCGTGGTGACGCACCTCGTCGAGGTGGAAGAGGTCGACTAGTCATGGCTAACGCTGAGAACACGGGCGGCGGAACGCCGCTGCGCATTCACCACCTGCGTCCGGCCCCCGGCGCCAACAAGTCCAAGGTCCGCAAGGGCCGTGGCGAGGCGTCCAAGGGCAAGACCGCGGGGCGTGGCACCAAGGGCACCAAGTCGCGCACGAACGTCCCTCTCGGTTTCGAGGGTGGCCAGGTTCCGCTCCAGCGGCGGCTGCCGAAGCGGAAGGGCTTCTCCAACGCCCTGTTCAAGACGACCTATCAGGTCGTCAACCTGGACAGGCTGGGCGAGCTCTTCTCCGAGGGCGGCGACGTCACGGTGGAGACCCTGGTCGAGCGTGGCGCGGTCCGCAAGAACCAGCCGGTCAAGATTCTGGGAACCGGTGACATCTCGGTGGCGTTGAACGTGCAGGCGCACGCTTTCTCCGCCTCCGCGAAGGAGAAGATCGCTGCAGCCGGTGGCTCTGTCACCGAGCTGTAGTCAAGGCAGTACGAGGCGCGGGGGCTCCGTGGGAGCCGCCGCGCCCGTAGTGCGTTAGAGTGCGCTGGACAAAGGCTGTCCAGGGCTCGTTGATCAGAGACGTGCCGATGCATCACTTTCAGACCTTCGCTGACCGATATCGCCTTATGGGCGCGCAGGAGGGACCGTGCTGACCGCGATTACCCGGGCGTTCCGTACGCCCGACCTGCGCAACAAGCTGCTCTTCACACTGGGCATCATCGTGTTGTTCCGGCTGGGTTCGGTGCTGCCGACCCCGGGCGTCAACACGGTCAACGTGCAGCAGTGTCTGAAAGAGGCGCAGGCGGGCGACGCCGCCAACATCTATGGCATGGTGCAGCTGTTCAGTGGCGGCGCGCTGCTGAAACTTTCAGTGTTCGCGCTCGGAATCATGCCGTACATCACCTCGAGCATCATCCTTCAGCTCTTGACGGTGGTGATCCCCCGCCTCGAGGCCCTCAAGAAGGAGGGCCAGTCCGGCACCGCGAAGATCACGCAGTACACGCGTTACCTGACCATCGGCCTGGCGATCCTGCAGTCGACGGCATTCGTCGCGCTCGCGCGCACCGGGCAGCTGTTCCCGAACTGCCGCCAGCCGCTCCTGGTGAACAACGACGCCTTCACCATCGTCACGATGGTGGTCGTCATGACGGCCGGCACCTCGGTCATCATGTGGCTGGGCGAGCTGGTCACCGACCGCGGCGTGGGCAACGGCATGTCGATCCTGATCTTCACGCAGGTCATCGCGGTCTTCCCGTCGGAGCTGCTGAACATCTTCCGGCAGAACGCCTTCACCTTCGTCGTGGTGATGATCGTCGGTGTGTTCATGATCGCGGCCGTGGTGTTCGTCGAGCAGGCTCAGCGCCGCATCCCGGTGCAGTACGCCAAGCGCATGGTGGGCCGCCGCATGTACGGCGGCACCTCGACCTACATCCCGCTGAAGGTCAACCAGGCCGGCATCATCCCGGTCATCTTCGCCTCCTCGCTGCTCTACCTGCCGCAGCTCGTCGTCTCGCTGTTCGGGAACGCCGAGAACCCTGGCGTGGTGGTGCAGTGGCTCGCGCAGAACTTCGTCCGCGGTGACCACCCGGTCTACATGCTCACGTTCTTCGTGCTGATCATCTTCTTCACCTACTTCTACGTGTCCATCACCTTCAACCCCGTTGAGGTGGCCGACAACATGAAGAAGTACGGTGGATTCATCCCAGGCATCCGTCCGGGCCGGCCGACCGCCGAGTACCTGAGCTACGTGCTCAACCGGCTGACCGCTCCGGGTTCGCTCTATCTGGGGTTGATCTCCATGGTCCCGATCATCGCGCTCGCGGTGGCCGGGGCGAGCCAGAACTTCCCGTTCGGAGGCACGAGCATTCTGATCATGGTTGGTGTTGGGCTGGACACCGTTAAGCAGATCGAGAGCCAGCTCCAGCAGCGGAACTACGAGGGCTTCCTCAAGTAGTGCGCGTCGTCCTGGTCGGGCCCCCCGGAGCGGGCAAGGGGACACAGGCCCAGTTCATCGCATCGAACCTGTCCATCCCGAAGATCTCGACAGGTGACATCTTCCGTGCCAACGTGTCGGGCGGCACGGAACTCGGCAAGCTTGCCAAGGAGTACATGGACCGTGGCGACCTCGTACCCGACGAGGTGACCGTCGCCATGGTCCGCGACCGCCTCGGGGAGCCGGACGCGCAGGAGGGTTTCCTGCTCGACGGCTTCCCGCGTAACGTGCCGCAGGCGCAGATCCTGAACAAGATGCTCGCGGAGTTCGGCACTCATCTCGATGTGGTGCTGGAGCTCGTCGTCGACGACGAAGAGGTCGTGCGACGCCTGGCCGGGCGGCGCACCTGCCGTTCCTGCGGCAAGGTGTGGCACGTGGTCTTCGACCCTCCCTCCAAGGACGGCGTCTGCGACGCCTGCGGCGGCGATCTGTTCCAGCGCGACGACGACCGCGAAGAGACCATCCGTCATCGCCTGGAGGTCTACCAGCAGCAGACGGCTCCGCTGATCTCCTTCTACGCCGATGAGGGCATCCTCCACGGCGTCGACGCGACGGGGCCGGTCGAAGAGATCACCCAGCGGGCGATGGCGGAACTGCGCCGCTTCGCCGACTGACGAACACCTCCGACGCCACCTTTGGGACCTGTCCCAGGGGTGGCGTCCGGCTTGCCGGGGGACAATCAAGGGGACAATCGGGGGAATTGGGATGCAGGGCGGTCCGTTGATTCACCCCAGGGGGTGCCAGTAAGTGTTCAAGAAGAACAAGCACGGAATACAGGTCAAGACACCTGAGCAGCTGGAGAAGATGCGGTCCGCCGGCCTGGTGGTGGGACGCACACTCCAACTCCTGCGCGACTCCGTGCGGCCGGGGATGACACCGCTCGACCTCGACGCCATCGCCGAGAAGGCGATCCGCGACGAGGGGGCCATCCCGTCGTTCAAGGGCTACCAGGGTTATCCCGCGACGATCTGCGCCTCGGTGAACGAGGAGGTCGTCCACGGCATCCCGGGCGACCGGCGTCCTCTGCGCGAGGGCGACGTCATCTCCATCGACTGCGGCGCCATCCTCGACGGCTGGCACGGCGACTCGGCGATCACCGTGGGCGTCGGCGAGATCGACCCCAAGCTGACCGAGCTGATGCGGGTGACCGAAGAGGCCATGTGGCGTGGCATCGCCGCCCTGACGGTCGGCAGGCACCTGTCCGACATCGGGTTCGAGGTCGAGCGCTACGTGCGCTCTCAGGGCCGCTACGGCATCCCTCAGGAGTACGGCGGCCACGGCATCGGCACCGAGATGCACATGGACCCGTGGGTGGCCAATCACGGGCGGCCGGGCCGGGGCCCGCGCTTCGAGACGGGCATGTGCTTCGCGATCGAGCCGATGGTGAACCTGGGCACCGACCGCACCCGCGTGCTGGCCGACGACTGGACCGTCGTGACCATCGATGGAAAACCTTCCGCACACTTCGAGCACAGCGTCGCCGTGACCGATAATGGTCCTTGGGTGCTCACCGCCCTTGACGGGGGGAAGGCACGCCTTGGCGAGCTTCTTGGAGAGAAGGCCGGTACCGACGGCAAGACGGAGTGACGCACTCCTTTGACCCGCTCGTGGAACGGCCCACTGGCTGACGTGAGCGGGAGTGGATGGCGATGGCGGCGACACCGGACATGAGGGCGTCCGACGGCGACAGGGACAAGGTCGCCGCCGCGCTGCGTGAGCACTGCGCGCAGGGCCGGCTCACCATGGAGGAGTTCAACGAGCGCCTGGAGCTGGTCTATGTCGGGCGCACCTACGGTGACCTGCAGAAACTCACCGCCGACCTGCCTGACATCGACATGCACAACCTTCCTGCGGCCCAAGAGCCGGCACGGGCGCCGCAGACCGGCCAGTCCGCTAAGAACATCAAGGCGTCCTGGACGGCGTGGGCCACCGTGGTGGCGATCTGCTCGGTGACCTACGCCCTCACCGACTTCGGCGGATATTTCTGGCCGATGTGGGTGGCGGGCCCCTGGGGCGCGATCCTGCTGGTCGCGACCATCTTCGGGGCGGGTTCGCATGACTCCGGCAAGAAGGGCTGAGCCCTCCGTCTTCGTCCGTTCTGTGTAGTAGTACACCCTCGGCGGCCAGTGCGTATTCGTACGCAGAACAGAACGGCCGGCCTCCATAACGTGAGCGATGTCCGGAACGAGCAGCACACGGAAAGCTCGACCGGAACGGGGAATCCGTTCTCATCCCGAGGACGCTCGCTCACAGGAGGAACACAGTGCGAAAGATTCGCAACCTGCTCGTCGGCACCGCCCTCGCCGGTGCTCTGGCCGTCGGCATCGCCGCCGCCCCCGCCGCCTCGGCGTCGACGGCCGGCGCGGCCGCCGCCACCCCGGCCACCCAGGCTCTGTCCCGCCACAACTTCGGCCCGTTCTTCTCCGGCTTCGGCGGGCGCGAGGACCGGGACGACCGCTCCTACGCCAAGGGCTTCTGGGGCCGGTCGGGCGGCCACTACTACCTCGACTTCGACCTGTTCGACCGCGACCGTGACCGCCAGTACGCGTGGTTCGACGTCTACTACCACAACAACAGCGGCTGGCACTTCTACAAGCGTTACCGCACCTTCGGCCACTTCGACCACCGGATCGACTTCAACCGCGGTGTCGACGGCTTCCGGTTCCGCGTGGGCGAGGGTTCCACCCGTGACTACGACTGGAGCGGCTGGCACCGGTACGGCAGCTTCTGATCGGTCTCCTCTCACGGTGATCAGACCTTCCGGTCTCAGTGAGGGGGACCGGAGGCGGGGGGAACAACAGAGCGGGCGCTCCTGGGGGAGCGCCCGCTCTTCCCGCGTTCAGGGCCATTGGCCTGTTCACGGGCATTGGACGCAGGCTTTACCGCTGGTGGCAGTTTTCCGGGGTGTCGCCGGGTAGGTGAGCTTTTGCGAGCCCACCCCCGGCCCGCCATGATCACGCGCCCACCCTGGCCCGGTATCGGCGGTACCGTGCGGCCGGGTGGGCGCGTCCTCTTCCCATCCCACCCATCTGAGGTACGCTAGTGGTCGGTTGTGTCCGGACAAGCGCCAGGCGTTTCGCAATTCCTCGCCGGTTGTCGTACACTCCTTTGTCGGCTCACTATGACCATTGCGCGTCGGCGGTCAGCTATCGCCGCTCTCTCATGCGCGCTCTAGGTCGCGGCTGCTTAGTGTGCCGATACCTCAGACGACCGATCAGTGAAACGCGAGGGACATGGCCAAGAAGGACGGCGCCATCGAGATCGAGGGCACTGTGGTTGAGTCGCTCCCGAACGCGATGTTCCGGGTGCAACTCGACAACGGCCATAAGGTCCTGGCCCACATCAGTGGACGGATGCGGATGCACTACATCCGGATCCTCCCCGACGACAGGGTGGTCGTTGAACTGAGCCCCTACGACCTCAGTCGTGGGCGGATCGTCTACCGATACAAGTAAGCCCCCCCCGTCCCGGCTGCGAGGAGGATCCGCCTGGTCGTGCGCTCCGCACGGCGTGAGGCGGGACTACCGGGCAGGGCCGGCGGGCGGGCCGTCTGAGGAACGACAGGGACTATGAAGGTCAAGCCGAGCGTCAAGAAGATCTGCGACAAGTGCAAGGTGATCCGCCGGCACGGTCGCGTCATGGTGATCTGCGACAACCTGCGCCACAAGCAGCGCCAGGGCTGATCGCGGCCCGTGCGGGACGGCCGGCCCCCCTCAAGGGGGACGGGCGGCCTCGCCGGGAAACAACGTAATCGCGCACCACACCCGCGCAGGCGGCCTCAGGGCCGAACCGCGCGGGCGACCCCCGGTCGGAGGCCGGGGCCCTCACCCCGGGCATGGGGAGGGGTAGTGGGGCGCAGGACCTCCGCCACATCGAAGGAGAATGCCCGACCATGGCTCGCCTGGTTGGCGTCGACCTCCCCCGCGACAAGCGGCTGGAGATCGCTCTCACCTACATCTACGGAATCGGCCGCAGCCGCGCCCTTGAGATCCTGAACGCCACCGGCGTGAACGGTGACCTTCGGGTCCACCAGCTCAGCGACACCGAGCTCGTGCCACTGCGTGACTACATCGAGGCCACCTTCAAGATCGAAGGTGACCTTCGCCGCGAAGTTCA
Organism: Sphaerisporangium dianthi; assembly: GCF_042654065.1. NCBI lineage: Bacteria > Bacillati > Actinomycetota > Actinomycetes > Streptosporangiales > Streptosporangiaceae > Sphaerisporangium > Sphaerisporangium dianthi. Next base: position 99,552 of record NZ_JBHSFP010000028.1, on the reverse strand, counting down.
GGCCGACATCCGCCGCAAGATCGAAATCGGCTGCTACCAGGGCATCCGTCACCGCCGCGGCCTTCCCGTGCATGGTCAGCGCACGCAGACCAACGCACGCACCCGCAAGGGCAAGAAGAAGACCGTGGCCGGCAAGAAGAAGCCCGGCAAGAAGTAGTCCGCGACGGTGCGCAGAGCCGGGCCGGCCAATGGCCCGATGCCGCGCCGCCGTCCACGCAGCAGGACCGACCACCTCAGGAGATAGCGCTACATGCCTCCGAAGAGCCGCCAGGGTGCACCGAAGAAGGTGCGCCGCAAGGAAAAGAAGAACGTCGCTCACGGGCACGCCCACATCAAGAGCACGTTCAACAACACGATCGTTTCGATCACCGACCCGAGCGGGAACGTGATCTCCTGGGCCAGCGCCGGCCACGTCGGCTTCAAGGGCTCCCGCAAGTCCACGCCGTTCGCGGCGCAGATGGCCGCCGAGAACGCCGCCCGCCGCGCCATGGAGCACGGCATGCGCAAGGTCGATGTCTTCGTGAAGGGCCCCGGGTCCGGTCGTGAGACCGCCATCCGGTCCCTCCAGGCCACCGGCCTGGAGGTGGGGTCCATCCAGGACGTGACCCCGGTTCCGCACAACGGCTGCCGTCCGCCCAAGCGCCGCCGCGTCTGAGGCCCAGGAGAAATAGAGAAATGGCTCGTTACACCGGAGCGGACTGCAAGCTCTGCCGCCGTGAGAAGACCAAGCTCTTCCTCAAGGGCAGCAAGTGTGAGTCCCCCAAGTGCCCCATCGAGATCCGTCCTTACCCGCCGGGTGAGCACGGCCGCGGCCGTCCCAAGGAGTCGGAGTACCAGCTCCAGCTTCGTGAGAAGCAGAAGACGCGCCGCATCTACGGCATCCTCGAGAAGCAGTTCCGCAATTACTACGAGGAAGCCAACCGCAAGTCCGGCAAGACGGGTGAGAACCTCCTCCAGATCCTGGAGAGCCGTCTCGACAACGTCGTCTTCCGCGCCGGTCTGGCCGTGTCCCGTGACGCCGCCCGCCAGCAGGTGCGCCACGGCCACATCCTGGTCAACGGCAAGAAGGTCGACATCCCGTCCTACCGCGTCCGCGAGCACGACATCATCGAGGTCCGCGAGAAGGCTCGCAACCTGATGCCGTACGAGGTGGCTCGCGCCACCACGGGCGACCGCACCATCCCGGCCTGGCTCGGCGTCGTCCCGGACAAGCTGCGCATTCTCGTGCACCAGCTTCCGGTCCGTCAGCAGATCGACACCCAGGTCCAGGAGCAGTTGATCGTCGAGCTCTACTCCAAGTAAGGCTCGAGCAAGTCTGCCGCAGAGCTGTACGGCCTCCTCGCGGAGGCCGTACAGCTTCGGCAGTGAAGAACCCGATCGCGGTGGTCAAATAGCGGGCCCCGCGTAACCAGGGGAGAACCCATGCTGATCGCACAGCGCCCGTCCCTTCTCGAAGAGTCGATCGAGGAGACCAGGTCCCGGTTCGTCATCGAGCCGCTGGAGCCTGGCTTCGGCTACACCATCGGCAACTCGCTGCGCCGCACGCTGCTGTCCTCCATCCCGGGGGCGGCCGTCACGAGCATCCGCATCGAGGGCGTCCTGCACGAGTTCTCGACCGTGCCCGGGGTCAAGGAAGACGTCACCGACATCATCCTCAACCTCAAGGCCCTGGTCGTCTCCTCCGAGCACGACGAGCCCGTGGTGATGTACCTGCGCAAGCAGGGCCCCGGCGAGGTCACGGCCGCCGACATCGCGCCGCCCGCCGGTGTCGAGGTGCACAACCCCGACCTGCACATCGCCACGCTGAACGGCAAGGCCAAGCTGGAGATGGAGCTGACCGTCGAGCGCGGTCGCGGCTACGTCTCCGCCGCGCAGAACAAGCAGCCCGGCCAGGAGATCGGTCGCGTTCCCGTCGACTCGATCTACTCGCCGGTCCTCAAGGTGACCTACAAGGTCGAGGCCACCCGAGTCGAGCAGCGCACCGACTTCGACCGTCTGATCCTGGACGTCGAGACCAAGCCGTCGATGAAGCCCCGCGACGCGGTGGCCTCCGCCGGCAAGACCCTGGTCGAGCTGTTCGGCCTGGCCCGCGAGCTCAACGTCGAGGCCGAGGGCATCGACATCGGCCCGTCGCCGACGGACGCGGCGCTCGCCGCCGACCTGGCGCTGCCGATCGAGGAGCTGAACCTCACCGTCCGCTCCTACAACTGCCTCAAGCGCGAGGGCATCCACACCGTGGGCGAGCTCGTGGCGCGCAGCGAGCAGGACCTTCTCGATATAAGGAATTTCGGCGCCAAGTCGATCGAAGAGGTCAAGCAGAAGCTGCACGAGATGACCCTGTCCCTCAAGGACTCCCCGCCCGGATTCGACCCGACGGCCGTCGCCGGCGGCGACTACGACGACGACGACGCCCGTTACGTCGAGACCGAGCAGTACTGATCGGCTCCGGCCGACGACGCATTTCTGTCAACGGGAGCCCCTGTCGTCCGACATGGGCTCCCGGCCCGACTCCGGTACCTGACACGGCCGGAGCGGGTTACCTCAAAGGAGAACGACCATGCCCAAGCCTGCGAAGGGCGCACGTCTCGGCGGCAGCCCGGCCCACGAGCGGCTGATCCTGGCGAACCTCGCCACCCAGCTGTTCCAGCACGGCCGCATCCGCACCACCGAGACCAAGGCCAAGCGCCTTCGGCCTGTGGCCGAGCGTCTCATCACCAAGGCCAAGAAGGGCGACATCCACAACCGCCGCCAGGTCCTGACCGTGGTCAAGGACAAGGGCGTCGTCCACCACCTGTTCACCGAGATCGCGCCGACCTTCGCCGAGCGTCCCGGTGGCTACACGCGCATCACCAAGCTCGGCCCGCGTAAGGGCGACAACGCCCCGATGGCGCTGATCGAGCTGGTGACGGAGCCGCTGAACGCGGTGACGACGACCCGTACGGCGCCCGCCGCCGCGCCGGCCGCCGCCGCGCCGGCCGAGGAGATCGTCGAGCTCCCCGAGAACGACGCTCCCGTCGACGAGACCCCGGCCGACGAGGCCCCCGCAGACGCGGCTCCGGCCGAGGAGACCGCGGCGGCCGACGAGAAGCCCGAGTCCAAGAAGGACGAGGCCTGACCTCGAAGCGGCGATCCCGGGGGCTCACCGCCCCCGGGCCTGTCGGGGGCCATCGGCCCACCGAATGCTCATGGACGGGCCCAGCACACCACCTCGGTGCGCTGGGCCCGTCCGCGTTAACCGGCCCACGGCCCACGGCGCGTCGGCTCCGCGGCTTCGCGGCTCACCGGCCGCGCCGGTTGGTCTACTGGGCCCGTGTCTGCGACGTCCTGACCACCTCGGCCGGGCTGGTCTGGTGGGCTCGTGTCCGCGACGTTCTGACCACCTCGGCCGCGCCGGCTGCGAGGTCTCGTGGGCTGGTGGCTCCGACGTTCTGGTCACCTCGGCCGTCCGTGGCCGGAGGCCGGCCGGCACCGGCGACGAGCAGTACGACGGCGACTCCGGCGCTCAGGACGAGCAGTACAACGGCAACTCCGGCACTCAGGGGGAACGCAGTGCCCGCATCACCGCCCGAAGGGCCCGAGACCGCGACATCCGGCGAGGCACCGCTCACGCAGGCCACGCCGCCCAGGCAGCCCACTTCGACCACGCAGCTCAGGCAGCCCACGCCGCTCACGCCGGACAGCGCGGACAGCGCGGACATGGCGGAGCTCGTCTCCGGCGTGGCGCCGTCCCGGCCCGAGGCCGCGCCGGCCGGTTCGCCGGGGGAGGTCTCGCCGGGGGCGGGGGAGACTCTGCGCCTGCGGCTCGACCTCGGCTATGACGGCACCGAGTTCTCCGGCTGGGCACGCCAGCCCGAGCGGCGGACCGTCCAAGGCGAGCTCGAGAGCGCGCTCGGCCGCATCCTGCGCCTCGAACCCTCCCCTTCCCTGACGGTCGCCGGCCGTACCGACGCGGGGGTGCACGCGCGCGGGCAGGTCGCCCATGTCGACCTGCCCGCCGAGGCGCTCCAGGCGGTCGAGGGGCGGAGGAAGGGGGCCGGCGGCTCGATGAGCGTCTCTGAGCGCCTCGCTGCGCTCACCCGGCGGCTGGCAGGAGTCTTGCCCCCGGATGTACGGGTTCATGCCGTCAGCAAGGCGCCTGGGGGCTTTGACGCCCGTTTCTCGGCGCTCTTCCGGCGCTACGCCTACCGCGTCTGCGACTCCCCGGGAGGGGGCGACCCGCTGCGCAGGCGCGAAGTGCTCTGGTACCCGCGGCCCCTCGACGTGGACCGTATGAACGCCGCCGCGGTGCATCTGCTCGGCGAGCACGACTTCGCCGCCTTCTGCAAGAAGAGGGACGGCGCCACGACCATCCGTGAACTCCAGCGCCTGGAGTGGACGCGCGACGCCGGCGGCCTGCTCGTCGCCACCGTCGTCGCCGACGCCTTCTGCCACTCGATGGTGCGCGCGCTCGTCGGCGGCCTGCTCGCCGTCGGCGAAGGTCAGCGGCTCGTCGACTGGCCCGCCGAGGTGCTGCTCAAGGGCGCGCGCGACTCAGGGGTGAACGTCGCGCCCGCGCGCGGCCTCTGCCTCGAAGAGGTCCGCTACCCCGCCGACGACGAACTCGCCCGCCGCGCCGGCGAGACCCGCCACCTGCGCACCCTCGGCCCCTGAGCTCGTTCCCACCCGTACCGCCGTGGCTCCGCTGGACATCCACTGGCCGGGTACGCCGCCGACGCCCCTGTGGCGGGGCGCCGGCGGCCGACCGTGACACGGGCGCCGCGTGCCAGGGGCGCTGTCAGTCGGTGACGCGCTTCTCGATCACTCGGGCGGTGTAGTCGCGGAAGGCGCCGCTGACCGGGCCCAGATCCTTCTCCTGGCCGCCCGGCGTGTGGCCGTCGCTGTAGGTGGCGAAACTGAAGACGATGTAGCGTCCCCAGACCAGTCCCGCGGCGTAGCCGCCGGAGATGTCGGCCTTGTCGGTCCCGGTGCCCGTACCGCCCGCCAGACCGCGGAACCACACGGTCTTCGCGAGGTTCTTCCTCTTGTCCGCCGCGACGGCCGCCTGCTTGGTGGGGAAGACGGCGATGCCCGTCGTCACCGCGTAGCGGCGCTTGTTGTCGACGTACGTCGCCCGCAGGACCCGGGTGCACTTCTGGCGCTTCAGCGCCGTGGCGAAGGTGCTCACTGCCACCTTGTCGCAGCGTGCCGTGATGTCCACCTTGGCGCGGGTGTAGGCGCGCCCGCCGATGGTCACCCGCCGCCGCGCGAACGCCTCCTTGAGGGTGAGCTTCTTCGGGTCGGTCTTCGCCGAGTCCAGGACGGTGGTGACCGCGGGACTCGGCTCGGGGGAGGCGGTCTCGGTCGGCTCCTCGGGCAGGCGTACGTCCACCGACGGCAACGGGTCGGGCATCGTCACCGGCTTGCCGCCCGTGTTGTAGGTCTGGTAGCCGAAGTACGCCGCCGTGCCGATCGCCGCGATCGCCACGGCCACACCCGCTGCCAGCACCACCCTCTTCCCGGAACGAGGAGCCGGCTCGGCGGGTCCGGTCGCGGCGGGCGGCTCGGGCGGCGTGGCACCCGGGGGGACGAACGGAGGACGTTCCACCGCGACCTCGGACGCCGTAGGACGTTCCCCGCTCCCGAAGCTCGCGCCCATCCCGAGGCCCGTGCCGGCGCCGGGGGACGCGGAGGCGGCGATGCCGGTGGCCGGCGCGGCGCCGGAGGGCGGGGCCGACGTGACACCCGATGCGACTCCCGTTGGGGAAGCCGGTGCCGCGGCAGCCGGCGAGGCCGTCGTGACACCGCTCGCCGACCCGGCGCCGGCGCCGCCGGCAGCCGGCGGACCGGTGGTCACGCCACCGGCAGCGGGCGGACTGGTGGTCACGCCACTGGCAGCGGGCGGACTGGAGGCCATGCCATCGACCGTGGACGGGCCGGCGGCCATGCCGTCGACCGTGGACGGGCCGGCGGCGCCGCTGGACGAGAGGTGGTCGGAGGCGTCCTTGCCGTGCTTGTCGCCGGACGCGAGGGCGCCTCTGCTCTCGCGTCTGTGAGAGGTGGTGGGCGTGGCGCCCTCACCGGTCGTGGCGTCCTTCGCGGGCGAGGCGGCGCCGGCCGGAGGGAGGGGCAAGGGCGAGAGGCTCCGCGGCGCCGGCGGCAGCGGCGTGCCCGGCGCGTGAGCGGGTGGCAGCCCCGCGGCGGACGCACCCGCTCGCCGAGTTCCCTCGCCCGCACGCCGTGTTCCTTCGCCGGGCTGAGACGTTCCCTCGCGGGGCTGGGACGTTCCAGGCTGGGACGTTCTGGTGGTCTGCTGTGGCGTCTCCACGGACGCCTCGCGCGAGAGGGCGTTCCTCGGGCGTAGCGGGAGCGCGTCGCTCGTCATGGGCGCGGGCGGGAGCGGCGTACCCGGCACTCGTCCGCTCGCCATGGGGGCCGGCGGGAAAGGCGTACCCGGCACCCGTCCTGGCGTGGTCGGGCCCTCGGAGGCGTGCGCCCCCGGCGACCGGCGGTCCAGCGGGTCGAGCGACATCGGCGCGGGCGGGAGCGGAGTGCCAGGTGGAGGCGGAGGAGGCAGGGCTGCCCTCGGCGGAGGCCCGGCCTGCGAGCGCTTGATGGCAGGCATGCCCCTCACGTCATCCTGCTTCGCGACGCCGGACGCCGCTGACGTGCCGGCGCCGGCCTCGGGCGCCGACGACATGCCTGCGGAGGCCGGCGTGACGCCTGCGGAGGCCGGCGTGTCGGAGGTCGCCGGGGGGAGACCGGGAGACCCGGACGCCAGAGGCGCCGGCGGCTCGGACGGCGGCGCGGTGGCAGGCGCGGGAGGACGTGGCGCCGGGATCGTCGGCGTCGGCACCGGGGGGGGCGAGGGCGCGGGGATGGTGGGGGACGGTCTCGGACCGGGCGGGGGAACGGGCGGCGGCTGGGGCGGAGGTACGGACTCGGGCGACGTGTCGGACCGGTCCGCGCCCGGCACTTGGCGGTCGCCGTGCCCTTGCGCGGGCGACGTTCCGGGCGCCTCGGCGCCCCCGCCTGCCGGCGGGTGGGGCGGAGGCCAGACCGGGATGTCGGGGTACTGCGGCGTCTGAGGACGCCACGCGCCATCACCGGAATGGCGCCCGGCGTCCTTCGGCGCGCTGCTGGGCGGCGGTGAGGCGTCCTGCGGGCCGAACGGCGCATCCTGCGGCCGAGAGTGCGCACCCTGCGACTGAGATCGCGCGTCCTGCGGCGGCCGAGGGTGCACGTCCTGCGGCCGAGGCGGCGCGTCCTGAGGCGCCGGATGAGCGGACGCGTCCTGAGGCATGGGACGAGCGGTCGGGGCGTCCTGCGGCATGCGGGGCGAGGTCAGGGCGTCCTGCGCCGACGGGGGCGCGTACCGGGAGTCCTGAGGCGTCGGAGGCTGCGACGCCGGGGGCGACCAGTTTCCGTGACGCGGCTGAGAAGGCGCCCACGAAGCATCCTGAGGCGCAGGTGTCCTCACCGAGCCTGAGCCGTCTTGCGGCGTAAGTGGCCCTCCTGAGCCGTCTTGCGGTGCGGGTGGAGTCCACGGGCCGTTTTGCGACGCCGCGGGAGTCCACGGGCTGTCTTGCGGCGTGGGTGGAGTCCACGGGCCGTTTTGCGACGCCGTGGGAGTCCATGGGCCGTCTTGCGGCGTGGGTGGAGCCCAAGGGCCGTCTTGTGATGCGGGGGGAGTCCATGGGCCGTCTTGCGGCGTGGGCGGCGCCCACGGCCGATCCTGGGGAGTGGGCGGCGCGTCCTGGGGGACGGGCGTCGAGGGGGCCGGAGGAACGGACCAGGAGTTCGGCGGGGCGAGCGGCTCGGCGGTGCGCGGCTCGGCGGCGGGAGCCTCCGGGGGCAGGAGCACCGGTGCGGCCCACATCTGCCCCGCACCGGACACGTTGGTGGTGCGAGCGCCGGACGCGTCGAACGGCGGGGGTGACTGCCATGTCTCTGGCCCGGTCTGCGTGCCGTTCGCCGGTGCACCGCCCGCCAGGCCGCCGGGCTCGGAGGTGACCGGAGTGCCGGCGGGATACGAGAGAGCGGCCATGTCGCCGGGCCGGGGGTTGCCGGATCCGCCACCAGGTCCGGCATTTACGGACGTGTCACCAGACTGGGGATTTCCGGACATGCCAGGCTGAGGGCTCGGGAATGCGGCGGCGCCGGGCTGTGGGCTCGGAGGCAGTCCGCCGGGCTGTGGGCTCGGGGACACGCCGCCGGGGTCGGCGGCGGCGGTCGGAGTGCCGTGGGCGCCGACGGACCGGTAGTTCTGCCGGGGCGGCTGGTCGGGGTCGAACCACTCGTAGTCGAGGGGGAAACGATCAGCCGGCCGCCAAGGATCCCCGCCCGTGCCGCGCTCTGCTCCTGGCGGAGCGGAGGCCCCTGCCGAGGGAGCCGACGCGAGGCCTGAAGAAGCCGCGGGCGGCAAGGCACCGGACGCCACAGGAGCCGTGCCCCCGAAGGGCACGGCAGGCGCGTCGCCGAGGCTTCCAGGGACTGTGGTGCCGGGGGGAGTGGCAGGTGTGTTGCCGAAGGTCCCTGGGGGCGTGGCACTGGGGGGAGTGGCGGGTGGGCCGCCGATGGTTCCGGGGAGTGTGGCGTCGGCGGAGCCGGTGTCCGACATCCCAAGAGGAGTGGTGCCGATGGGGGTGGCGGGGGTGGTGCTGGACGTCCCGGCGGGTGGGGTGCCGGGGGGAGCGGCGGGTGTGGGGGGTTGGGCGCCGAGGGGTGCGGAGGCGAAGAGAGAGTCAGGGGTGCCGGAGACTCCGGTCGCCGGCTCGGGGAGCGAGGGGCGGTCCGTCAAGGCGTCGCCGGAGGCCGGGGCGGTCGTCTCCTTGGCGGAGGCGAGGCCCCTCACCTCTCTGAGAGCGGAGGATCTCACCTCCAGGGTCGAGTCGGGGTCCGTCACGCTCTGGTCGGTCCCTGGCACCCGCGGGCGTACCTGCCCGAAGCTCGGGGGTGGCGTTGAGGGAGCCCCCGAGCTTTCGGTCCCGCGTTCGTGCTCGGATCCGGAATCCTGGCCACGCATACGCGAAAGCGTATCCACAGTCGGAGATCGGCATACCGCTATGGGCGTTTCCTGGTCTAGCTCGACAGGTGGTATGTCCGGTTATCTGTGCCTATAGGGGGATTTAGTGGTTGGTTGCGCAGAGCGCGGATGCTCGGTCGTCACGGGCGCTGGTGGTCCATCGCAACAGGCGCCCGGCGGTCGATCACCACGCTCGCCCGGGGGCGATCATCATGCGTGGTGGGTGGTCGGTCGCGGCGGGCGCGGGGTCAGTTGCCGCGGGCGCCGGTGAGGGCTCGGGTGTCCAGCGCTGAGAAGACGGTCTTATCGGTGATGTCCATCGCCGCCCGGTTGAGGCGCTTGAGCTCGGCCTTGGACGGCTTGTGCCCGTCCTTGTACTGGAACCACATCAACACCAGGTAGTGACCGTGCGGCCACGCGGTGGCGTACGACTCGCCGCCGCTGCCGAGCAGCTTCGTCGCGGAGTCCTTCCCCTGGAGCGGGTTGACGTAGTCCTCCAGCTCGCCGCCGGTGCCGACCTTCGCCGCCTTCTTCGCCCCGGCGGCGGTGCTCAAGTTGGCCACACCGACCGTGCCGATGAGCTTGCCCGGCGCGTCGCGGAAGCTCGCCCGCAGGAACTGCGTGCACTTGCCCGCGGTCAGGACCTTCTGCATCTCGGTGCCGTGCACGGCCTCCTTGCACTTCTTGTCGAGCCGTCGCACGGTCATGAGGTACGAGCGCTCGCGGACGGTGATCTTCCTGTCCCCGAACACCTCATTGATCGTGAGGGGTTGCGGGTCGCTCTTGCGCGAGGCCGCGAAGCCGTACTTGCCGCCGCCGACGCGGCCCACCACGGGCGCCTGGGCCGTCGGCCCGCCGGGCGAGGGGGCGGCAGTGCCGGCCGGGGTGTCGCTCTGGCTCATGACGAAGACGCCCGCGACGATCACGGCGACCAGACCGACGATGCCGCCGAGCACGAACAGCGGGGCACGGGAGGTGCGCGGCCCGGGCTCCGGCTCGCTTCTCCTGTCCTTCTTGGGAGGCGGCGGCACGGACGCCGCGGTCTCGCCGCCGCGCTCGGCGGCGGTCTGCCCGCCGCTCTCGTACGGAGCCCGCTCGCCGGCCGCGTTCCACGGCCGCCCGGTCTCGGACGACGCGGTCGGGGCCTGCGCCCGCGTGCTCTCGAAGGAGCCCGTCGTCCGCGGTGGCGTGGTGGGGAAGGGGCCGGTCTGTGACGGGGGGGAGGGGAAGGGGCCGCTCTGCGGCGGCGTGGTGGCGAAGGGGGCGCCCTGTTGCCGCGCGGGAGGCTCGAACGGGTGGCGGCCGAGGTCTTCGAAGGGACGCGGCTGTGCCTGGCGGCCGCTGAGCGGGCCGCTTTCGCGCGGCTCGAAGGCGCCGCCCCGCGCTTCGCCGTATGCGCCGTCGCGGGCGGGCGGCTCGCCGAAGCCGCCTTCGCTGGGAGGGGTGAACGCGCCGCGTGCCCGCGGGACCTCGAGGTGCCGGACGTCGCCCTCAGGTTCGGGGAAGGCGGCCTGCTCGGGGAATGCGGCGCTGCGAGGCGTGCCGTACGTGCGGCCGAGGCCGAAGGTGGGGTCGCCCGGGCCGCCGAACGCGGGGTCGCCGTACGAGTGCCGCTGCCGTTCGTCGGCGCGGGCCCACGAGGGCTGGTCAGGGCCGGGTTCGGGCGCGACGGGCCATGACCCCGACTCGCGGGCGCTCTCGCGCGGCTCTGTCTCGGGCTGGAGGTCGCCGGTCTGCCGAGGTGTCTCGTACGGCTGGTAAGGCTGGCGGCGTGGCTGTCGATCCCCGGGGTAACCCATGCGCCGAGACTAGCCCGGCACGACGACATGACAGGTCAGGAATAGCCGAAGTCCTGTGTCCACCATGTGTCGCCCGAACCGTAGGCCACCCCCACGCCGACGGTGGTGATGCGGCAGTTCAGGATGTTGCGGCGGTGCCCGGTGTTGGCCATCCAGCCGCGTACGGCCTCCTCGGCGGACTGGTAGCCGCGGGCGATGTTCTCGGCCGCGCTGTTGCCGTATCCCGCCCGGGCCATGCGGTCCCACGGGCTGAGCCCGCCGGGCGAGGTGTGGCCGAAATAGCCCCTCGCCGCCATGTCGCGGCTGTGTGCGCGCGCGGACCGGGTGAGGCGCTGGTCGGCGCGCAGCGGCGCGCACCCCCGCATCGTCCGCTCTCGGTTGGTGAGGCGGACGGCCGCGGCTTCCAGTTGTGCGGCGGGGGGAGCCTCGTCGGACGTCGGCTGCTCGGCGTCCCGGCCTCCGGCCGCGCCGACGCTCGTGCCGGCCGGCATCTCGCCCCCCGAGCCGTCGATGGCCTGGCGCCGTTCGGCGACCGTCGGAGTGGAGCGCGGACGTGGGTCGGCCGTGGGGGAGACGTACGGGCGGGCGACGTGACCGAGCGGCGCCCGGACGGAGGACGTCGCGGTGGGCTCCGGCGCGGCGAGCATCCGGGTGACGGACGGCGCGGGCGTGCTGTTCTGGAGGTACACCTCGCTGGGCCGGTCGGCGTCGTCGAGCCAGACGACCGCGAAGCCGGCGAGCAGGGCCAGTGTCAGGCATGCCAGCAGACCCACGCGGGCCCGCCTGTGGGGGAACCGCTGGGTGTGCCGTAGGTGAGGACGCTGACACATACCGCTGCCAATATAGAGAGGTCAGCTCATGTTAAAGAAGAGACGCGAGAGACTGGTTTTCGTTGGGGCATTCGTCCGATCACCCAGTAGACTGAGCGCGCGGACCCGTTGTGACGGTCCATGCGTCGGCGTCGTCGTTTTGACCCGGGCCTGTCACAGGCGGTAGTCTGCAGATTCGTTGTGTGCGAATCGGTCCATCGTGACCGAAGCGCGGCGCGTCCGGCGTCATCTCCCTGCTCGTGGAGACGGAAGGTCTGGGCTGTCGTGCGCCCGCCCATGACCTCCGCCAGAGACGCCAACCCGACAGAAGGCTTTCCACCGTGCGCACGTTCACCCCTAAGGCCACCGACGTACAGCGTCAGTGGTACGTCATCGACGCCACCGACGTCGTGCTGGGTCGGCTGGCCACCCAGGTCGCGACGCTGCTCCGCGGTAAGCACAAGCCGATCTTCGCGCCGCACGTCGACACCGGCGACTTCGTCATCGTCATCAACGCCGACAAGGTGGCCCTGACCGGCAACAAGCTGCAGCAGAAGAAGGCGTACCGCCACTCGGGTTACCCGGGCGGTCTGCGCTCGGTCTCCTACAGCGAGCTGATGGAGAAGCGGCCGGACCGGGCCGTGGAGAAGGCCGTGAAGGGCATGCTCCCCAAGAACTCCCTCGGCCGGAAGATGGCCAAGAAGCTCAAGGTGTACGCCGGTTCCGAGCACCCGCACCTGGCGCAGCAGCCGGTGCCGTTCGAGATCACCCAGGTCGCCCAGTAGTCGCACACCGTTGGCCGACGGCTGACGCGAGATCGAAAGTTAGAGGAGAACCGTGGCCGAGCCCACCGGTGTCGAGACGCCCCTCGAGGGCGAGCTGGACATTGCGGACAACAACTCCGAGGAGTTCCCGTCCGAGTACACCAGCGAGTCCGCTCCCAGCAGCGAGGTCGCCGCACGTAAGCCCATCACCACGGGCAACTCTTACGGCACCGGCCGCCGCAAGGAGGCGATCGCCCGGGTTCGCATCATGCCGGGCACCGGCAAGTGGACCATCGAGGGCCGCTCGCTGGAGAACTACTTCCCGAACAAGGTCCACCAGCAGATCGTCAACGAGCCGTTCGTGACGCTCGGCGCCGAGGACCAGTTCGATGTCTTCGTCCGCATCGACGGTGGCGGCGTGACCGGTCAGGCCGGCGCCGTGCGCATGGGCCTCGCCCGCGCGCTCACCGCGCTGGACACCGAGGTCAACCGTCCGCCGCTGAAGAAGGCCGGCTTCCTCACCCGTGACGCCCGTGAGACGGAGCGGAAGAAGGCCGGTCTGAAGAAGGCCCGTAAGGCTCCGCAGTACAGCAAGCGTTGACGGGTCGGCTCTTCGGCACCGACGGGGTTCGTGGGGTCGCGGGTCGCGACCTCACGGCCGAGCTCGCCATGGACCTCTCGGTCGCGGCGGCTCACGTCCTCGGTGATGCCGGCGCGTTCGAGTCGAGCGTCGGGCGGCGTGGCCGCCCGGTCGCCGTCGTGGGCCGGGACCCGCGTGCCTCGGGGGAGTTCCTCGAGGCCGCCGTGGTCGCCGGCCTCGCGTCGTCCGGTGTGGACGTGCTGCGCCTCGGCGTGCTGCCCACCCCGGCCGTCGCGTATCTGACCTCAGCCCTCGGGGCCGACCTCGGGGTCATGATCTCCGCATCGCACAACCCGGCCCCGGACAATGGGATCAAGTTCTTCGCCCGGGGCGGGTACAAGCTGCCCGACGCGGTCGAGAACGACATCGAGCAGCGGCTCGGCGAGAAGTGGAGCCGTCCGGTCGGCGCGGCCGTCGGGCGGGTGCGTGAGGCGTACGGCGAGGCCGACCGTTATGTCTCCCACCTGCTGGAGACGTTGCCGGGACGCCTGGACGGCCTGCGGGTGATCGTCGACTGCGCGCACGGCGCCGCGCACATGGTGGCGCCGGAGGCCCTGCTTCGCGCGGGGGCCGTCGTCGAGACGATCGGCGCCTCACCCGACGGCCTCAACATCAACGAGGGCGTCGGCTCCACCCACCTCGACGCGTTGCGCGAGGCGGTCGTGGAACGCGGGGCCGACGCCGGCATCGCCTACGACGGCGACGCCGACCGCTGCCTGGCCGTGACGGCGTCCGGCGAGATCGTGGACGGCGACCAGATCATGCTGGTGCTGGCGCTGGCCATGCACGAGGCCGGCACCCTGGCCAAGGACACCGTCGTGGCCACCATCATGTCCAACCTCGGCTTCAGGCACGCCTTGACCAAGGCCGGGCTGGCCATGGTGGAGACCGCCGTCGGCGACCGCTACGTCCTTGAGGCCATGCAGGCGGGCGGGCACAACCTGGGCGGTGAGCAGTCAGGGCACGTGTTGCTGCTCGACCACGCCACCACGGGCGACGGCCTGCTCACCTCGCTGCACCTGCTCGCCGAGGTCACCCGATCGGGCCGCTCGCTCTCCGAGCTGGCCTCGGTCATGACGCGGCTGCCGCAGGTGCTGGTGAACGTCCGGGACGTCTCCAAGGCCAAGGCGGCCGGCTCGCAGGATCTCGCCGCCGCCGTGGCCGCCGCCGAGGAGTCGCTCGGTGACGGCGGCCGGGTGCTCATCCGGCCGAGCGGCACCGAGCCGATGGTCCGGGTGATGGTGGAGGCCGAGTCGCAGGACGAGGCCGAGGCCATCGCGGGCAAACTGGCCGAGGTCGTCCGCACCACCTGCGCGTAGACGGCCACCGCGGCCGCCTGCCGACGTCCCCCGTACGACCTCGTCGTCCGGGGGACGTTCTCATGTTCAGGCGTGGGCGCGCAGCGCCGCGGTGAACCACTCGAAGGCCGCGAGGCTGGAGGGGAACGGCGGGCGGCCGTTGAGCACGCCCATCAGCTCCCAGTAGCGCTCGACCCGGCGGTCGGCGAAGGTCTCCAGCCGCTCGGCCAGCTCGGCCCGCTCATCGGCCGGCAGGTCCGGCGCGACGATGCGGTCGAGCACCTGCCGGGCGTCCGGCGATCCGGGATCGATGCCCGCCGACACCGCCGCCCCTGCGTGCTCGATCACCGGCTGCGGGTCGTACGGCTGCGCCTGGCCGCCGGCCTCGGCGCCCGCCAGCGCCATCTGCCGGACGCGCTGCAGGAACGCGGCGTCGGAGATCAGCGCGTCGAGCTCGGACCACGCCGCGCTCAGCTCGGTGTCCGGCTCCTGCGCCGGCTCGGCCGGCAGCTGCCGCATGGCCTCGGCGATGCCCGCGCCGGGGGCCTCGGGGCTGATGCCCGCGAACGCCTCGCCGACGAAGCCGTCGATGATCCGCTGCCGCTCTGGTGCGGACAGGTTCGCCAAATCGTGCATGTTTCCTGGTCTCCTCAGTCATGTCGTCGAAGTACCGCTCCGGGCGATGCTTCGAGGACCAAGACTTCACCCTCCAGTCGGTGGAGACTCAACCGCTTTTCTCGCCAGGGGTGATTTAGGGTTGCTGGTCGTGGTTCGTAGGCGCAGGTACCAGGTGATAGCCGTCATCTCCCTTGTCGGAGGTGTCCTCGTGACGTGGATGCTGACGGCCACCGGTACCGACGGTGACTTCTTCCGCTCGCTGCTGTATCCGTGGACGTGCGCGGGGGTCCTGCTGTTAGGGCTGGTCCTGGGCGCCGTCGTGCCGGTCCGCAGCGCGGTCGCCGTCCTCGTGCCCTTCTCGATCCCGCAACCACTGCTGGCCGTGTGGGACGGCATGACGCCGCACCCGGACGGGGAAGGCGGCATGTGGGCGCTCGGCTTTGTGATCTCGACGCTGCTGCTGGTCTTCTCGGTCGGCTGCGTCGCCATCGGCGTGTGCGTCCGCCTGATGTTCCGCCGCTGAGCGGGCTGCGACGGCCGGGGTCGGTGAGCGGGGCCGGACGGCACAGGGAGCATGAGGTTCTCGGTTCTGCGGGGGGCGACAGGCCCGGTGGGTGCCGCCGAGCATAGGACGGCCCTCGAGCCGAAATCAATAGTTGACGAAGTTAAATATTGACCCTACGTTTCGGCTATGTTTCCCCCGAACAGCACGGGCTCGCTCGCGGCGGCAGCGGCGGCGGCGACGGTGTTCACCACCGTGCCGCCTCCCGTGCCGCCTGCCGTGCCGTCTCAGGGTCCACTCACTCGGGTGTCCCTCGCGTGCCGGCTCGCACTCCTGTCCAGGCGCCGGATACCTCCGACGAATGGACGTGTCGAGCAGCCGCGATGAACGGCCGGTCGATCATCGTTCCCTGACTCCTCCGGCCGCCACCGTCCGCCATTTCGCAAGCAGGCACCACCCGCCCCTCAACCAGGAGGTGTGACTGTGAAGTCACCACTTGGAGTGGACTAATGGAGATCACGACGCGGCGTCCCGGCCCGTCGGCCCACGCGGCCGAGCCGCCGGGCCGGCCCTCCCGGCGCCGGGGCGCGCCCGCGCGCTATCTGCGGAGCCGCTGGGGCGAGGCGCGGCGGTCCTGGCGGCAGTACTGGCAGCTGTACCTGCTGGTGATCGTGCCGGTGGCGTACTTCGTCATCTTCAAGTACGTCCCGATCAGCAACGCCGTCATCGCGTTCAAGGACTACAACGTCATCGCGGGCCCATGGGGCAGCGAGTGGATCGGGTTCGCGAACTTCGAGCGGTTCTTCGGCAACCCGGTCTTCGGCACGCTGCTGAAGAACACCTTCGTCCTGGCGTTCTACCTGGTGCTGGCGAGCTTCCCGATTCCGATCATTTTGGCCATCGCGCTGAACGAGATCCGTGACGGCCTGTTCAAGCGCTCGGTACAGATGATCACTTACGCACCCTACTTCATCTCCACCGTCGTGGTGGTGTCGATGACGATCCTCATCCTGTCGCCACGGCTCGGCATCGTGAACGACGGGCTCGGGCTGTTCGGGATCCCGGCGATCGACTTCCTCGGCGATCCGCAGTACTTCCGGCACATCTACGTCTGGTCCGAGGTCTGGCAGACCACGGGCTACTCGGCGGTCATCTACATGGCGGCTCTCGCCGGCATCGATCCGGCGCTGCACGAGGCCGCCAAGATCGACGGAGCCAGCCGGATGCAGCGGATCTGGAACGTCGACCTGCCGGGGATCATGCCCACCGCCGTGATCATCCTGGTGCTCGGCGTGGGGAACATGATGGCGATCGGGTTCGAGAAGGCCTACCTGCTGCAGAACGACCTGAACCTGGCGCAGTCGGAGATCATCCCGACCTACGTCTACAAGACCGGCCTGGTGAACGCCGACTTCAGCATGGCGACCGCCGTCGGGCTGTTCAACTCGGTGGTCAACCTCTGCCTGCTGCTGTTCGTCAACGTCGCCGCCAAGCGGATCACCGGAAAGGGACTGTGGGGATGAGCGCGCTGACGACGTCGGCCCTGTCCAGGCTGCGACGGAACCCGGTGGCGGGCGAGAGGATCCGCGAGCCGTTCCGCGACCGCGTGTTCGTGATCGTCGTCACGAGCATGCTGGCGGTGATCCTGGCGCTGGTGCTGCTGCCGCTGGTCTACATCGTCGCCAGCTCGTTCAGCAGCGCGGGCGCCGTCTCCTCCGGCAAGGTGTCCTTCTGGCCGGTCGAGTTCTCGCTGCGCGCCTACGAGGTCGCCCTGAGCAACCCGCAGGTCCTGCAGGGGTACTACAACTCGCTGGTCTACGCCGTCGCCGGCACCGTCATCAGCGTCACGCTGACCGTCGCCGTCGCCTACCCGTTGTCGCGCAGGACGTTCTTCGGGCGCAACGTGCTGATGACCGGCCTGATCTTCACCATGCTGTTCTCGGGCGGCCTGATCCCGACGTACATGGTGGTCCAGGACCTCGGGATGCTGAACACCCGCTGGGCGCTGCTGATCCCCAACGCCATCGGCGTCTGGCAGGTGATCATCGCGCGCACGTTCTTCGCCAACGGCATCCCCGAGGAACTGCACGAGGCGGCGACGCTGGACGGGGCCAGTGAGCTGCGATATCTGCGGTCGGTGGTGCTGCCGCTTTCGAAGCCGCTGCTGGCCGTCCTCGCGCTGATGTACGTGATCTTCCAGTGGAACACCTACTTCGACGCCCTGATCTATCTCAAGGATCCCGACCTCTACCCGTTGCAGATCGTGCTCAGGAACATGCTCATCCTCAACACGACCAACGGCGGTTCCACCGACCTGGCGCAGCAGCTCGAACAGCAACAGCTCGCCAACGTCCTGAAGTACGCCCTCATCGTCGTCTCGAGCCTGCCCGTACTGATCATCTACCCGTTCATCGCCCGCCACTTCACCAAGGGCGTGATGGTCGGCGCCGTCAAGGGCTAGCGGTAACTCACGATTGGAAACACGCATGAAGAAGCGCACCATCAAGAAAGTGGTCGCTGCGCTGACGGGCGCCACGGCACTGGCCGCGGCAGGGTGCAGTTCCGGCGGTGACGGCGGCAGCGGCGCCAAGCCCGAGTTCGGCGCCGACGGCAAGGTGATCCTGGACGTGTTCTCGCCGGCCGACCCGGACACGAAGCTGGACACCAACACCGTGTCGAAGCAGATGAGCGACAAGTTCAAGATCCAGTTCCGGTTCCAGACCACCACCTTCGACGCCGGGCCGGCCAAGGAGAAGCGCCAGGTCGCGCTCGCCAGCGGCGACTACCCCGACCTGTTCTTCCTGATCCCGTGGGTGGACGGGTTCACCCAGCCCGAGGTGATGAAGCTCGGCAAGCAGGGCATCGCGGTGCCGCTGGAGAAGCTGATCAAGGAGAACGCGCCGAACATCCAGAAGGCGCTGGACTCCAACAAGACGCTGAAGGAGATGTCGGTCGCCCCGGACGGCCACATCTACGCCCTGCCGCAGTGGGCCGACTGCTTCCACTGCACGTATCCGGACAAGCTGTGGATCAACAGCACCTGGCTGAAGAAGCTGAATCTGCAGATGCCGAAGACCACCGAGGAACTGCGCTCCGTCCTGAAGGCGTTCAAGACGCAGGACCCGAACGGCAACGGCAAGGCCGACGAGATCCCGATGACCACCGACGCCCGCGACAGCAGCCTGATCGCCTACCTGATGGGCGCCTTCGCCTACGACCCGGTCGGCGCGAACAACGGCGTCAGGTCGCTGCTGGTGCTGAACGGGGACAAGGTCGACACGCCGGTCGACAAGGACGCCTGGCGCGAGGGTCTGAAGTACATCAACTCCCTGTACAAGGACGGCCTGATCGACCCGGCCTCCTTCACCCAGAACCCCGAGACGCTGCAGGCTCTCGGCAACAACCCCTCGGCCGTCCAGATCGGCTCGTCGCCCGTCCTGCACCCCGGCATCTTCGTCCAGCTGGGCTCCAAGGACGGCCGTGACAAGCAGTACGACGCCGCGCCGCCGCTGACCGGCCCCGGCGGCAAGAGCTACACCGGGCTGCAGTACCCGACCTCCAACGGTTACACGTTCATGCTGACCAACAAGGCCAGCAAGGAGGCCCAGGTCGCGGCGATCAAGATGCTGGACTACATCTACACCGACGAAGGCCAGCTCGCGGCGTGGGCCGGGCCCGAGGGCGTCGGCTGGCTGAAGCCGGAGCCCGGCGACGTCGCGCTCGACCCGGCGACCAAGCCGATGTACAAGCCCCCGCTGATGGCGTCGGTCCCGAAGAACACCGCCTGGGGCGCGCTGGCGCAGTACAACAACACCCTCGCGTTCCGCAACGCGCAGGTCGTGCCGGAGGACATCTACGCCGAGACCGGCTACGAGCGGCGGCTGTTCCAGGCGACGAAGCTGTACGAGGGCCACGAGGACAAGACGCAGTTCTTCCCGGCCGCCTCGGTCTGGGTCGACCCGAGCGCCAGCGCCGAAATCGCGACCCTGAAGACCAACCTCGACAGCTATGTCACCCAGGCCCAGCTGGGCTTCATCACCGGTTCGAAGAACATCGACACCGACTGGGACGCCTTCGTCAAGGGTCTCGACGGCGTCGGCATCAAGCGCTACCTGGAACTGAACCAGCAGGCCTACGACAAGTACAAGACCGGCCGGTGACCCCCACGCCCCGACCGGCCCGCGCCGGACGCGGAGCGGGCCGGCGGGGCATCCTCCCGGCACCGCGCCGCACACGTTCGGCCGTGCTCCGATACCGGCCGGCACCGCGCCGCACGCGCCCGGCCGTGCTCCGATACCGGCCGGCGACGGCGGCGCCCCTCGCCGGCCGGGCCGGGGGCTGACGCGGATGCCGGCACCGTTCGACGTCACCGACTTCGGGGTGCTCCCCGATCACGACCACACCGATGCCGCTCCCGGGATCCGGGCGGCGCTGCACGCGGCGGGCGCCGTCCCCGGCCCGGCGCTGCTCCGCTTCCCGCCCGGCGAGTACCACCTGTGGCCGGACGCCGCGCGGTGCCGGGAGCTGTACGTCTCCAACACGGTGGGCGACGACCCGAGACACCGCGACAAGGCGATCGCGCTTGTCGTCGAGGCGGCGGAGGATCTCGCCATCGAGGGGGAGGGCGCGCGCCTGGTCCTGCACGGGCTCCAGACGACGTTCGCCGTCATCGACTCGCGGCGGGTGCGCCTTTCCGGGCTCGAGTTCGACTTCGCGGTGCCGACGGTCGTCGACGCCACCGTGGTGGGCGCGGGCGTCGAGGCGGGCCGGGCCTACCGCGTGATCCGGGTGCCCGCCGCCACGTTGTTCTCCGTCGAGGGCGCCTCGGTCCGCTGGCACGGGGAAGTGCTCGGCTCGGGCGCGGAGGCCTGGTCGGGGCACGACGCGCTCGAGTACACGCAGATCCACGACCCCGCCCGCCGGCGGACCTGGCGCGGTCACAACCCCCTTTTCGAACGTGTCCGGACGGTCCGGACGGTCGGGGAGCGCGACATCCGCGTCGACTACGAGCACGCCGAGGAACCTGCCGACCTCGGACTCGTCTACTCGATGAGGCAGACGACCCGCGACCACCCCGGCGGGCTCGTGCTCGACAGCTCAGGGGTGACGCTGTCGCGGATGCGGTTCCGCTTCCTGCACGGGTTCGGCGTGGTCGCCCAGACGAGCCGGGACGTCACCGTCGAGGAGTGCGAGTTCCAGACCCCGCCCGGCAGCGGGCGGCACAGCGCGGGCTTCGCCGACTTTTTGCAGTTCTCCGGCTGCTCGGGGCGGGCGGTCGTCCGCGACTGCCTGTTCGACGGGCCGCACGACGACCCGATCAACGTCCACGGCAGCTACCTGCGGGTCACCGGTCAGCCGGACCCCCGCACGCTCGAACTGGAGTACCCGCACCGCGAGACGGCCGGCTTCCCGCAGTTCGCGCCCGGCGACCAGGTCGAGATCGTCGACCGTGCCACGCTCCAGGCCGTCGCCTCGGCCACGGTGCTCAGGGCGCGGCAGCCGAGCGGCCGCGACCACGACCGGCCGCTGCGCCGCGTCGTCGTGACCGTCGAGGCGGACCTTCCAGGCGATCTCGCAGGGTGGACCGCGGCGGAGAACCTCACCCGGACGCCGTCCGTGCGCATCGCGGGCAACACCTTCCGCAACGTCCCCACGCGCGGCGTGCTCGTGACCACCCGGCGCGCGGTGCTGATCGAGGGAAACCGTTTCGAGCGCACGGGGATGGCCGCCGTCTACGTCTCCTGCGACGCCGGCGAGTGGTGGGAGTCGGGGCCGGTGCGCGAGCTGACGATCCGCGGCAACGAGTTCGTCGACCCGGGCGGGCCGGCGGTGTTCCTCGACCCGGCGACCACCGGATGCGACGCCGGGCGTCCCGTCCACAGTGGCGTGGTCGTGACCGGCAACCGGTTCGTGCTCGACGGGGTGCCCGCGCTCGACGCCAAGAGCACGCACGGCATCCGCTTCCACGGCAACGGCATCGTCCGGCTCGGCGCAGACGCCCCCGACATCGTCCTGCGTTCCTGCTCCGACGTACACGTCGAAACCTGACCGGCCGCGGAGAACCGTCCTGCGATCCCGCTCCGACGTACACGTCGAAACCTGACCGGCCGCGGAGAACCGTCCTGCGATCCCGCTCCGACGTACACGTCGAAATCTGATCGGCCGCGGACGATCCTCCTGTGGTTCCGCTCCGACGTGCGCGCCGAGGCCTGACCGGCCGCGGAGCCGCCGGGTTGGGGGCGGGGGATGTCACCCGGCGGGGGAGAGGCCGGAGATCTCGGATCGGCCACACGCCTGGTCCGACGGGGCCGATTCCGGTTCAGTGGAGCCCGTGACCTGCCGGGAGGGAGGGGCCGGTGCGGGCTCTGAAGGTTCTGCTGCGCGTGGTCGCCGGCGCGGGCGGCGTCGTCGCGGCCGGAGTGGCCACCAACCAGGTGCTGAACAACGGCGCGCTGAGCTGGAACTGGGCGTACGCCGCGTTCGGCGTGGCCCTGATCGCCGAGCTGTCCAGGGAACTGCTCGCCTCCCAGCCTTCCCCGGGTTCGCGGCCGCCGCGCGGAAGCCTCGGCGTCTACCTGCGCCAGGTGCGCGCCAGCGTGAGCTACATGGAGACCGTCGGGGTGGCCACCCAGGGCGAGTTCACGCTGGGCACGCGGCAGGTGTACGTCGACGTCAGCCTGATGCCCAAGCCCACGCACGACACCGCCCGCGAGCCGTACGTCGGCGCCGTCCCCGCGCGGCCGCGAGCGGCGCACAGTGAGCGGCGGACGCTGGAGTCGTTCCTCGATGCGGGGGACGGCGACGGCCAGGTGCTCGCGGTCATCGGCGGCCCCGGCTCGGGCAAGACGACCCTCGCCCGCAGCACCACGTTCGGCCTGAGCACGCGTGGATGGCGGTTCTGGAGGCGCGGCCCGCTGCCCGTCCTGCTCTACCTGCGCGACCACGCGGCCGCGTTGCTGGCCGAGGAGCCTCGCGAGCTCGCCGCCGTGGCGACGTCGGCCGGCTGGCTGGCGGGGAAGATCCCCGCCGCGTGGCTGGAGCGGCGGCTCGACCGGGGCGGCTGCGTCGTGCTGCTGGACGGGCTGGACGAGGTCGCCGACGAGGACGACCGCGTCCGTGTGGTGGCGTGGATCCGGCGGCAGATCGAGCGCCACCCCCGCAACCGGTACGTCGTCACCTCCCGGCCGCACGGCTACCTGTCCAACCCGCTGCCGAGCGCCGAGGTGCTCCAGGTGCGGCGGTTCACCCACGAGCAGATCACGCGCTACCTGCACGGCTGGTACCACGCCATCGAGAGCCGCGCCGCCGGCGACGCGGGACCGCCCGTGAAGGAGCTCGCCGCTGGGAAGGCCGACGAACTGCTCGCCCGCATCCGCGCGACTCCCGGCCTGTACGATCTGGCGGCCAACCCGCTGCTGCTCACCATGATCGCGAACGTGCACCGTTACCGCGGCCGGCTCCCGGGCAGCCGCGCCGCCCTGTACGCCGAGATGTGCGACGTCCTGCTGCACCGTCGCCAGGAGGCCCGCAACCTGACCGACGCCACGGGCCTGCGCGGCCCGCAGAAGGAGCGCGTCGTCCGGCACCTGGCGCTGGCCATGATGCGGGGCAGGGTCCGCGACATGGCCGCCGTGGACGCGCGCAGGGCCATCAGGCGGGCGCTGCGCCAGGTGTCGGGGACGGTGACCCCCGAGGTGTTCCTGGAGGAGGCCAGAAAGAGCGGCCTGCTCGTGGAGCGCGAGCACGGCATGTACGCCTTCGCCCACCTGACCTTGCAGGAGTACCTGGCCGCCGCCCAGATCGGCCAGCAGGACGCCGGCCCGCTCGCCGGCCACGTGGACGACCCGTGGTGGCGGGAGACCATCCTGCTGTGGTCCGCGAACGCCGACGCGACCCCCGTCATCGAGACGTGCGTGGCCTCGGGCACCATCGGGGCCCTGGCGCTGGCCTTCGACTGCGCCGAGCAGGCCCTCCAGGTGGACCCGGGCGTCCGGGAGCGGCTGGAGGCCCTGCTGGACGCGGACGACGGCGAGCAGGACGAGGGCCGTCGCCGGCTGCTCGCCGGGGTGAAGGCCGCGCGCAGCCTGCGCGAGGTCATCTGGCTCGACGAGAACACCGCCGTGTGCGCCCGCCCGGTCTCGCGCGACCTTTACGACATGTTCCTCCGCGACACCGGCGTGCGGGGCGACACCTGGTACGGCGCGCGCGACACCGCGTCGCCCGGCCACGGCGGCGAGGCGGCATCGCCCGGTCACGACGGGGCCTCGCCTCCGCGCGGCGGCGACGCGCCGTCCAGGGACCGCCGGGACGGGTCTCCCGCCGGTGCCGGTGCCGGGGACGCGCCGCCCGGGGCGGCCGGAGACGTGCCGGCGACGGGCGTCCTCGCCGGTCACGCGCACCTCTTCGTCGCCTGGCTCAACGCCCTGTTCGACGGCGACGTCACCTACCGGTTGCCGACCCCCGAGGAGATCGACGACCCCGCTCTCAGTCTGGTGGCCGGCATACAGGGCCACACCGTCTGGGTGCGCGGCTCCGGCGTCCCCGGGTCGTCCGAAGGCACCTCCACCGATGGCGTCGTCCTTCACCAACCGTCCCGCGTCACCTCCCCGTACGCGCCCGATGTTGCGCGCCTCGTCGGCTACCCGGAGCGCGACGTTGCTCTCTGCGGTGACTACCTGGCCCTGACACTGGGCACGGAGCCACCTGCGGGGGTGTGGTCGCACGCGCGTATCTTCGCCGCCGCGCTGAGATCGGTCGAGGAGCCGTCGCCGGGCCGCGACCGGGATGACTTCGCCCGCGTCCTGGTCCTGGCGTTGCGCCTGGAGCTCGAACACCTCGGGCACCTCGTCACATCCCGCGCGCCGCACGTCCGCCGTGCCGTGGTGCTCGCCCGCGTCATGCGGCTGGGACAGGCCCTCGGCCTGGATTTGCCGGCCCACGCGGACCTCACCGGGCTGCTCAGGTCAGATGAACCGGTCGACGCGCCGGCGCTGGGCAAGGCATTTCCGCGCTCCGGAGATCTGTCCTCGTTGTTCTCGCTGCTCGAGTGGATCGACGAGGCTGTGGACGCCGTCGGACGCATCGAGTCCGACCTTTCCGACTTCCTGCGACCGTCCCAGCGGGGACTCATCGTGTGGAACTTGGAAGAGGCGCTCCAGCATGCCGCTGACCTGGCTCGCGCGCGCCGACTCGATCGCATGGCCAAAGCCGGCGCTTTGGCCCGGCTGTCCGGCCTAGAGGGCGCCCCGGCTCCCCGCCCGGACGCCCTTCTCGACTTCTACGACGGCGCCGACACCTCCGGCCAGGAGAGCGACCTCAGGCGCGCGCTCGGCCTGGCCCTCGTGATGCATGACGCACGATTCGAGGGAACGATGATCGCGCTGCGTGCTCTGTTCACTTTGTGGCAATCGAGGGCGCGCGCGATCGCGCGCGCCCGGACACGGCCACCTGCGGGCGGAGGCGGACCCCCGATCTTCAACAGCGATCATTTCGGTTATGCGCTCAGCGATTACACCAAGGGCCTGTCCTTCACGCTGAGCCACCGCGGGAACCCGGTGGCGGCCCTGCGGAGGGGCACAGCCGTCCTGTCGGCGACCCCACGCGACCCTCAAGAGAACACCCTCGGACAGGTCCTGCGTCTGGCCGAGGAGGCCGAGGCGCTGATCGCTCCGGTGCTGTGTTACGGCGCTTCCTACAACGTGGCCGACTTCGCCCACGCGCGCGTGCGCTTGATCGCCGCGGTGCTGCGGCTGCGACCTCCCCGCACGTTGTTCGAAAGGCGGGTCGCCGCCGACCCGGATCCCGCCGAACTGTTCACCGAGGCCTTTGCCGGGCTGGTGGGGCTGCAGGAGCGGTTCGAGGGGCGGCTGCCGGCGAACGAGGTGATCGTGCTCGTCCGCGACTGAGGTCGGCTACTCGTCGCCGGTGAGGGAGAGGGAGCGCAGGCGCTGGCCGGCGAGCAGGACGGCGCCGATCGTGACGATCAGCACGGCGGGCACGGCGAAGCCCATCGTCACCGTGGGCTTGAAGAAGTCGGTGGAGGTGAGCTGCGCGGCGAAGGTCTGCGCCCACTGCTGGATGGAGAAGTTGCGCGCCCCGGGGACCAGGCCGCCGACCAGGCTCTCCCAGACCACCGCGTAGATGATGCCGACCGTCACGGCGTGCCGGGTGATGACGCCGAGCAGCAGGAACACCGCCGAGTAGGCGATGCCGCCGATCAGCGAGCCCAGCGCGAACCCCGCCGCGATGCCCGACTCGCCGCGGAGCAGGAGGTAGCCGGCGACGAACGTCGGGACGGCCGCGAACAGCGCGAGCAGCGAGGCGGAGACCGCGAACTTCGTGACGGCGATCACCGGGCGCGAGATCGGCTTGGACAGCAGGTGGATGATCGTCCCGTCGTCGATCTCGGGCGCGATCGTGCCCGTGCCGGCGATCAGTCCGAGCAGCGGCAGCATCGTCCCGATGGCGTAGACCTGCATGAGGGTGACCGTGGCACGCTCGTCGGTGCTGCCCACCAGGCGCAGCACCACGGCCAGGCCGATGAGCACGAGAGGCAGCAGGATCAGCAGCAGCACCCGGCGGCGTCCGAGGACGGCGCGGTAGGTGATGCCGGCTACGACGGAGTTCATCGGATGCTCCGGAAGGTCAGGTCTGCGAGGGTCGGGCGGCCGGTCCGGTGCGGGTCGGTCACAGAGCGGTCCAGCGGGTGGGGACCGGTCATCGGGTGCTCCGGGAGATCAGGTAGGAGAAGACGCTTTCGAGGTCCTCGTCGGCGGGGGACAGCTGCCAGACGGTGACGCCGGCGTCGCGCGCGACGCGGGGCAGCAGCCAGGTGAACCTGCGGAAGTCCACCGCCTGAACCTCCAGGCCGGCCTCGCTCAGCGACACCGCGCCCGAGGAGGCGTCGGCGATCAGCGCCGAGGCCAGGCGCCGGTCGTCGCTCGACCGCACGCGGAACAGGTGGGGCCGGTCGGTCATGCGCCGCCGGATCTCGCGGAAGTCTCCGGAGGCGGCGTGCCGGCCCGCCACGAGCACCTCGATCTGCTGGGCGACCCGCTCGACCTCCTCAAGGATGTGCGAGCTGAACAAGATGGTGCGGCCGGCGGCCCCGAGCTCTCTGACCAGGTCCATCAGGTGGAGGCGCTGGCGGGGGTCCATGCCGTTGAACGGCTCGTCCAGCAGCAGCACCTGGGGGTCGTGGACGAGCGCGGCGGCGACCTTGACGCGCTGGCGCATGCCCTTGGAGTAGGTCTCGATGCGGCGCTCCTTGGCGTCCTCCATCTCGACCATGGCAAGCGCCTTGGCCGCGGCGTCCTCGGGGGAGGGCAGGCGGTGCAGACGCGCGCTGGACAGCACGAACTGCCAGCCGGTGAGGAAGCCGTAGACGGCCTCGCGCTCGGGCACCAGCCCGATGGAGCGGTAGATCTGGTGGTTGCGCCAGATGGGCTTGCCGTCGAGCGTGGCGGTGCCGGTGGAGGGGGCGAGGAACCCGGCCATCATGTGCAGCAGCGTGGACTTCCCCGCGCCGTTCGGGCCGAGCAGCCCGGTCACGCCGGGGCCGACGGTCATCGTGACGTCGTTGACGGCCACCACGTTGCCGTACCAGCGGGAGACCTGTGCCAGTTCGATGTTCACGATGAGGCCGCCTTGCGGTAGCGGAGGACGAGCGCGGTCACCGACAGCACGACGACCACCAGGACGGCGACCGCGGCCATCGGCCCGCCCGCGCCGGGCGGATAGCCGTCGCCGTTGTTGGGGTCGGTGCCGAACAGCCACACCTGCACGGCGTCCACCAGGAAGAACGGGTTGATCAGCCAGGCCCACTGGGCGGCGCTGTCGCGGCTGGCCGACAGCAGCACGCCGACCATCACCCCCGAGATCGCCGAGGAGAGCAGGTAGACGGCGATGACCGCGGCCACGCCGAGCCCGCGCCGGGGCGTGAAGGAGGCCAGCGCGACGCCGACGGACGCCAGCAGCACCGCGTAGACCACCGAGGTGGCGAGCGCGGCGAAGTACCCGTCGGTGTCCGGCGGGCCCGGCAGGTCGATGAGCAGCTCGCCGATGTACAGGGTGGTCAGCGGCACCGCCACCAGCAGGAACAGTGCGACGGCCATGGCCGCGAGCTTGGCCGCCACGTAGTCGCCGGTCTTCACCGGCCGCGACAGGTACAGCGGCAGCACGCGGAACCGCAGGTCGGGGGCCACCAGGTAGGGCGACTGGGCCGCGAGGAAGACCGCGAGGACCGCCTGCATGGTCACGGCGTAGGCGGGATAGCCCAGCGCGGTCCGCTGGATCAGGGCCATCGCGGCGATCGACACGGCGGCCGGCAGCATCATGACCCCGGCCAGCGCGAACGGCATGATCTTGGCGCGGGCGGGGCGGCCCAGGCCGAAGACGCCGCGCAGGCTGTGCAGCACGAGCGCGGCGAACGCGTTGCCCCTGCCGAGCCGCGCGCCCTCGTAGTGCCGGTAGCCGATGTCGTGGATGACCCCGGTGGGCGCCTGGAGGGGCGCCGGGACGGTCTCAGACATTGGCGGCCTCCTCCCGGAAGACGTCCTCGATGCGGTGGCGGCCCTGTTCCAGGCGGACCAGGCTGAGCTCCAGGTCGCACACGGCGTCCCGGACGACGTCGAAGGTGTCGGGGGAGCTCGTCTCGACGATCAGCAGGCGGCCGAGCGGCGTGACCTGGCGTCCCACCTCGGCGAGCCGTGCGGCCAGGCGCTCGGCGCCCTCCTCCACCTCGACGGTGATCGACTGGGTGGCCTGGGTGAACTCGCCGATGGCCGAGGAGCGCAGCAGGCGCCCCCCGTCGATGACGATGACGTGGTCGCAGACCCGTTCGAGCTCGCCGAGCAGGTGGGAGGTGACGACCACGCTGATGCCGAACTCGGTGCCGATGCGCCGGATCAGGGCCAGCATGTCGTCACGGCCCTGCGGGTCGAGGCCGTTGGTGGGCTCGTCGAGGAAGACCAGCCGCGGATCGTGCACGAGGGCCTGGGCAAGCTTGACCCGCTGCCGCATGCCGGTGGAGTAACCGCCGATGGGCCGGTAGCGCTCCTCGTACAGCCCGACGTGGCGCAGCGTGTCGGCGGCGCGCTCGCGCGCGGCGCTGCGCGGCAGGCCGGACATCTGCGCCATGTGCACCGTGAACTCGGTGGCGGACATGTCGGGCGGCAGGCAGTCGTGCTCGGGCATGTAGCCCACGACGCGCCGGATGTCGAGGGACTGGGCGGCCGGGTCCAGGCCGAGGACGGTGGCGCTGCCCTCGGTGGGCGGCAGCAGGCCGAGCAGGATCTTGATGAGGGTGGACTTCCCCGCTCCGTTGGCGCCGACCAGGCCGGTGACGCCCGACCCCGCGCTGACGGTGAGGCGGTCGAGCGCCGTCACCCGGGGAAAGCGTTTGGTGAGTCCCTCGGTGGCGAGGATGGTCATGACCAGGACACTATCCAAGCGCCCGTCGTGGTTCCTCCCTCACATGGAGGAACCACGCCTCATCCCAGCGGTGGGCGGCCCCGAGCCCACCGGGCGCGACGAGGGGGAGGGGTGGGTGATGCGCAGCCCGTACTTCGCCCAGAAGAACCGCTGGACGAGCAGCGTCGCCGTGCCGGAGATCACCATGCCGGCGATGTTCACCGCGAGCTGGACGACCGAGCCGCCGACGTCCCCCCAGCGGCCCAGCGCGATGGCGACCGCGGCGTACCCCGCGGCGGGCACCGTGGTGACCGAGATGAAGACGCCGACCAGCGCCGAGGACTTGCCCGCCGTGACCGACAGCACTCCGGCGGTCCCGGCGAGCAGCGCGACGATGAACGACCACTTGTCGGGCTTGACGATGAACTCGACCTCGTTGTGCCCGCTGAGGCTCTGAGGGGTGATCCATCCGAGGGCGGAGAACACCAGCGCGCATACGCAGGTGATGGCGATGGCCACGGCGAACCCGATGACGAGCGCGCGGGCGGCGCTCACGATGAGCTGCCGGTCGCGGCGCAGCAGGCCGAACGCGATGCCCGTCACGGCCCCGAACTCCGGCCCGAGGACCATCGCCCCGACGATCAGGATGATCGACGGGAGCAGGACGCCGATCGCCGTGAGCTGCGTGGCGATGGTGAGGAACACCAGGTAGGCCCAGGTGATGCGGCAGTCGCTCGCGACCTGGCGGGCGAACTCCTCCCACACCACGGCGTCCTCGGGAGCGCCCGGCGCCTCCGCCTCGGCGGTGTCGGCAACGTCGGACAGCGAGAGGTCGACCCGCTCGACCGCGATCGAGCCCTCCTCGGGCAGCCGCAGCTCCTTCAGCCGCTCGATGACCTCGTTCGTCGCCTCGCGGGCGGCGTCGAAGAGGACCACGTCGCCCTTGGGACGGTGGCCGGCGCCCGGCAGGACGACGACGTTGGTGACGCCGGAGGCGCCGTCGAGGAGGCCCAGCACGTCGACGGTGCGGTCCGAGGGGGAGATCACCCGCAAGTGCAGCACGATCAAAGCCTATGTACGGCAGGGGACGCCCATGACCGTCTCGCGCCCGCGCCGTTCGCGGGGGATGCCGGGGACGAGCTCAGGTGCGGCGGAGCCGTACGCGGCGTACCGCGTGGTCGGCGCCCTTGTGCAGGACCAGCCCGGCGCGCCCGCGGGTGGGGGCGATGTTCTCGACCAGATTGCGCTCGTTGACGTCCCGCCAGACGTCCTTGGCGAACCGGGTCGCGTCCTGCTCCGACAGGTCGGCGAGGTAGGCGAAGTACGACTTGGGATCGGCGAACGCCGTGCGGCGCAGTTTGTGGAACCGGTCGACGTACCAGGACCGGATGTCCTCCACCTTGGCGTCCACGTAGATCGAGAAGTCGAAGTAGTCGTTCACCGCGAGCGCCGTCGGCGGGGCCGGCTGCAGTACGTTGAGACCCTCGACGATCAGGATGTCCGGCCGGCGCACGGTCTGGACGGCGCCGGGGACGATGTCGTACTCGAGGTGGCTGTAGACGGGGGCGTCGACCTGCGGCACCCCCGCCTTGACGTCGGCGACGAAGCGCACCAGCGCCCGGCGGTCATAGCTCTCGGGGAAGCCCTTGCGGTGCGTGATGCCCCGTTGTTCGAGCACCGCGTTGGGGTGGAGGAAGGCGTCGGTGGTGATCAGGTCCACCCGGGAGTGCTCCGGCCAGCGCGCGAGCAGCGTGTGCAGCAGCCGGGCCGTCGTGGACTTGCCGACCGCGACGCTGCCGGCGATGCCCAGGATGTACGGCGGCGGCTCGCGATCGTCGCCGAGGAAGGTGTTGACGGCCGCGCTGCGCTGCCGCGCCCCGGTGAAGTGCAGGTTGAGCAGGCGCGTCAGCGGGAGGTAGATGTCGGTGACCTCGGCCAGGTCGATCGGGTCGTCGACGCCGCGCAGCTCTTCGAGCTCGCCCGCCGTGAGGGTGAGAGGCGTGTTCTCTCGGAGATCCCGCCACTGCGCGCGGCTGAGCTCCACGTAGGGATTCGGTGCCTCCATGGGCGCAAACTCTACTGACGGCCCGGCCTTCGATCTCGGCGGGGCCGGTCTGCGGCAGAATGGGCCGGTGATCGTGGGCATCGGCGTGGACATCGTTGACATCGCGCGTCTCGGCGCCGCCCTCGAACGCACTCCGAGCCTGCGCGACCGCGTCTTCACCGACGTCGAGAAAGAGCTGCCCGTCGCGTCGCTGGCCGCCCGGTTCGCCGCGAAGGAGGCCGTGGCCAAGGCGCTCGGCGCGCCGCCCGGCCTCGGGCACCGGGAGGCCGAGATCACGGTTGCCGAGCACGGCCGTCCGGTGCTCGGCGTGTCCGGCCGGGTCGCCGAGGAGGCCGCGAGGCTCGGCGTGCGGCGCTGGCACGTCTCCCTCAGCCACGACGGCGGCCTCGCCATCGCCTACGTGATCGCCGAGGGGTGAGGCGCGTGCGCGCGAGGGACGGCGCGGCGCGGCCGGGCGCGGCAGGGACGCCGACGGCGGACACGCGGCCGGGCGCGACAGGGACGGCGACGGCGGAGGACACGCGGCCGGGGCGCGACAGTGCGGCGTCTCACGGCGGGTGACCTTCGCCGCGGTGATCGGGAAGGCTACATTCGGTGGGATGCTGACCGCGTACACCTCCGACGAGATCAGGGCGGCCGAGCGGACGCTCATGGCGCGCCTCCCCGATGGGACGCTCATGCGCCGGGCCGCCTCCGCGCTCGCCGTGGCCTGCGTGAACGTCCTGCCCCGCGTGTACGGCTCGCGCGTCGTCCTGCTGATCGGCAGCGGTGACAACGGCGGCGACGCGCTGTACGCCGGAGCCCTGCTCGCCCGCCGCGGCGCGCGGGTGCACGCCGTCCTGGCCGGGCGGACGGCGCACGAGGGCGGCCTCTCCGACCTCCTCCGCGCCGGAGGCAGGCCGGTGGACGCGCGAGACGGCGACATCGCCGCCGACCGCGTCCTCGCGGACCTGGTCGGGCGCGCGGACGTCATCGTCGACGGCCTGGTGGGCATCGGCGGCGCCGGCGCGCTGCGCGAGCCGTACGCGTCGCTGGCCCGGCTGACGGCGGGCGCGCCCGGCGTCGTCGTCGCCGTGGACGTCCCGAGCGGCGTCGACGCGAGCACGGGGGAGGTCCAGGGGGAGGCGGTCGCCGCCCATCTCACGGTGACCTTCGGCGCGGTCAAGGCGGGCCTGCTGGTGGACCCGGGGGCGAGCCGCGTGGGCACTCTCCACCCGGCGGACATCGGCCTCGGCCCGCACCTGCCGGCCCCAGACGTGGTCGCGCTCACCGGCGCGGACGTGGCCGGCCTGCTGCCCCGTCCTTCCGCCGTGTCCGACAAGTACCGCAGAGGCGTGGTCGGCGTCGTCGCGGGCAGCGACCGGTTCACCGGGGCCGCCGTGCTGTCGGTCGGCGGCGCCGTGCGGGCCGGGGCCGGGCTGGTGCGCTTCGCGAGCGCCGCCGAACCCGTCGCCCAGGTCCGCGCCAGGTGGCCGGAGGCCGTCACCAAGGTGATCACCCCGGGCGAGGGGGTGCGCGACGTCGGCCGGGTGCAGGCGTGGGTGCTCGGGCCCGGCATGGGCACCGGCGACGAGGCGCACGCCCTGGCACGGTCGGTGCTCGGCGGCGACGTCCCGGTGCTGGTCGACGCCGACGGCCTGACCGTCGTGTCCCGTGACCGGGAGCTCCTGCGACGCGAGGCGCCCACGCTGATCACCCCGCACGCCGGGGAGCTGGGCCGCCTGCTGGACGTGGCGCCGGCCGAGATCGAGGCCCGCCGGCTCCACTACGCGCGCCGCGCGGCGCGCGAGCTCGGAGTCACCGTTCTTCTCAAGGGGTCGACTACCCTGGTCGCCGAGGAGGGCAGGCCGGTCCGGGTGAACGTCACGGGCACCCCATGGCTGGCCACCGGCGGCACGGGCGACGTGCTCGCCGGCATCGCGGGAGCCTTCCTCGCCGGGGGTCTGAGCTGTTATGACGCCGCTTCCTGTGCGGCCTACGTGCACGGTCTCGCCGGACGCCTCGCGGCCGGAGGGCCGGAAGAGGGCGAGGCGCCGATCGCCGCGCTCGACGTGGCCCTTCAGATCCCCGCCGCCGTCCGCGCGCTCACCGCGAGCGCCTGACCAGGACCGATCCCGCCGTCCGCGGCGACCGGCGCCGCCGATCACCATCCGGCTCCGGCGCGATCTCGCCGATTCGCACCACTGTGACGACCCGCCGTCGCCGTCCGGCCGCCGACCGGCTCAGGCACGGCGCGTCGCTGCCAGACTGAGAGGGTGAGCTTTCCCATGGACGGTTCCCTCGTGACGCCGGCTCAGGCCCGGGTGGATCTTTCGGCCATCGCGCACAACATCGCCGTGCTCCGCGGGCACGCCCCGGCCGCCGAGGTGATGGCCGTGGTGAAGGCCGACGCCTACGGCCACGGCCTGGTGCCCTGCGCGCGGGCCGCCCTCGCCGCCGGCGCCTCGCGCCTCGGCACCGCCTACATCCAGGAGGCCCTGGACCTGCGCGCCGCCGGCGTGACGGCGCCCATCCTCTCGTGGATCGTCACACCCGGCGAGCCCATCGACGACGCCGTGGCCGCCGCGGTCGACCTGTCGGCGGGCGCGGTCTGGCTGCTGGACGACATCGCGGCCTCGGCCCGCCGTGCCGAGCGCACGGCGCGCGTCCACCTCAAGATCGACACCGGCATGACGCGCGGCGGCGCGACCGCCGGCGGGTGGACGGCGCTGCTCGAGCGCGCCCTGGCCGCGCAGGCCGACGGCCTGATCGAGATCACCGGGCTGTGGTCGCATCTGGCCTGCGCGGACATCCCGGGGCATCCCTCCATCGAGCGCCAGCTCTCCGCGTTCGACGACGCGCTCGCCGTCGCCGAGAAGGCCGGGGTGGCCGGGCCGCGCGTCGTGCGCCACATCGCCAACTCGGCGGCCACGGTGAACATCCCTGAGGCCCACTACGACATGGTGCGGCCCGGTCTCGCGGTGTACGGGCTCAGTCCCATCCCCGAGCTCGGCGACTTCGGGCTGCGTCCGGCCATGACGCTCAGCGCCCGCCTCGCGATGGTCAAGCGGGTGCCGGCCGGCGCCGGCGTCTCCTACGGGCACCTCTACGTCACCGAGCGCGAGACCACGCTCGCGCTGGTCCCCCTCGGCTACGCCGACGGCGTGATGCGTGCGGCGTCCAATCGGGGGCAGGTATGGGCGGCGGGCCGGCGGCGCACCGTCGCGGGCCGGGTGTGCATGGACCAGTTCATGATCGACATCGGCGACGACCGCGCGAGCGAGGGCGACGAGGTCATCCTGTTCGGGCCAGGGACCGAAGGCGAGCCGACCGCGCAAGAGTGGGCCGATTCCCTCGGCACGATCACTCATGAGATCGTGACCAGGGTTGGTTCACGCGTGCCGCGCGTTCACCGGTAGAAGGAGGTCGTGCATGTCCACACGGCGCAGGGTCGGGATCGCCGGGGCGGTCTTCGGGACGGCGTCGGCGGGCCTCGCGGCGACGGCCCTGGCGAAGCGGTACATCGTGGGCCGCATCCGCCTGCGGCCCGACCTGGAGGTGAGCGAGCCGTTCGGCGAGTTGCGCGGACGCGGCACCACGGTCAAGACCTCCGACGGCATCGAGCTGTACGCCGAGGTCGACGGGCCCGATGACGCTCCGCTGACCGTCGTCTTCTGCCATGGGTACACGCTGAACCTCGACTCCTGGCACTACCAGCGGCGCGACCTGCGCGACCGCTACCGGATGGTCTTCTGGGACCAGCGGTGCCACGGGCGCTCGGCCCGCACCCCGGCGGAAGACTGCACCATCGACCGGCTCGGGGACGACCTGGCCGAGATCCTCAGGCAGCTGGTGCCGGGGCCGTGCGTGCTGGTCGGCCACTCGATGGGCGGCATGACGGTCATGGCGCTGGCCGACAGCCGTCCTGAGCTGTTCGGCGACAAGGTGCGCGGCGTCGCGCTGATCTCCACCTCGGCCGGCAGGCTCGCCGAGATCACCCTCGGCATGCCCGCGCTGATCTCGAAGGTCGTCCACTGGGTGGCGCCGCCGGCGGTGTCGGTGCTCGGCCGCCGCGCCGCGCTGATCGACCGGGGCAGGCAGGCCGGCAACGACGTGTCGTTCCTCGCCTTGCGCTACCTGGCGTTCGGCGACCCCTCCAACGTCAGCCCCACGGTGGTCGACTTCGCCGAGTCGATGATCCGTTCGACCCCGACCGACGTCATCGCCGACTTCTACCCGGCGCTGATGTCGCACGACAAGCTGGCCGCCCTCGATGTGATCGGCAAGGTGCCCGTCGAGGTCGTCGTCGGGGACAAAGACTGGCTGACCCCGCCCGACCACAGCAAGGCGATCAGCGCCACCGTGGCCTCCGCCCGGCTCACCGAGGTCCCCGGCACCTCCCACCTGGTCCTCATGGAGAAGCCGGCGATCGTCAACGAGGTGATCGGCGAGCTGCTCGAAAGGGTCGCCGAGGTCGACGAGTTCAAGGAGGCCCAGGCGGCTCCGAGCGCCGTGGCCGCCGCCGGCTCAGGGAAGTGCGAGGGGGCGGCCGTGAGCGAGGAGGGCGACGTGGACGAGAAGGAGGTCTCGTGACGGGCCCCATGAGATCCTGGACGGGCGACGCGGGCCGCTGAGGCGCGCGGCGTCACCCCTCTGGGGCCGGCCAGGCGAGCCCGCGGCGGACGCGCGGGGCGCGGCGGGGGCCCCTTCGAGTCCCATAGGCGATACGGGCCATCAGAGAGAGTTCGATGCACGGTTCGATGAGGCACGCGGTGGAGGAATCCCGATGAGGCGCGCGGCGACGACCGAGGACATGTGGGCGCTGGGCGACGAGATCGCGCGCCTGCTGCGCCCCGGCGACCTCGTGGTGCTGTCCGGCCCGCTGGGCGCGGGCAAGACCACTCTGGTGCAGGGCATCGCCGAAGGGCTCAAGGTCCGAGGCCCGATCACCTCGCCGACGTTCGTGATCGCCAGGGTCCATCCGTCCCTGGCCGGCGGGCCGGCGCTCGTCCACGCGGACGCCTACCGCCTCGGCGGCGCGCTGGAGGTCGACGACCTGGACCTCGACGCCTCCCTGGACGACTCGGTGACCGTGGTCGAGTGGGGGGAGGGCCTGGTGGAGGGCCTGGCCGACGACCGGCTCGAGATCTCCATCGAGCGCGGCGACGCCGGTGACGAGCGGCTGGTCCGCGTGCGCGGCGTCGGTCGGCGATGGAGCGACATGCCCGGCTCCCTCGATTGACCGCCCTTCCGCGATCTAGACCGGTAATCTAGCCAACCTTGACGCATGCCCCCGATGTTACGGATCATCGGAATGAAGATCGTTCCAATGGATTGCCGTTACTTTTCTGGGTATGCAGGTGGGGTAACGCCTCAGCGTGGTCATGTCGGGCGGGGTCGTATCGCAGGCGAAGTGGAGTGCGACGGTGCACAGGGTCGGGCAGGTCGCGTTAGCTGGAGCATTCCTACTCTTGGGTGGCGTCGCCTGCACGGCGCAGGCGCAGAGCGGCGGTGAAGCGGCGCCCACGCCGACGCCGTCCGTGAGCCGGCAGGACATCCGCGTGCAGCTCGTTCCCGCGCGGGTGCAGGGCGGGGCGACGCGGTCCATCCGCGTCCGGGCCTTCTGCCCCCTGCCGCAGGGGGGCACCGCCTACCGCGCCACCGCGCGGTCGGACGCGTTCACCGGCCTGGTCACCTTGACCCAGCCGCCCCCGGCCACCCCCGCCGTGTCGTCCACCCCGGTGACCGCGGTCGCGCCGCCGCCGGAGGTCCACGGATTCGCGCTCGTCGACGAGGACACCGACCCCGGGCAGTTCCAGGTCGAGGTCAAGTGCGAGGGCACCAACGACATCGGCAAGGCCACCCTCACCGTGGTCGCGCGGCCCCGAGCCACCCCGAACCCGACCCGCACCCGCATCGTGCCTTCCAGGGCGCCGCGCGCGGGCGGCGGCGGCACGGCGGCCGGCGGGCCGGCCGAGGAGCCCTCCGGCATCCCCGGCGGCGTGATCGCGGCCGGCCTCGTCGCGGCCCTGGCCGGTGGCATCGCCGTGGCGCGTCGCAGGTCGAAGGCCGGCTGAACCGGAAACCGGCGTCCCCTCGATGGCTGATTCCCCCAAGTGGCTGAAGGTCGTGGCGATCGGTTTCGTCATGGGCACGGTCATGTTCGCCCTCACCAACCGCGACAAGGACGTCGCCGCGCCCCGGCAGGCCGCCGTCCCCAAACGGCTCGACATTCCCTCGCTGAACCTCAAGGCGCCTCTCATGAAGCTCGGGCTCGGCGATGACGGCGAGGTCGAGCTGCCCCCGTTCGAGAAACCCGCGATGGCCGGATGGTTCGACCAGAGCGTCGTGCCGGGCGACTCCGGCGCCTCGGTGATCATCGGGCATGTGGACACCAAGACGGCCCCGGCCGTCTTCTACCGCCTCCGCGACGTCAAGAAGGGCGCCGTCGTAAAGATCCTCCGCAGCGACGGCAGGACCGCCACCTACAAGGTCGACTCCGTCGAACAGGTGGCCAAGAACGACTTCCCCGCACAGCGCGTCTACGTCGAAGACGGCCTCCGCCTGGTCACCTGCGGCGGAGCCTTCGACCGCAAGACCCACGAATACCTCGACAACATCATCGTCTACGCCTCCCGCCAGTCCCCCCGAGACACCCCCCTCAAAGCGCTCCCCGCCCCTGTCTCCTGACCCCCGGGCTTCCCGCCTCTCAAACCATCACCACTCCACCCCTCTTCTCGTGCCTGACCTGTGGATCTCCCTCAGGTCCTCCCCTGCCCCACCCTCGGCTCCTCGCTCCCCACCCGACCGCCTCCTCCACCCCCACGTGCTCGGGCGCGCCGGTTCCCTGACTGAGGAAGGAGGAAGTGCGAGGAACGAGCGCTTCCGAGTGACGAAGGAAGGGGACCGGCTCAAAGGCGCCCGAGCACCGCGCGAGCGGAGCGAGCGCCATGAGCACTGTGCTCGGGCGCGCCGGTGTCGTGACGAGGAGAGAGCGAGTGCGAGGGACGAGCGCTCGTGAACGACGAGGAAGGGCGCCGGCTCAAGGGCGCCTGAGCACTGCGGGAGCGGAGCGAGCGCCATGAGCACTGTGCTCGGGCGCGCCGGTGTCGTGACGAGGAGAGAGCGAGTGCGAGGGACGAGCGCTCGTGAACGACGAGGAAGGGCGCCGGCTCAAGGGCGCCTGAGCACCGCGCGAGCGGAGCGAGCGCAATCAAACACAGCTAGGCTTGATGTTCGTGCTGGTCTTGGCCTTCGATACCGCGACTCCGGCCGTCACGGCGGCGCTCCACGACGGCGAGCGGGTGCTCGCCGAGTCGACGACGATAGACGCGCGCCGTCATGGCGAGCTGCTGGTCCCGTCCGTGCGCGAGGTGTTGCGCGAGGCGGGCGTGTCGCTGCGCGAGGTGACGGCGATCGTCGCGGGGGCGGGCCCGGGGCCGTACACGGGTCTGCGCGTGGGGCTGATGACGGCGCAGGCGTTCGCCTCGACGAGCGGGGCCCCGGCGTACGGGGTGTGCACGCTGGACGCGCTGGCTTACGCGAGTGGCCTGGACGAGCCTTTCATCGTGGCCACCGACGCCCGCCGCAAGGAGGTCTTCTGGGGCCGCTATTCCGACATGCGCACGCGCGTGGCGGGGCCCTCGGTGGACCGTCCTCATGATGTGCCGGGCGGGCTCCCCGTGCTGGGGGCGGGCGCGCGCATGTACGCGGAGATCATGGGGGAGGCGCGGCTGGTTCAGGGCGCTCCCGAGTATCCGGCGGCGGGGGCGCTGGCCGCGCTGGCCGCCGAGATCCTGGCGTCCGGCGCCCCCGCGGACGGTGGCGTCCTGACGGCGCCGCGTCCGATCTACCTGCGCCGTCCGGACGCGCGGGTGCCCGGCCCGCCGAAGAAGGTCACCATATGACGAGCGCCGCGACGCTGCGTCAGATGACCGTGGGCGACCTGCCGGCGGTCTTGGCGATCGAACGCTCGACGTTCCCGTTCGACGCATGGAGCGAGGGCATGCTGCGAGGTGAGCTCGCCGACCAGCCGCGCACCCGGCACTACATCGTGGCCGTGGCCGATGGCGGCGAGGTCGTGGGGTACGCCGGGCTGGCCGCGGCGGGCGACCAGGCGGACGTTCAGACGATCGCCGTGAGCGCCGACCGGCAGCGGGCGGGCATCGGCAGCGCGATGTTGCGGGCTCTGCTCGACGAGGCGACGCGCCGGGGGGCGGAGGCGGTGTTCCTCGAGGTGCGGGCGGACAATCCGCCCGCGCAGACGATGTACGAGCGTTTCGGGTTCGAGCGCATCGGGCTGCGGCGCGAGTACTACGACGACGGAACCGACGCGATCATGATGATGAGAAAGCTGGACGAGGCGGAGAACGCTGATGGCTGACGAACCTTTGGTCCTCGGCATCGAGACCTCCTGCGACGAGACGGGTGTCGGCATCGTCCAGGGGAACACGCTGCTGGCGAACACCGTCGCTTCGAGCGTCGAGGAGCACGCGCGGTTCGGCGGCGTCGTGCCCGAGGTCGCCTCGCGCGCCCACCTTGAGGCGATGACGCCGACCGTCGAGCGCGCCCTCGAGCAGGCGGGGCTGCGGTTCTCCGACATCGACGCCGTGGCCGTGACGGCCGGTCCGGGGCTGGCGGGTGCGCTGCTGGTGGGGGTCGCGGCGGCCAAGGCGTACGCGCTGGGGCTCGGGGTGCCGTTGTACGGGGTGAACCATCTGGCCGCGCACGTGGCGGTGGACCAGCTGGAGCACGGCCCGCTGCCCAAGCCGTCGATCGCGATGCTGGTGTCGGGCGGTCACTCGTCGCTGCTGCTGGTGCCGGACGTGGCCAAGGACGTGATCTCCCTCGGCTCGACGGTGGACGACGCGGCGGGCGAGGCGTTCGACAAGGTGGCCAGGGTGCTCGGCCTGCCCTTCCCGGGCGGCCCGCACATCGACCGTGCCGCCGTCCAGGGGTCGGGCACGGCCGTCGCCTTCCCGCGCGGCAAGTACGACGACGGCACGCTCGACTTCTCGTTCTCGGGGCTGAAGACGGCCGTCGCGCGCTGGGTGGAGGCCAAGGAGCGCGCGGGCGAGCCGGTGCCCGTGGCGGACGTGGCGGCGTCCTTCCAGGAGGCCGTGGTGGACGTGCTCACGCGCAAGGCGTTGCAGGCGTGCCGGCGGTACGACGTGAAGGACCTGCTGATCGGGGGCGGGGTGGCCGCGAACTCGCGGCTGCGCGCTCTGGCGCAGGAGCGGTGCGACGCGGCGGGGGTGCGCCTGCGCGTGCCGCGGCCGGGGTTGTGCACCGACAACGGCGCGATGATCGCGGCCCTCGGGTCCGAGCTGGTGGCGGCGGGCGTGGAACCGTCGCCTCTGGACATCC
Organism: Sphaerisporangium dianthi; assembly: GCF_042654065.1. NCBI lineage: Bacteria > Bacillati > Actinomycetota > Actinomycetes > Streptosporangiales > Streptosporangiaceae > Sphaerisporangium > Sphaerisporangium dianthi. The sequence continues at coordinate 59,301 of NZ_JBHSFP010000028.1, read as the reverse complement.
CCGCCGACTCCTCGCTTCCCGTCACCGCCATCCACGTCTGACGGCGGGGACGCGGCCGGGCGCGTTCAGTCTTTGGGGGCGCGGGCGGGGCGCAGGAGCGCCTCGGCGAGGGCCAGCATGGTCTCCTCCAGCGCTCCGAGCCTGCGGGTGAGGTCGCTGTGCGTGGGCTGGACGATCTGGTCGACGGTCTCTGAGAGCTGGTCGCGGTCGGGGCGGGCGCGCACGAGTTCGGCCAGGGGCGGCAGGGCGGCCGCGGCCTCGGCGAGCCGCTCGCCGAGCGTGTCGAACCGCTTGCCCTGGCCGTCGGTCTGGGCGCTGATGAGCTCGCCGACGCGCTTGTGGACCTCGCCGACCTCCAGCAGGGCGGGCAGCTGCCCGACGCGCTGGTTGACGGCCTCGACGCGGTCGTCGACCATCTCCAGCCGCTCGTTGACGTCCTCGAAGCCGGCGTCGATGGCGCCGAGGCGTTCGTCCTGCCTGGACAGGCGGTCGTCCACGCCGGTCACGTGCTGGTCGAGGGCGGTCAGCCGGCCGTCGGTATCGGTGAGCTGCTGCTGGATGCCTGTGGCCTGGCCCGCGAGGCCGGTGAGGCAGGACTGGGCCGTCTCGATGCGTCCGTCGATGCTCTGCAGGCGGACGTCGACGGTCTCCAGGCGTCCTTCGGCCGCGCCGACATGGCTGTCCACCGCGTCGAATCGACCCGTGAGGCCGGCCACGCGGCCGTCGGTGGCCTCCACCCGGGCCGCGACGGCCTCCAGGTGCCCGGCGGCGCCGTCCATCCGGTCGTCGAGGCCGGTCAGCCGGTCGCTCACGGCCTCCAGCCGCCCGTCCACGGCCCGCACCCCTTCGTCCACGGTCGCGAGTCGCTCTGCGACGCCTTCCAGCCGCCCGCCGAGGGCCTCCAGCCCGTCGCCGGTGCCCGCGAGACCGCCCTCGACGCCCTCCAGGCGGGTGGTGAGCCGGCTCTCGGTCTCGGCCAGCTGGGCGGTCATGCCGTCGATCTTGCCGGTGAGCTGCTCGATGGACCCGCTGAGGCGCTGGACGGCCGACGAGAGGGTGTCCTCCAGGCCCTCGGTGAGGTCGAGGACGCTGCCCTCGACCCGCTCGGTGCGCTGCGTGAGGTCGAGCAGCGCCTTGTCGACCCGGGTGAACCGGCCCCCCGCGGCCTCCATGCTCGTGCCGAGCTGGGCGAGCCGCCTGGTCAGCTCGGCCACGCCTTCGGGCACGCCCTGGACGCCGTCGAGGACGGCCTGGACGCGCTTGAGGGACTCGGCGACGCCCTCGCGCACCGTGCCGAGCTCGGTCCACAGGCCGGGAAGCTCGGCGATGGGTTTGACGCGGTCGCTCACGGCCTCGATGCGGTCGCCGAGCCCCGCGAGGCGGTTGCCCACGCCGTCGACGCGGTCGCGGACGATCTCGACGTGCTGGGCCAGGCCCTCCGCCCATGCCGGAGGCCGGGTGGCGAGCTCGCCGAGCCGGCCGTTGACCCCTTCGAGCGCACCGCTCAGCCCGCCCAGCTCGCGCTCGCGGACCTCGCGCAGCAGCCACTCCATGCCTTCGAGGCGCTGCCGGATCTCGTCCAGCACCGCGCCCTGGGTGCGCTGCTCGTAGACGTGGTCCTGCGCGGCCCTGGCGAGCAGCTCGCGCATGCGGTCGGAGATGGCGGTCTGGCTTCCAGCCTGGAGGAGGGTGTGGTTGGAGTGATCCACCGGAAGCTCCTTCACTCGCGGGCGTTCGGCCGCACGGCGGTGGGGTCGGGGCGGTCGTCTTGCGTGGCGAATCAGGCGGGTGAACCATCAATGAGGCAGAATCCCGCGCGCTGGCCAACTGTAGTGCTTCGGCGGGAGAATTTCGGGGCCGACTTTAAAACATCGTGATATCGCCAGATTGCCCCGATTTGATGGGTGAACACGCGTCGGCGCAGGTCAGGACGGGTCACAAATGTATGCGAAAGGACGCTCGCCGATGCGGGTGAGTACCACAACACACGACTTGTCCCCGGAAAGGTGCAGATCTTTTCGCAAGCGTTCCAAATCGAGCGCCGAGCCGCGTTTCTTCAACGTCACGGTGCCGACGCGGCGTTCGCGGAGCGCGGCGCGCAGGCGTTTCAGCGAGAAAGGCAGCGTCTCCAGAACCTCGTACCGCGAGGCCCATGGTGTGCTCGCGGGGACGTCTCCGGTGATGTAGGCGATCTGGGGGTCGAGCAGGCGGCCGGACACCTGGGCGGCCACCTCGGCCACGAGATGCGCCCTGATCGCGGCGCCGTCCGGTTCGTACAGATATCGCCCCACCGGCCCATGGTCGGGGGGCCCGAGGGCCGGGTCGGCGGTCAACGTGTGCCCCGAAGGCAGCAACGTGGCGCTGCGGCGCGGCGCCCCCGCCGCGCCGCCCTCCGCGGGGCCGCCCTCGGTGAAGGCGCCCGTCCACAGAACGGCCTCCTTGACCTCGCCGCGGTAGGACACCCATTCGGCTTCGGCGCCCGCGGGGATGAACTCGTACGGGATGCCCGGCGCGACCTTCAGGCAGGCGGCGCGGGCCCGCGCCACCATGTCGAGCACCGTCGGCCACGGCGGCGAGTAGGCCATCGGGTCGAAGACCCGCCTGCCGGTGGACCGACGGCCCGGGTCGGCGAACAGCACGTCGTAGGCCTCAGGGCCGGTCTCGGCCGCGTCGGCGGCGCGCACGGTGACGCGGCCGCCGAGGTCCAGCGCCACGGCGTTCGCCCGCGCGACCTCGACGGTGAGCGGGTCGAGGTCCACGGCGTCGACTTCGCACCCGGCGCGGGCCAGGGCGATCAGGTCGCCGCCGATGCCGCAGCAGGCGTCCACGACGCGCGCGCCGGGGGCGAACCGGCGGGCGCGGTGGGCGGCCACCTCCGTGCGCGTGGCCTGCTCCAGCCCGTCGGGGGTGAAGTACATGCGCGCGGCGTCCTGCCCGAACTTGACGGCGCCTCGCGCCCGGAGGCGGGCCTGGGTGAGCGCGGCCGCGGCGAGCGGGGCGTCGTAGGTCTTCCTGAGCCGGGTCGCCGCCGCCACCGGGTCTGTGCCGTCCGTCACAGCGCCCACGGCCTCGCCGAGGGCCTTCTGCCCGCGAGGGGTCAGCAATTCGCGGAAGGCGTAGAGGTCCACGTCTCCCGACGCTATCGCGGGCGCCGCGGCCGTGACGCACCACTCCGCCATCACGCGAGGCCACCCCCATAGGCGGACAATTCGGGCGAGTCGCACGGTGGTCGACGGCCGTACTGACCTGGGACGGCCTGTCCGTGTTGACTGCGTCGGCGGCCTTGCATACTGTTCAGTGTTGGCACTCGCCTAGTGAGAGTGCCAACTAAAAATGCGACGAGGCAGGTCTGACACCCGCGACGGCAGGCCGCTGGTCGCCTCTTCAGCTCATCATCACAATCTGAAGGGGAGGTCCGATCGTGACGACCGCCACCAAGGTTCCCGTTAAGCCGCTCGGCGACCGCATTGTGGTCCAGCCGCTTGAGGCCGAGCAGACGACCGCTTCCGGTCTGGTCATCCCGGACACCGCAAAGGAGAAGCCGCAGGAGGGCAAGGTCCTCGCGGTGGGCCCCGGCAACTGGGACGAGGACGGCGAGAAGCGCATCCCGCTCGACGTCAAGGAAGGGGACGTCGTCCTCTACAGCAAGTACGGCGGTACCGAGGTCAAGTACGGCGGCGAGGAGTACCTCGTGCTCTCCGCCCGTGACGTTCTCGCGATCATCGAGAAGTAAGACCCCGGGCGCGTAAGCGACCACCTGTACGGAGCCTTACCGAAAATGCGTGTCAAGCCCCGGGCCCTTAGCTGAGGCCCGGGGCCTTGATGCTGGGAGGACTTAAATGCCCAAGATCTTGGAGTTCGAGGAGGACGCGCGGCGCGCTCTTGAGCGCGGCGTGAACGCCCTCGCGGACGCCGTGAAGGTGACCCTCGGGCCGCGAGGCCGCAACGTCGTCATCGACAAGAAGTTCGGTGCGCCGACCATCACCAACGACGGCGTCACCATCGCCCGTGAGGTCGAGCTCGACAGGCCGTACGAGAACCTCGGCGCCCAGCTCGCCAAAGAAGTGGCGACGAAGACCAACGACATCGCGGGTGACGGCACCACGACCGCCACCGTGCTCGCCCAGGCGATGGTCCGCGAGGGCCTGCGCAACGTCGCCGCCGGCGCCTCGCCGCTGTCGCTCAAGCGTGGCATCGACCTGGCGGCCCGCGCCGTCAGCGACCGCCTCCTCGAGCTGTCCCGCCCCGTCGAGGACAAGCAGGAGATCGCCAATGTGGCGACGATCTCCGCGCAGGACGCCAAGATCGGCGAGCTGATCGCCGAGGCGTTCGACAAGGTGGGCAAGGACGGTGTGATCACCGTCGAAGAGTCCAACACCATGGGCCTGGAGCTGGAGTTCACCGAAGGCCTCCAGTTCGACAAGGGTTACCTGTCGCCGTACATGGTGACCGACCAGGAGCGCATGGAAGCGGTCCTCGAGGACGCCTACGTCCTGCTCACCCAGAGCAAGATCTCCTCGATCGCCGACTTCCTGCCGCTGCTCGAGAAGGTCGCCCAGACCAAGAAGCCGCTGTTCGTGGTCGCGGAGGACGTCGAGGGCGAGGCCCTGGCCGTCCTGGTCACCAACAAGATCCGCGGCACGTTCACCTCGGTCGCCGTCAAGGCGCCCGGCTTCGGTGACCGCCGCAAGGCCATGCTGCAGGACATCGCGATCCTGACCGGTGGCCAGCTGATCTCCGAGGAGCTCGGCCTCACGCTCGCCAACGCCGGCACCGAGGTGCTCGGCACGGCCCGCCGCATCGTCGTCACCAAGGACAGCGCGACCATCGTCGACGGCGCCGGTGACGCTCAGGCGATCCAGGACCGCGTCCGCGAGATCCAGCACGCCATCGAGCAGACCGACTCCGACTGGGACCGCGAGAAGCTCCAGGAGCGCCTCGCCAAGCTGTCCGGCGGCATCTGCATCCTGCGCGTCGGCGCGGCCACCGAGGTGGAGCTCAAGGAGAAGAAGCACCGCCTTGAGGACGCCATCTCCGCGACCCGCGCCGCGATCGAGGAGGGCATCGTCTCCGGCGGTGGCTCCGCGCTCGTGCACCTCGCCAAGGACCTCGACGACCTCGGCCTGACCGGCGACGAGGCGACCGGCGTCTCCATCGTCCGCCGTGCGCTCGTCGAGCCGGCCCGCTGGATCGCCGAGAACGCCGGCCTCGAGGGGTACGTCGTCACGGCGAAGACCGGTGAGCTGCCCGTCGGCCACGGCCTCAACGCCGCGACCGGCTCCTACGGCGATCTGATCGCCGACGGCGTCATCGACCCGGTCAAGGTCACCCGCTCGGCCGTGCAGAACGCCGCGTCCATCGCCGGCATGCTGCTCACAACCGAGGTCCTCGTGGTCGACAAGCCCGAGGAGGAGGCTCCGGCCGCCGGGGGGCAGGGTCACGGTCACGGTCACGGCCACTGACCCGACCATTCGATCGAAGCACGGCCCCCGCCGCAGGGCGGGGGCCGTGTTTTTTTGTATCGAAACGATTTTGCCGCCGCTGATTCGACCGGGAAGGTAAACCGACCGGTGCGGCGAGGCGTCAGACGCGCCGCCCCGCGGGCCTGCGGAGCTGGTGCGACATCTAACGAATATCCAGCGAATTCGGGTCGCGAGTGAAATATACAAACACCACTGTGTTCGCTCGATTACTCTGCGTTATCGACGCGTCAATGTGACCAATCCGTATCCGTTCACTATGACGACATGCGCGATCGCGGCGGGCATCATGCCTAACGTGACCGAGGGACGCGTCGCCGACGCCAAAACTGGGGTAAGGCTTGCGACGAGATCGGACGAGTCCGACCTCAGGGATCTGACGATCCTTGCCGTGCAAGGGGATCGCGCCGCGATCGAATCACTGCTCGGGCAACTGCGCCCGATGGTGGTGCGCTATTGCCGTGCTCGACTGGGCCGGGTGTCCGGCCACTATCACATAGCCGACGACGTGGCCCAGGAAGTGTGCATCGCGGTGCTCGCCGCTCTGCCGCGCTACCGCGACATGGGGCGTCCGTTCGCGTCGTTCGTCTTCGGCATCGCATCGCACAAGGTGGCGGACGCGCTTCGCAGTTCGGTGCGTTCCGCCGTGCCCACTCAGGACCTGCCGGACGGTCCCGACCAGGGACCGGGGCCCGAAGAGACCGTGGTGCGCTACATCGAGGCCGAGCACGCCCGCGCGCTGCTCTCGCGCCTTCCGGACAACCAGCGCGAGCTGATCATTCTGCGGGTGGTGTCGGGACTCTCCGCCGAGGAGACCGGTAACGTACTCGGTATGTCACCAGGTGCGGTTCGCGTCGCCCAGCATCGGGCGCTGGCCAGGTTGCGGGCGATGGCCGACATGGAGTCGATAGCTTGACCGCCCTCCATCCGGCCCGTTCCCTTCGAAAACGCGGGTCCGACATCGACCCGGACGTGCTCAGGACGGACGCGATCATCGACGCGCTCGCCGGGCGGCGGCCCCTCGGCGATCATGACGACCCTGTGGTGAGCCTGCTGCGGGCGCTCGCCCGCGACGTCGATCAGCGGCTCTCTTCGGTGTCGATCACCCCGTCGACGTAGCCTCTGGCGTACTCCCAGCTCACGTAGTCGGCAGGGTCGGGGGCGAAGGCCGGCTCGTGCACCTGAGGGCGGCCGTGGTCGATCATCTGCCGCAGGTTGCCTCGCAGCAGATCCCAGTCGAAGTAGTGCCGTTCACCGCACTCGGGGCAGTCGAGGACCAGCCCGAGCACTCCCTGAGGCTCAAGAAGCGAGCGGAAGACCTCTACGTCGGCGAGGTCAGTGAGCGCCTCGTCGCGCTCGGCCATGGTCAGCGGCTCGGAGTCGTCGAGATCGCCGAGAACCGAGGCAGGGTCGTTGGGGTCTTCCGCGAAGGGGTCGCGGGGGACGTCTTCCAGCACGCATTCCACCTTATGACCCCCACCTACCTTGATGAGGGCAAGTGGCGGGGATGCCCAGCGCGCCCGCGGATCTCGGCACGCCTCTGCCTGCTCCCGTGTCCCTGCCGCCACATGGCGGGGGACGACGGCGAGGGCTGCGGCCCGGCCGTCCGGAAACCGGGCTCCTCCAGCGGGGGGACGCTTTCCTCCGCCGGCCACGGCTTTCGCGGCCGCCGGGAAGCACGGCGCCTCGTGGCGCGTTGTCCACAGCGGTCACGGGGTCAGAAAATTCTGCCCTGATTAGTCCGCAAGAGTCACCTGGCACATGATTTCGGCCGGTTCCTCCGTAGGGGGTACCGGAAATCCGGCATCTCCATGCGATTCGCCGCCGGATCCGCCCGGTTCCACCGGTGCCGGAGATCGTTCACGGCAACGGAGGGCGTCGGGACCTCCCGGCCGTCCACAGCCGCGCCGGCCGGATTCCCCCGGCCGCGGTCGATCTCCGGGAGATCTCCGCTGGTCGTCCACAGGCCTGCGGAGCCGGAGATGAGCGGACCACTAAACTGACCGCAGGGGGCCGGCGCCTTTCCCCATCTTGAGAGCGCCATGGCAGGAGGGTTGCAGATGGCCAAGTTCACCGAGCCGGGGCTCACGTTCGACGACGTGCTTCTGGTGCCCGCGTATTCCGATCTGCAACCGGGCGACGCCGACACCACCACCCGCCTGTCACGGTCGATCACTTTGCGCATCCCCCTGGTGTCGGCCGCGATGGACACCGTCACCGAGGCGCGCATGGCCGTGGCCATGGCGCGTCAGGGCGGCATCGGCATCCTGCACCGCAACCTGTCCATCGAAGAGCAGGCCTCACAGGCCGACCTCGTCAAGCGCTCCGAGGCCGGCATGGTCACCAACCCGGTGACCTGCTCGCCCGACGCCACCCTCGCCGACGTCGAGCAGCTCTGCGCCCGATACCGCATCTCCGGTGTGCCGGTCACCGACCGCAGCGGCGTCCTCGTCGGCATCGTCACCAACCGCGACATGCGGTTCGAGACCGATCAGAGCCGCTCCGTGCGCGAGGTCATGACCCCGATGCCCCTGGTCACCGCGCCGGTCGGGGTGTCGCGTGACGAGGCGTTCCGCCTGCTGTGGCAGAACAAGGTCGAGAAGCTCCCCCTCGTCGACACCGACGGCAGGCTGCGCGGCCTCATCACGGTCAAAGACTTCACCAAGAGCGAGCAATATCCACTCGCCACCAAAGACGCGGGCGGCCGTCTGGTCGTCGGCGCGGCGGTCGGCGTCGCCGGTGACGCCGAGCAGCGCGCCATGGCGCTCATCGAGGCGGGCGTCGACGTGATCATCGTCGACACCGCCCACGGCCACTCCCGCGGGGTGTGCGACATGATCGCCAAGATCAAGGCCAACGGCCGGGTCGACGTCGTCGGCGGCAACGTCGCCACCCGCGCCGGCGCCCAGGCGCTCATCGACGCCGGCGCCGACGCCGTCAAGGTCGGCGTGGGCCCGGGCTCCATCTGCACGACCCGCGTGGTGGCCGGGGTGGGCGCCCCGCAGGTCACGGCCATCCACGAGGCGTCGCTCGCGTGCGTCCCCGCCGGCGTGCCGGTGATCGGCGACGGCGGCCTGCAGTACTCCGGCGACATCGTCAAGGCCCTGGCCGCCGGAGCCAACACCGTCATGCTCGGCTCTCTGCTCGCCGGCTGCGAAGAGTCTCCCGGTGAGCTGATCTTCATCAACGGCAAGCAGTTCAAGTCCTACCGCGGCATGGGCTCGCTCGGCGCCGTCCGCAACCGCGAGCGCGGCGGCTCCTTCAGCAAAGACCGCTACTCGCAGGAGAACGTCACCAGCGAGGACAAGTACATCCCCGAGGGCATCGAGGGCCAGGTGCCCTACCGCGGCCCGGTGGCGGCGGTGGCCCACCAGCTCGTCGGCGGCCTGCGCCAGGGCATGTGGTACACCGGGTCCCGCACCGTCGACGATCTCCACGCGAACGGCCAGCTGATGCCCATCACCTCGGCCGGGCTCAGCGAGAGCCACCCCCACGACATCCAGATGACGGTCGAGGCCCCCAACTACCACGGCCGCTGACCGCGCCACCGCCCCGGCCCGCAGGCCGGACGGGGGCACGAAAGATGCGGCGCGCACCGGTGACGCGGCGCGCCGCACGAAGGGCGTGGCGCGTATCGGTGACGGGGCGCGTCTCATGAAGGGTGCGGCGCGCATGGGTTGCGCGGCGCGCGAGGGTATCGACCTACGACCACAGCGGCTTCACCGAGGGACGGGAACGACAAGAGCATGAGTCAGGTAGAGATCGGGCGTGGCAAGAGCGGTCGCCGCGGTTACGCGCTTGACGAGATCGGCATCGTGCCCTCACGGCGCACGCGCGATCCCGAGGAGGTCTCCATCGCCTGGCAGATCGACGCCTACCGCTTCGACCTGCCCGTCGTGGTGAGCCCCATGGACAGCGTCGTCTCGCCCAAGACGGCCATCGAGATCGGGCGCCTCGGCGGGCTCGCCGTCCTCGACCTCGAAGGCCTGTGGACCCGGTACGAAGACCCGGCGCCGCTGCTGTCGGAGGTCGCCGAGCTGCGCGGCGAGGCCGCGACCAAGCGCCTCCAAGAGATCTACAACGCGCCGATCAGCGACGAGCTGATCGGCCGCCGCATCGAAGAGATCAGGTCCGCGGGCGTCACCACCGCGGCGCGGCTGTCCCCTCAGCGCACCGCCCAGCACTACAAGGCGGTGATCGACGCCGGCGCCGACATCTTCGTCATCCGCGGCACCACGGTCTCGGCCGAGCACGTCTCGGGCCGGGCCGAGCCGCTCAACCTCAAGCAGTTCATCTACGAGCTGGACGTTCCGGTCATCGTCGGCGGCTGCGCCACCTACACCGCCGCCCTCCACCTGATGCGCACCGGCGCCGCGGGCGTGCTGGTCGGGTTCGGCGGCGGCTCAGGCCACACCACCCACACCGTGCTCGGCGTGGCGGTGCCGATGGCGACCGCGATCGGCGACGTCGCGGCGGCACGCCGCGACTACCTCGACGAGTCCGGCGGCCGCTACGTCCACGTCATCGCCGACGGCGGCATGACCAGCTCCGGCGACATCGCCAAGGCCATCGCCTGCGGCTCCGACGCCGTCATGGTCGGCTCGCCGCTGGCCAGGGCCGCCGAGGCTCCGGGACGCGGTCACCACTGGGGCTCTGAGGCCCACCACGGCGAGCTGCCGCGCGGCGCCCGGGTCGAGGTCGGCACCATCGGCACCCTGGAGCAGATCCTGCACGGCCCCTCCACCGTCGCCGACGGCTCGATGAACCTGATGGGCGCCCTCCGCCGCACCATGGCCACCGCCGGCTACTCCGACCTCAAAGAGTTCCAGCGCGTGGAGGTCGTGGTCGCTCCCCACGTCTCCTGAGCCCGAACCGTCCTCGGGCGTCTTCGCCCTGCCGTCTCGGACGGCAGGGGGCCCGGTGGAGGATCGGGCCGCCAAGCCGACCCTGACCCGGCGTCTGACCGGGTGAAGCCGTGTCGCCGGCAGCCCCCGGCCCCCGGTTTCGGCTCCTGGTCTCGGCCCCCGGCCGTGGCGTCTCCCGCTCGTGCCTTCTGGGCGCGGAGGGGGAGGGTCAGGGGGAGGTGACCCAGGCGCCGCGCTTCATGACGCGGTGGACGGTGAGGTCGTCGTCGAGCACGACGAGGTCGGCGTCCTTGCCGACGGCGATGGAGCCGACGCGGTCGTCGATCCCGAGCACGCGGGCCGGCGTGAGCGAGGCCATCACGGCGGCGTCGGCCACCGGCAGCCCGGCCTCCCGCACCGTGCGGCGGAAGGCGACGTCCATGGTCAGCGTGCTGCCGGCGATGGAGCCGCCCTCGACCAGCCGGGCGGCGCCGCCGGAGACCTCGACCTCCATCGAGCCGAGCCGGTAGGCGCCGTCGCCCATGCCGGCGGCCGCCATCGCGTCGGTGATCAGAACCGCGCGGCCGGTGCCCGCCGCCCGGGCGGCCAGCCGCAGCATCGCCGGGTGGACGTGCAGGCCGTCGTTGATCAGCTCGACCGTGACCCGCTCGTCCTCCAGCAGCGCGGCGACCGGGCCCGGCTCGCGGTGGTGCAGTGACGGCAGGGCGTTGAACAGGTGGGTGGCGACGGTGCAGCCGGCCTCGATGCCGGCGATCGCCTGGTCGTAGGTGGCGTCACTGTGCCCGAGAGCGGCGATCACGCCGTCCGAGGCCGCCGCGCGGATGGTGTCGAGCCCGCCGGGCAGCTCGGGCGCGATGGTGAGCATGCGGACGTGCCCCCGCCCGGCCTTGAGCAGGTCGGCGAGCTCGCCGGGCGACGGCTCCCGCAGCAGCGCGGGGTCGTGCGCGCCGCAGCGCGACCGGGCGATGTAGGGCCCCTCGAAGTGGATGCCCGCGAGCAGCCCGTCGTCGCACAGATCGGCCAGGGCGGCCGTGGCGCGCGCGATGTCGGCGAGCGAGGCGGTCACCAGGCTCGCCATGATCGTCGTGGTGCCGTGGGCGGCGTGGAAGGCCGCGATGCGCCGCGCCTCGTCCGGGTCGCCGGACGGGAACGACCCGCCGGCGCCGCCGTGGGTGTGGATGTCGACGAACCCGGGGACGACGTACCGCCCGGCCAGACCGTGGCCGTCGCCGTGCGGGGCGTGTCCGCGGCCGATATGGGTGACGCGCCCGTCCTCGATGGTGATCCAGCCGTCGTGCACACCTGCGGGGGTCACGACGCGGGCGTCGGCGAGTGTGATGCTCATGAGGACAGGATCACAGATCGGCTCAGGTGAAGCGGCTGGTCGGGGTCCAGTCCGAGGGCCTGGGCGCGGGCCACCGCGACGCGCTGGATGCGGACCAGTTCGGCCATCGGGTCGGTGTCGCGGCTCACGAAGGCGCCGCCCGTCTCGCGCACGTCCTCGGCGAGGCCTTCCGGAGCCGGGCCGAGCATCCAGGTCACCCGGCCGGGGCCGGCGATGCTGATCGGGCCGTGGCGGTACTCCATCGCCGGGTAGGCCTCGGTCCAAGAGCGGGACGCCTCGCGCATCTTGAGCGCAGCTTCCTGCGCGAGCCCGTAGGTCCAGCCCCGGCCGAGGAAGGTGAACTGCTCGGCGGCGACGAGGGCGTCGGCGACAGGTTCGGCGATCGCGCGCTCGGCGTCGGCTACCGCCTGGGTGAGGTCCTCGCCGAGGTGGGCGCGGAGCAGGGCGAGCTGGGTGGTGGCGAAGCGGGTCTGGACGACGGACCGTTCGTCGGCGAAGTCGAGCACGACGACCTCGTCCGCAAGCGCCATCACGGGGGTGCGGGGGTCGGCGGTGACGACGGTCGTCGCGGTGCCGTCGAGGCGGCGCAGCAGGTCGAGCACCTCGGTCGTGGTGCCGGACCGGGTCAGCGCGAGGACACGGTCATAGGCCCGGCCGGCCGTGGCGTGCACGGGTGCGCGACCTGCGGCGGGGCCGTTCCCGGCACGGCCGGTCGAGGGGGCTGAGGTGCGGGTTCCGCCGGAGGGATCGGAGGTGCGTATCCCGCCGGAGGAGTCGGAGGTGCGTATCCCGAGGGAGGGATCGGGGGTGCGGGTTCTGCCGGAGAAACCGGAGGCGCGGGTCCTGGCGGAGGAACCGGGGGCGAGAGGGGCCTCGGAGGCGGCGAAGGCGTCGGTCTCGCCATGGCCGGCACGCTCGCGCAGCACGGCGTACGCCTGGGCGATGAACCAGGAGGTGCCGCAGCCGACGACGGCCACGCGCTCGCCGGGCCGGGGCAGGGCGGCGGTGGCGGCCATCTCGGCCCCCCGGAGCCAGCAGGCCGGCTGAGAGGCGATCTCGATCTCGGTGTGCGTCGTCACGGGGTCCGCTTCCTCATGCTCGATCTCTTCCGCCGTTCTTATCACTTCGGACATCGCCCTCCTCGGCGCCCACGGCATCGGCCTCACGGCGGGGCGCCTTGGGGGTGCGGGTCTGGACGATACGCGGACGGGGAGGCGGACGGCGCCGGTGGTGCGGGTCTGGACCGGGTAGGTGGGTGGCGCGCCGGTGGTGCGGTTCCGGAGTGGGTTGGTGGGCGGGGGCCGGTGGTGCGGGTCTGGACCGGGTTGGTGGTTGGCGCCGGTGGTGCGGTTCCGGAGTGGGTTGGTGGATGGGCGCCGGTGGGCGGGACCGGTGGTGGGGGTTTTGGAGCGGGTTGTGGGGCGGGTGCCGGTGGCGTCCGCTGGAAGGGGGTAGATGCTCAGGCGGCGGGCACAGAGGCCGGGCGGGAGAGGGCGGCCTGTGCGAAAAAATCTACCGGGCGGGACGCGGGGCGGGTGTGACCGCTGGTGAAGCAGGACAGCCGTGAGCCGGTCCGGTGACGGCCCACGCCGACCCCGGTGGAGTACGCCTACCGCATGCTGGTATCTACTCACGGGTAGAAATCGGGACACGACGCGACGAGCCGCACCCCAGGGGGTCGCAGATGACAGCGCACACGGCCGGAGCCTCCGACGCCGGCGCCGAGATGAGCGCCGCGCCGGACGCGGCCGAGAAGGCGGGCGCGGGCGCCGAGCGCGCCGACTCGCAGATCCGGCGGGAGGGTGCTCAGGTGGAGATCCGCGGCGGCGGCATGCATTCGGCGCGCATGGGACCGGCCGAGCGGTCGGCGGCGCTGACCCGCATGGCCGACCCCGACCACGAGCTGGACGTGTTCGTGGTCGGCGGCGGTGTGGTCGGCTCAGGGGTGGCGCTGGACGCCGTGACCCGCGGGCTCACGGTCGGACTGGCCGAGGCGCGTGACTTCGCCTCCGGCACCTCGTCGCGCTCCTCCAAGCTCATCCATGGCGGGGTGCGCTACCTGGAACAGCTCAACTTCGACCTGGTGCGCGAGGCGTTGCAGGAGCGGGCGCTGCTCCTGCAACGCCTCGCCCCCCACCTGGTCCGTCCGGTGCCGTTCCTGTTCCCCCTCACCCACCATGTCTGGGAACGGCCCTACGTCGGCGCCGGCCTGACCCTGTACGACACGCTCGGGTTCTCCACCGGGCTGAACCGGGGTATGCCGGGGCACCGCCATCTGTCGCGGCGCCGGGCGCTCCGGCTCGCGCCCGCGTTGCGCAAGACCTCGCTCACGGGCGCGGTCCAATACTGGGACGCCCAGGTGGACGACGCGCGGTACGTCACGACGATGCTGCGCACGGCCGCCTCGTACGGGGCGCATGTGGCGTCGCGCACCAAGGTGGTCGGGTTCCTGCGCGAGGGAGAGCGGGTCACCGGCGTCCGGGTGCGCGACCTCGAGTCCGGCGCGGAGCTGAACATCCGCGCCCGGCAGGTGGTCAACGCGACGGGCGTGTGGACCGACGAGATCCAGGAGATGGTCGGCGGGCGCGGTCAGATCCACGTCCGCGCGTCCAAGGGCGTGCACCTGGTGGTGCCGCGCGACCGCATCCACGCGCTGACCGGCATCATCCTGCGCACGGAGAAGTCCGTGCTGTTCGTGATCCCCTGGGGACGCCACTGGATCGTGGGCACCACCGACACCCAGTGGTCCCTGGACAAGGCCCATCCGGCCGCCTCCCGCGAGGACATCGACTATGTGCTCGACCACGTCAACGAGGTGCTCTCGGTGCCGCTCAGCCGCGACGACGTCGAGGGCGTGTACGCGGGGCTGCGCCCGCTGCTCGCCGGGGAGTCGGAGGAGACCTCCAAGCTGTCGCGTGAGCACGTGGTGACCCATCCGGTCCCCGGCCTGGTGATGATCGCCGGCGGGAAGTACACGACGTACCGGGTCATGGCCAAGGACGCGGTGGACGCGGTGGTCCACGGGCTCGACCAGCGGGTGCCGGCGTCGTGCACCGACACGATCCCGCTCGTGGGGGCCGAGGGCTATCAGGCGCTGTGGAACTCGCGCCACCGGCTCGCGCGCTCCTCCCGGCTGCACGTGGCGCGCATCGAGCACCTGCTGCAGCGGTACGGCTCGATGATCGACGAGGTCCTGGCCCTGATCGAGCAGGATCCGTCGCTGGCCCGGCCGCTCTCGGGGGCCGACGACTACCTCCGCGCCGAGATCGTGTACGCGGCGACGCACGAGGGCGCCCGCCACCTGAACGACGTGCTCGCGCGCCGCACGCGCATCTCGATCGAGACCTTCCACCGGGGCACCGCCGTCGCCCAGGAGGCGGCCGAACTGCTGGCCGGGCCGCTCGGGTGGGACGCCGACCAGGTCAAGCGCGAGGTGGAGTACTACGCCAAGCGCGTCGAGGCCGAGCGGGCCTCGCAGGAGCAGGACACCGACCAGGAGGCCGACGCCATCCGCCTGGGCGCCCCCGACATCGTCCCGGTCTCCGAACCGGAGACCAAGCCCGTCTGATCCCTTCCCCCGGCGCCGCCGGCGCGGGTGGCGCCGGTCAGCCGGTGAAGGGGATCCAGGCCTGGTCGGCCAGAGTGCCGGCGTCGCTGGCCTTGAGTCCCGCGTCCGACAGGGTCCACAGGGTGTCGCCGATGATCAGGCAGCGCCGGATCGTCGGGGTGGAGGGCGCGAAGCCCTTCGGGCTCTTCTCCTTCGGGTGGGTGATCGTGCCGCGGCTGGTGATCGCGTCGTCCCCGACCTTCAGCACCAGGGCCGCGGTGCTGTAGTCGCCGATCCGGCCGCCCCAGTTGCTGAGCGGGAGCATGGCCAGCCCGGTCGCGGGCCAGTACAGGAACGCGTGGGGGTCCCACTCGGCCTCCGAGCCGGAGTTCTTCTGGTGGAACCGCGCGAGACCGGCGGGCTTGGACGGGTCGCTGACGTCGAACAGGGAGACCTGGGTGCCCAGCGTCCTGCCCTGCGCGCTCGCCTCCTGCCCGACGCCGATCAGCCGTCCGTCGCCGGCCGGGTGCAGGTAGGCCGAGTACCCGGTGATCTTCAGTTCGCCGGTGACCGCGGGCCGCGCGGGGTCGCGCAGGTCCAGGGTGTACAGCGGGTCCACCTGCCGGAAGGTCACGACGTACCCGGCGGGGCCGATGAAGCGCACCGAATAGATGCGCTCGCCCTTGCCCAGGCCGGTGACCTCGCCGATCTTGGCCAGCGTGCGGGCGTCGAGGACGTAGACCCCGCTGAAGTCGTCGGCCGCGGCCTTGTTCAGGCCGCCGGACGAGGTGGTGGCGACGCGCAGGTTCCCCTCGTACTCCGACAGCGAGTACTGGTTGAGCAGCCGCCCGGGCACCGCGCCGGAGGCGGCGTACTCGGGCGCCCCGGTCCCGCTGATGTCGAACCGGTGCACCTCGGTCAGCTCGGGCGGCTCCTGCTCGGCCGTCCCGCCGGGCGAGCCGGTCGGGTCCACGCTCGGCGTCGCCGAGGTCGGCGCAGGCGCCGGCGTCGCGGTCAGGGGAGGCGCCGGGCTGCCCGGGCTCGGCGGCGGGCTGCCGGTCACGGTCCCGGTCGCCTCCGGGTCGGGCAGCAGCGAGGGCATCGACGGGTCGTTGCTCGGCTCGATCTTCTCCGCGGGCGGCGTGCCCGGCTGGTCCTTGGGCGCGACGGTCGCGCCGTTCTCGTCCGGCGCCGCCGTCGTGCCGCTCTGGCTTGGCGCCGCCGTCGTGCCGCTCTGGCCCGGTGTGACCTCCACCGGGGGCGGCGCGGGCGTGTCGTCGATCATGGCCCGGGACCACCAGCGGGGGTTGCTGGTGACGTACAGGCTGGTGGCGGTGCCGTACACGGTGTCGCCGTCGGCGGCCACGCTGACCGGCTCGACGCCGTCGAGACCGGGCCCCGCGAGGTCGATCGTGTGCAGGGTCATCATCGACGTCCCGGTGTACTGCCTGGGGTGGCTGACCTGCTCGCAGGTGACCTTCCGCTTGCGGGCCCGGCCGTCGGGGCCGGTGACCTCGTACGCCGGCAGCCACGCATCGACCGGCGCCGCTCGCACGATCTGCCGGTTGCGCTCGGTCCGCTCGGCCTCGGTCTCGTCCGGGCGGGGCTGGTGGGTGAAGTCGATCTCCGGCTGGGAGCGGACGACGACGCGCACGGTGGAGCCGACCATCCGGGCGTCCACGTGCGACCCGGAGGTGGCGATCGACCCGAGGATCTTCATGGCCGCAAGGTCGACCAGCATGTACTCGGGGCCCGTGAAGTCCGCGCGGGCGGAGCGCCTGTCCATGGCCCCGAACGGCACCATCCCGCCGCCGGAGAACAGGACGAGCGCGCGGTCGCCGTGGACGAGCAGGTCGCCCGGCGCCCACCCCTGGTCGGCGGGGACGAGCCGCAGGCTGCCGGTGACCTTCTGGGAGGCGGCGTCCACGACGCGGAGCACCCCCCGCGCGTAGATGATGATCCGCTCGCCGTCGGTCTTCACCAGGTCGGGCTCGTCGACGCCCGCCTCGTGCACGTTCGTCGTGGAGTGGCTGGGGACGGCGGACTTCGCGTCGGCGGTCGCCCGCGCGTCGGATGACCTGCCGGTGGCGGTGAAGATCTGGCCGGGGCCGATGCCCCAGGGGCCGACGTTCTTCGCGGTCGCCTCGCGCAGGGAGGCGAGCATGTCGTCGCAGCCCGAGTAGGCGACGAGGCGGATGTCGCCCAGCGTCACCGCCGGCCCGCCCTGGGGGGCCGTAACGCTCCCGCCGTCCGTGCACGCCGCCATCAGGAGCCCGGTGGCGACCGCGACGGCGGCAGCCGTGCCGATCGAAGTCCTCATGCCCCTACGACGCATCCGGACCAGGTGCGGTTCAGGATCGGGACGTCTGGGCAGCGACGGGCGCCGATAGACTGTGTGCACCGCGGCGTCTTTCCTTGGGGGTCTTTCCGGTGTCTGAGTTCGACACGGTCCTTGTCGTCGACTTCGGCGCGCAGTACGCGCAGCTGATCGCGCGCCGGGTCCGCGAGTGCCATGTGTACTCAGAGATCGTGCCTTCGACGATGCCGGTGAGCGAGATGCTCGCGAAGAATCCGAAGGCGATCATCCTGTCCGGCGGCCCTGCGTCGGTGTACGCCGAGGACGCCCCCGCCGCGCCCGAGGGGTTGTTCGAGACCGGCGTGCCGACGTTCGGCATCTGCTACGGCTTCCAGGAGATGGCCCGCGTCCTCGGCGGCGAGGTGGCGCAGACCGGCGTCGCCGAGTACGGCGGCACGCCGCTGACCGTGGGCAGCGAGGGCGTGCTGTTCGCCGGTCTCCCCGCCGTCCAGTCGGTGTGGATGTCGCACGGCGACAGCGTCGCCGCGGCCCCCGAGGGCTTCGAGGTCACGGCGTGGACGCCCGACACCCCGGTCGCGGCCATGGAGGACCCCGCGCGGGGCCTGTACGGCGTCCAGTTCCACCCCGAGGTGCTGCACTCCGAGCACGGCCAGGCCGTGATGAAGCACTTCCTCGACGCGGCGGGCTGCCGGCCGTCCTGGACCATGCTCAACATCGTCGAGGACGCCGTCGAGGCCGTCCGCGCGCAGGTCGGCCCCGAAGGGCGGGCGATCTGCGGGCTGTCGGGCGGGGTCGACTCCGCGGTGGCCGCCGCGATCGTCCAGCGAGCCATCGGCGACCGCCTGACCTGCGTGTTCGTCGACCACGGGCTGCTGCGCAAGGGGGAGGCCGAGCAGGTCGAGCGCGACTTCGTGGCCGCCACCGGGGTGAAGCTGCGGGTGGTGGACGCCTCCGAGCGGTTCCTGAAGGCCCTGTCCGGGGTGTCCGACCCCGAAGAGAAGCGCAAGATCATCGGCCGTGAGTTCATCCGGGTCTTCGAGGACGAGCAGCGGGCCATCCTGGCCGACGGGCCGGTCGACTTCCTCGTCCAGGGCACGCTCTACCCCGACGTGGTCGAGTCGGGCGGCGGCACGGGCACGGCCAACATCAAGTCCCACCACAACGTGGGGGGGCTGCCGGACGATCTGCGGTTCACCCTGGTGGAGCCGCTGCGCACGCTGTTCAAGGACGAGGTGCGCCGCGCGGGCGAAGAGCTCGGGCTGCCGCCGGCGATGGTGTGGCGCCAGCCCTTCCCGGGCCCCGGCCTCGGCATCCGCATCGTCGGCGAGGTGACGTTCGACCGGCTGGCGATCCTGCGCGAGGCCGACGCGATCGCCCGCGAAGAGCTGTCCCGGGCGGGCCTCGACCGCGAGATCTGGCAGTGCCCGGTGGTACTGCTCGCCGACGTGCGCTCGGTCGGTGTCCAGGGTGACGGGCGCACGTACGGGCACCCGGTCGTGCTGAGGCCGGTGACCAGCGAGGACGCCATGACGGCCGACTGGTCTCGCGTCCCGTACGACGTGCTGGCCCGCATCTCCACCCGCATCACCAACGAGGTGCGCGAGATCAACCGCGTCGTCCTCGACGTCACCAGCAAGCCCCCGGGCACCATCGAGTGGGAGTGAGGCTTTCCCGGGAATGACCGCCGCATAAGCGATATATCGGGGCAAAGCGGAATGGATGACGGGGTCAGGGGTTTAGAAGGCCGCTGACCGAGTAAATTCTGGCAAATGCTTACGGCCCAGCCGCGCACCGCGCCGTCCCCCTCCGGTCCGGGTCTCCCCGGTCCGCGGCTGGCGTGGCTGGACGCGATCAGAGGCGTCGGAGCCACGGCCGTGCTGCTGGAGCACATGTTCTACCGCTTCCTGCCGGGGCTGCGTCCGGGCTGGTTCAACCTCGGCATGTACGGCGTGCTGGTGTTCTTCCTGGTGAGCGGCTACATCATTCCCGCCTCGCTGGAGCACAAGGGTGATGTGCGGGCGTTCTGGGTCGGCAGGTTCTTCCGGCTCTACCCGCTGTACCTCCTGGTCGTCGGGCTGGTGCTGGTGTCGCTTCCTCTCGTGCCGCTGCGCGGGCCGGTCGTGCCCGACGCGGCCACGGCGGCCGCGCACGCCACCATGCTCATGGACGTGGTCGGCTCGGCCGGCGTCGCCGACACGATGTGGACGCTCTCGTACGAGATGGTCTTCTACCTGCTGGTGACCGCGCTGTTCGTGACGGGCCTGCACCGCCAGAGCGGCGTGTGGGCCGTGGCGTTCGCGCTCGCCGCGCTCGTCGCCGGCCTGCTGCTGGCGGCTCCCGTCCTCGCCCGCGGCCCGGCGGCCCTCGTCGCGCTCGGCGTCTTCGTGGCCGGGCTGGCGTGCGTCACCGCGGCGCCCGGCCGGGTGCGGCGGGCCGGCGCCCTCGTCCTCGGCGGCCTCGCCGTGACGCTGGTGCTGCTCGGCAGCCGCACGCCGTGGCTCGGCCCGGCGATCCTCGCGGTGATGTTCACCGGCACGGTGATCCACCGCTGGGAGCGCGGGCGGTCGGCCGGCTCTCGCGCGATCACCGGCCCGCGCGCGGTCGCCGCGGTGGCGCTCGTGCTGGCGGTCGTCCCGTTCTTCGCCTTCCCGTCAGGGGCATGGGCGTACCCGAGAGTCTGGATCACCACGCTGGCGCTGGTCGCCGCGACCTTCGCGGGCGGCATGGCCCTTCGGCGCCGCACCGTGCCACGCGTGCTCGTCTGGCTGGGGGTGATCAGCTACTCGGTGTATCTGCTGCACCATCCGCTGCTGAAGCTGTTCCTCGCCCTGTTCGGCGACCCCAGAGAGCGGCCTCCCGGCGTCCAGGCGCTGCTGGCCGTCGCCTTCCTCGCCGCCGTGCTCGCGCTGAGCCGGCTGACCTACCGGTTCGTCGAACGTCCCATGCAGGGCGCCGGACGGCGGCTGGCCAAGGCGTGGGCGGCCCCGCGCCCGCGCGAGGCGCTCGGTTCCGGGGGATGAGCGAACATGGGGCTAAGGAGGAACGCGGCATGGAACCGACGCGGGTTCGCGTCCCGGCCAGGCGGCTGGCGTGGCTGCACGGCGAGCTGGCCCGATGGCAGGCGGAGGGCGTCATCGACACGGCGACGGCGCAGCGCGTCTCCGGCCGCTACGTGGCCGGCAGGCGGCTGAGCCTCGAACGCGTCGTCCTGTCGCTCGGCGGCGGTTTCCTCGGCGTCGGGCTCATCTGGATCGTGGCGGCCAACCTGGACCGGCTGTCGCCGCTGACGCGGTTCGCCGGCATCACGCTGGTCTGGATCGCCGCCGCCGTCCTCGGCGAGGTGCTCGCCGGGCCCGCGGCCAGGTCGGCGGCCAGGCTGGTCGCGGTGTCGGCCGCCGGGGGAGTGATCTTCCAGGCGGCGCAGAGCCTGCAGGTCCCCGCCTACAGCTCCAGCCTGCTGGGCGTCTGGGCGGGCGGCGCGCTGGCGTACGCGTACGCGACCCGCGCCGCCGGGCCGCTGGTCGCGGCCGTGGCCATCGGGTCGGTCTGGTACGGCTGGTGGGTCGGCGAGCAGACGGACGCGGCGGGCGGCATCGCGGCGTCCCTGGTGGCGGCGGGCGCGGCGGCGATCTCCCTCGCCGTCCTGCACGAGCGCCGGCCGGCAGGGCCGGCGTCCGGTGAGCGATCCGCCCGTGAAGGCGCCGCGGACGGCGGTGCCGCCGGTGAAGGCGCCACCGGTGAGGGCGCCGCCGGTGAGGGTGCCACGGGTGGGGGCGCCGCCGGTGGCGGGTCTCGGTGGGCCGGCGCCGGGCCGTGGTCGGCGCGGTTCGCAGGAGTGTGGCGGCTCACCGGGTATGTGCTGATCCTGACCGGGCTGTTCGTCGCGGCCTTCCCCGGAGTGAGCCGACAGCAGATGTACGGCTCCGTTGCCTTCTGGGCGGCATTCGTGGCCGCCGCCGTGGCCGTCGGCGCCGCGCTCGCCTTCGGTGACCCGGAGGGCCGCCGCGAGGTCCTCGCCGTTCCGGTCGTGGTCGTCGCCGCGCTGTGCCTGGTCGCCTGGGCCCCCGGCGGCATGGACACGCGGCTCAGCGGATTCACCGCGGAGCAGACGGCCCGGGCCGTGGCGGGCACGCTGGTGTACATCCTCGTGGCGAGCTGGTCCGCCGTCGTCGCGGCGCGGCGCGACGCCGCGCACCTCGTGGTGCTCGCGACGGTCGCCCTGGTGGTGTTCGTCACGGCGCAGAGCTTCGCGGTGTTCCAGCCTCTGCTGTCGGGCGCCGCCCTGTTCCTGGCGCTCGGCGTGATCTTCATCGTCACCGGCATACTGGTCGAGTACGGGCGCCGCCGTCTGATGGAGGCGACCCGATGAGCACCTCACCGTCACCGGAAGAGCGGATGAGCACCCGGCCCACGCGTGGTTCCCGCCGAGCCTTGATCCTGGTGGCCGCCGCGCTGCTGCTCCAGGCCGCGCTGCTGGCCGCGGTGCTGCGACCGCAGCTGTCGGCCAGGGTCGCCGGCGCGGAGTACCGCCTGGCCGCGGGCCCGGTGGACCCGGTCGACCCGTTCAGAGGCGCGTACGTGATGCTGACCTACCCCGGGCTGCCATCGGCCGAGGGCCAGGCGGCGGGACAGGTGTACGTGCCGCTCGTCCGTGACGGCGCCCTGTGGAAGGGCGCCGGCGTCGAGCGGCTGCGCCCGGCCACCCAGCCGTATCTGGCCTGCCGCACGAGCGGCTACGGCGATCTGAAGTGCGGCGTCGACAGCCTGTTCCTGCCCGAGGACAAGGCGCGCAGCGTCGAGTCGGAGCTCAGGGGCGACCGCGCGGCGGCCGTACTGAAGATCGACGGCGCGGGTAACGCCGCGCTCGTCGACGTGGTGGCCCGTTAGCCGCTAGTCGTCGAACTCGCCGTCGCGGACGCCGAGGACGAAGGCGTCCCACTCGGCCGGCGTGAACCGCAGCACCGTGCCGTTGGGGTCGGCGGGGTTGCGCAGCGCGACCGCGCCACCGGAGAGGTACGCGATCTCGATGCGGTCGTCGGACGTGCTTCCGGGGGCGCTGAGCCAGGTGGCGTCCGAGATGTCCATCGCGTACAGCTCGGCCTTCTCATGCCCGTCGCTCATCGTCCGACCTGCCTTCGTCACCGAGGGTTGGGTCACGCGGGCAACGTTAGCAGCCGTCCGGGCCGCAGGACCGGGCATCGGAGCCACCCGGTGGGCGGCATGTCACTTCCAGCCGCCCATGGGGTAGAGCTCGCCGGCGGTGAGCGACCTGCCGCGGAGCAGAGCCGTGACCGGGACGACGTGGTAGCCCTTCTTCTCCAGCGTCGTCAGGATCTTCGGCATGGCCTTCACCGTCTCTGGCCAGACGTCGTGCATGAGGACGACGCGGTCGCGTTTCGCGAGGCCGAGGACCTTCTTGGTGATGGCGGCGGTGTCGCGCAGCTCCCAGTCGCGGCTGCTGCCGTTCCACAGGATCTGCGACAGCCCCAGCTCGGCCGCGATGCCGCCCACCCGCTCGTCGGTGTCGCCGTACGGCGGGCGCATGAGGTCGGGCGACCTGCCGGTGGCCTTCTCGATGACGTCCTGGGTGCGGGTCAGCTCGTCCCTGATGTCGTCGTCGGGCAGGGACGGCAGGTGCGGGTGGTCGTAGGTGTGGTCGCCGATCTCGTGGCCCGCGCGGGCCATCTTGCGCGCGACCGACGGGTACTTGACGACCTGGCCGCCGACCAGGAAGAAGGTCACCTTCGTGTGATGCCGCCTGAGCACGTCCAGCAGCTTGGAGGTGTAGCGGCCGGGGCCGTCGTCGAAGGTCAGCGCGATGCACTTGACCTTGGCGCAGTTCACCTTGGCGCCCGCGGCGAAGGACGCGGCGGCGCCCGTGGCCGTCGAGCCGGCGACCGTGGCATGGGCGGCCGTGCCGGTGGCCTTCGTGCCGGTGGCTTTCGTGCCGGTGGTCGCGTCGCCGGTGGCGGCCATGGCGGCGGGTCCCGCCGCCAGTGCCAGGGTGGTCGCGACCACGATCGGTGTCCAACTCCGCATCGAATGTCCTCCTTGGCTGTGCGCGCGTCACCATATCCCAGCCGTACTACTAACCGGATAAGTCGCTCTATATCGGCATGGGTCCGGCACCAGGGGTGGAGCGCCGGGAACGCTCCCGGCGAGGCGCGGCACGGCCTCGTGCGAGGCGGGGTCAAGGCCTCAGGAGCAGTCGCCGGTGCCGGTCAAGAAACCATCTAGAGATCTCATGTTAGTTACAGGCGGTGAGTTTCAGGTGACTTCACGTGGCCATGCTGGCAGTCATGAGGTCCTATTCGCTCGATGACGTCCTCGCGACGCGCAAACGCAGAGACTCATGGTGGACGGTGTTCATGGTCGACCCGGTGGCCTGCCGGGTGGCACTGTTCGTAGCGAATCGCACCGAGATCACCCCGAACGCACTGACGCGCTTCTCGCTGGTCCTCGGCATGGTCTCCGCGGCCTGCTTCGCCGCGAACCAGCTGGTGCTCGGCGCGGCGCTGTTCTACGTGAGCTTCATGGTCGACTGCGTCGACGGCAAGATCGCGCGGCTCAAGGGCACCGGGACCCCGTTCGGACTCTGGCTCGACTATGTCGGCGACCGCATCCGGGTGGTCTGCTGTGCCGCGGGCCTCGCCTACGGCCAGTACGCCGCGACCGGCCGGCTCGCGTACGTGCTGCTCGGCGCGGGCATCGCCATCTTGGACCTGTTCCGCTACGTCAACGCCCCGCAGATGAAACGGGTGCGCCAGACGGTGAAGGCGCGCAGGCGCGCCGCCCGCCGCGAGGAGCTCGACGCCGTCCGCGACGCCATGGCCGTGGAGTCGCTGGCGCAGGACCCCGAATACGACAGGCTCTACGCCGCCGGCGCCCGCGCCGGTGAGCCGCACGACCCGTGCTGCCGCGACGCCTGCGGCACCTGCGAGATCTACGAGCCGTACGACCAGCTCACCGACCCGTCGTACCGGTTCGAGGACGCGCCGCCCGGGCCGTACCCGCCACAGGCGCTCGAGGATGAGCCGTCCGGGTCCGGCGACCACCCCACCGAGCCCTACGCCGGGCCGGTCATCCCCCGGCAGGCCTCCCCGTCCAGCGAGTACGGCCAGGCGTACCGCTACGACCGCGCGGCGCCGTTCGACCAGGCGTCCCCGTACGGGCAGACCTCCCCGTTCGACCGGGTGTCACCGTATGACCGGGCGTCACCGTATGACCGGGCAGGCTCGCACGGCCCCGGCGGCGCGTCCGGCCAGGGGACGCCGGACGCCCGGGCGGCGGTCCACTCGCATGCGGGGCTCTACCACCAGATGCCGCAGCCGCCGGAGGCCGACGAGCCGCCGGCCGATCTGCGCCGGCGCCTCGGCGGCTTCCTCGCCCGCCACCGCGTGCGCACGCACCTGATGAGCGGCATCGAGTTCCACGCGGCCGTGTTCGTCCTCGGCCCGGTGCTCGGGCCCTGGGCGCTGCTGCCGGTCACCGCCGGCGCCGGCGGCCTGCTCGTCCTCAACGAGATCTTCCTGGTCTACCGCATGTGGCAGTCCACCCGGGCGCTCGCGGCGGGGTCCGCGCACACGGCTCCCGGCCCGGACGACGAACGGCACGTACGGACCGATCCGTTCTTCACGGGGGTGTAGATCATGCGATCCGACCGTCCGATCTTCGTCATCGGCTGCCCGCGCTCCGGCACCACGATGCTGCAGCTCATGCTGCACTCGCACGAGCGCATCGCGGTGCCGCCGGAGACCCGTTTCCTGCTGCCGGCCTACTTCCACCGGCGCCTGCACGGGGACATGCGCGACGCGGAGAACCGCCGCGCGCTGGCCAAATGGATCGCCACCGACAAGAGCACCAGGTTCGGCGAGCTGGGCCTGGACCGCGCGGCCTACGTCCGCAGGGCCGTCGAGGGCCCCGGGTCGCTGGGCTCGGTGATCGGCGAGGCGTTCCGCGCGTACGCCGAGCGGTTCGGCAAGCCGCGCTGGGGCGAGAAGCGGCCGTGCTACATCAAGCACGTGGACGTGCTGCTGCGGCTCTTCCCCGACGCCCAGTTCGTCCACCTGGTCAGGGACGGGCGCGACTGCGTCGCCTCGCTCAAGGAGATGCCGTGGTACAACCTCGACGTCTTCCACGCGATCGCCACCTGGGCCGAGGCGGTCGACCTCGGGCGCCGGTGCGCCGAGCGGCTGCCCGCCGGGTCCTACTACGAGCTGCGGTACGAGGACCTGACCGCCGGCCCGCAGGAGGAGCTGGTCAAGCTGTGCCGTTTCCTCGGCGAGGACTTCGACCCGGCGATGTGCGAGCCCCGGCGCATGGCGACGACGGCGGTGCCCGCCCACAAGGTGTGGCACAGCAACACCCACCGGGAGGTCACCCAGGCCAGGGTGGGCAGCTGGGCCACCCGGCTGGAGCCGTGGGAGCTCGCGCTGTGCGAGCGGGTGCTCGGCGGCCGCCTGCGCGACCGGGGGTACGAGCCGGCGGGCGGCCCGCGCCCGTCGGCGGCGCAGCTGCTCGCCTACCGCAAGACGGTCACCAGGCGGTGGCTGTCCCGGTGCGACAAGCTCGCCCGCGACCAGGTGAACCGGCGCCGCGAACCGGGCCCGGTGGCGGCCATGCTCACCTCGGGGCAGCTGTCGTCGGTGACCGTCCCCGCACCCCGCCTCTCGGCGCATACCCTCATCGACCGCTGACAGAGCCGGTGGAGGCGGGCGCCTTTCGGTGAGGCCCGGCCGGCATCAGGCGCCCGCGCCGGGCTTTCAGCGGCGGACGTGGGCGAACAGGATCTCCCAGCGGTCAAGGACGTTCTCCAGCCGGAACGCCGCCGCGTGCGCCCGCGCCGCGGCGCCCAGACGGCGCCGCCGTGCGGGATCGGCCATGAGCGCGCTCAGCGCGGCGGTGAACGCGTCGACGTCCGCGGGCGGCACCAGCACCCCGGTCGTGCCGTCGAGCACCAGCGACCGCACCCCGCCCGAGACGTCGAAGGCCACCGACGGCATGCCGTACGAGGCCGCCTCGCCCACGACCAGCGGGAGCCCTTCGTGCTCGCTGGAGAGTCCGAGGACCGCCCCGTTGAGGAACTCCCTGCCGATCTCCGAGGCCGGCACCCGTCCCCGGAACACCACGCGGTCGGCGACCCCGAGCGAGGCGGCGTGCGCTCGCAGTCTCGCGAGCTCGGGCCCGTCGCCGATCAGATGCAGCTCCCAGCGGCCCCGCGTGCGCCCGGCGCGCGCGAACGCCGTGATGAGCCGGTCGAAACGCTTGACGGGGGCCAGGCGGCCCATGCCCAGCACCCGCGGCACGTCCAGGAAGGAGGTCTTGTCCGGCCAGGCGCGCAGCGGGTTGGGCAGGTGAGCGGTGTTGGGCAGCAGCGCCTCCTCGGAGAACCGGCGGGCGTCCTCGGGACTGAGGAAGACGGCCTGGTCCAGGGCGCCGTAGTCCCGCCGGACCGAGGCGAAGTGCGCGGTGCCCCGGGCGTGCTCGAACGAGCCGTGGTACTGCCCGATGGAGCGCAGCCGGGGCGGCAGCAGGCCGGCCAGCCAGACCACCGCTCCCGGCGAGGTCAGCACCGCGTACCCGGGGCCGACGGTGGACAGCAGCCGGGCCACCCGGCCCCGCGCCACCCACCGCGCGCCCTCGCCCACCGGCCGCCGTTGCACGACGTGCCGCTCGTACAGCGGCCGCTCGACGTACCGGAACGGGTCGGACGCCCGGTGCAGGCCGATCACGTGCACTTCGTGTCCCCGCATGGCCAGCCCCTGGGCGACCGTGTGGGTCACCTGCTGGACGCCGCCGAGCGTGTCGGCGTCCATGCAGGCGAACACGACCGCGCTCATGCGCCTCTATCCCCGGGCAGTTCCCCGGTCTCCGCCGGCAGGCCGGAGAAGAAGGCGTCCACCACGCGCGGGGTCGCCTTGCCGGTCTCCTCCGAGCAGAACAGGGCGGCGAAGTCCGCGTACCGCTCGGCGTACTCCGCCTGGACCGCCGGAAGGTCGCGCAGCGCGGAGATCAGCTCAGAGGTGGACGTCAGGACGGGGCCGGGGGCGATCTCGCGCAGGTCGTAGTTGAGGCCGCGCTCCATCCGCACGTAGTCGTCGTGGTCGTCGGCGTAGAGCAGGATCGGCCGCCCGGTGCAGGCGTAGTCGCAGATGATCGAGGAATAGTCGCTCACGAGCACGTCGGAGGCCAGGATGAGGTCGTTCACCTCGGGATACGACCCGGCCGGCCGCACGAGGCGCCGCACCCGCTCAGGCACCTTGAAGCACTCGGCCGGATGGGTGCGCAGCACCAGCACCCACTGGTCGGCGAGCGCGTCCGCCAGCGCGTCCAGGTCGAGCCGCACCGACGCGCCGCTCCGCTTGGCCAGGTCGCGGTAGGTCGGCGCGTAAAGCAGCACCCGGCGGTCGCCGGGGATCTCCAGCGCCTCGCGCACGCGCGGCCCCGCCGAGGGGTCCCCGTTCACCAGCACGTCGCACCGCGGCGAGCCGAAGCCGAGGACGGCGCCGGTGTACTCGTTCGACGGCACGAAGACGCGCTCGAACTCCGGGCCGGGGGAGACCAGCGCGTCCCAGCGTGCCACGCCCGCCCGCCACCGCTCGCGGGGGCCGGGGAAGTCCCCGCGCAGGTCGGGTGACTCGAACCCGACCGTCTTCAGCGCCTGGCCGTGCCAGGTCTGCAGGTAGCGGGTGCCCTTGGGCTTGGGGAAGTCCAGCGGGAACCCGTGGCTGTCCACCCAGTAGCCCGCCCGGGCCATGGTCCAGACGTACCGCCAGCTCATCCGCCGTACGAGGGGCACGCCGCCGGGAAATCCCGCCGCGTCGGCGCGCGCCGACCAGCGCACCCTCAACCGCAGCCCCCGGCGGCGGATCTCCTCGTGGATGTAGCGAGGATTGCCGGTGTAGGCGGCGCCGACGTCGGACTCGAACAGGGCGAGGTCGCGGCGGCGCGGCACCACCTTGATCAGCCGCCGGTACACCCACAGCTTCAGCCTCGCGTCCCCGGCCAGGGCGCGCAGCGAGCGCAGGCGCGCGGCGCGGCGCAGCGTGTCCGACGGGCGCCAGGAGACGCGCAGGACGGCGCTGTCGCCGGAGGGGGCGAGCGTGACCTCGTGCATCCCCACCGTGAGGGTCAGGGGCGGGGTGGCGGGGTCGACCAGCAGGCGGTCGCTCGTGCGATGGCCGTCCGGGCGGACGTAGGCGATGCGCACGTCCCGTCCGCCGTCGAAGCCCAGGCGGCCGAGCCTGGCGCCGGCCAGGTCCATCTCCACCCGCGTGAGATAGCTGCCGTCCGGCTGGCGCCGCGGCTCCAGAGGCACCCGCAGGCCCTTGACGGTGAGCTCGGCGACGGTCTCCCAGCGGCGCAGCACGGCGAAGGGGTCGTAGGTGCGGACGGTCATCGACACGACCGTCCCCCGGCAGGAGATCTCGCCGGCCTCGTGCCGGATCCGGGACGCGGTGAACGGGAGTTCGGCCAGCCGCAGCGGCGTGATGTCCAGGCCGGGGTCGGCGCGCGTGCCCCAGTACGTCCGGCCGTCCACCCGCAGGGCGTGGCGGGGGGCGGCCTTCGGGCCGGTCAGCGAACGGGCCGCGACCCGCAGGTCCTCGGCGCGGTCGAGGCCGATCAGGTGGCAGCACACCCTGGTCATCGGCTCGGCTCGCTGGAGCGCCCCCGGCTCCAGTTCGTCGAGGTAGGGGCGCACGACCGAGGTGAACTCCTTGATCCACACCTTGCCGTGGCGCGGCAGCTTGTTGAGGTAGACGCGCAGATCCTGGGAGAGGAAGCGCTGCTGGCGGTGCCCGACGAGATCCGAGCAGCCGTTGTCGCGCAAGATCGCGTCGCTGATCTGCGCGGCGCGCACCCGGTGGCGGACGTTGTCCATGTCGCCGGTGGAGAGGGAGATGGAGGTCTGGTCGGCTGCACGGCGCCACAGGTAGACCACCCACGGCACGATCGCGAAACGGCGGGCCGCGCAGAACAGCGCGGCGGTGAAGACATGGTCCTCGTAGTGGATGTTCTCGGCGAAGCGCAGCCCGTGCTCGCGCAGGAACGCGGTGCGGTAGAGCTTGTTGGTGGCGAACCCGTCCAGGAACAGGCGCGGCTCGGCGCGGACGCCGTCCACCACCCGGCGCGGCCGGTAGAGCTCGGGGCGGTACCGCTGCGTGCGGCCGGTGGCCTCCACCAGCCGCGAGATCTGCCCCGCCGCGAAGTCGGCGCCGGTGCGCCGCACCTCCAGCAGCAGGCTCTTGCAGGCGTGCCTGGTCAGCTCGTCGTCGCTGTCGAGGAACATGACGTGCGGCGCGCGCGCGGCGTCCAGGCCGGTGTTGCGCGGCGCCCCGCAGTGGCCGCTGTTGACCTGCCTGCGGATGTACCTGATCCGCGCGTCGTCCAGCCCGGCGACCACGGCGGAGGTGTCGTCGGTGCTCGCGTCGTCGACGACGATGAGTTCGAGGTTGCGAAGCGACTGGCCCAGCACGGACGCGATGGCGCGCGGCAGGCGGGCGGAGTCGTTGAAGGTGATGAGCACAACGCTGACGTCCGGCTGCATGGTTGGTCTCCCGAGTCGGCATTGACCCTGACCGGGGTATTCCCGGACGGATGCCCCTGCCGTCCGCCGCGGCGGAGTGCTGACCGGCGCTTGCCTCGACCTTTGTCACCCTGGGGCGCACGGCGGGACGGCCGTGGCGGCGGCGCGATATCACCTTCGTCACGGATTCGGTGGTTTGAGTGGCATATATCGCCTACTTCATGACGATTCCCGTTAACGGGGGAGTCATGATCTTCGGCAAGGCTGCGGATGTCGCCCCTTGACCCCCCGGGAGCCCCGCATGCCGCACCTCGACCGACGATCCTTCCTCGTGACCGGCCTGGCCGCGGGCGCGATCGCCACCATCCCGGCGTCCGCCGCGCTGGCCGCCCCCGACCCCGCCGCCGAGACCGCGCAGAGCCTCGCGAGCAGAGGACTGCGCTCCGATCCCTTCACGCTGGGCGTGGCCTGCGGCGACCCCGACCACAGCGGCTTCGTCATCTGGACCCGCCTCGCCACCACGCCGCTCGCCGAGGACGGCATGGGCGGCATGCCCGCGCGGCCGTTCCCCGTCCTGTGGCAGGTGTACTCCGACGAACGGTGCCGTCGCGTCGTGCGCTCGGGCGTGGCCACCGCCGCCCCCGAATGGGGGCACAGCATCCACGTCGAGGTGGACGGCCTGCCCTCCGGCCGCGAGTACTGGTACCGCTTCCGCGTCGGCCCCTACCTGTCACCCGTCGGCCGTGCCCTCACCGCGCCGCACCTGATGTCCTACGGCGGGGCGCTGTCCATGGCCTTCGTCTCCTGCGCCCAGTACGAGCACGGCTACTTCACCTCCTACCGGCGCCTAGCCGAGGAGCACCCCGACCTGATCCTGCACCTCGGCGACTACCAGTACGAGTACACGAAGGACACCTACACCATCCCCGGCGGCAACGTCCGCGACCACGAGGGCCCCGAGACCGAGACGCTGGCGAACTACCGCCAGCGGCACGCCCAGTACAAGGCCGACCCCGACCTGCAGGCCGCGCACGCCGCCGCGCCGTGGCTGGTGGTGTTCGACGACCACGAGGTCGACAACAACTGGGCCGACGAGGTGCCCGAGAAGCCCGAAGTGCCGCAGCCGAACTTCCTCGCCCGCCGCGAGGCCGCGTTCCGGGCCTACTACGAGAACATGCCGCTGCGCCGCACCTCCATCCCGCGCGGCATCGACATGCAGCTCTACCGGCGGGTCCGGTGGGGCCGCATGGCCACCTTCCACATGCTCGACACCCGGCAGTACCGCGACGACCAGGGCTGCGGCGACGGCTACAGCGACTGCCCCGCCGCCGTCGACCCGGCCCGCTCGATCACCGGCGCCGAGCAGGAGGCGTGGCTGCTGGACGGCTTCCGCAAGTCCCGCGCCCAGTGGGACGTCATCGGCCAGCAGGTCTTCTTCGCCCAGCGCGACAACAACGCCGGCCCCGCCAAGGTGACCAGCATGGACGCCTGGGACGGCTACGTCGCCTCCCGGCAGCGCATCACCGAGGGCTGGGTGGACGCCAAGGTGCGCAACCCCGTCGTGCTCACCGGCGACGTGCACGCGCACTGGGCCTCGGACCTCAAGCTGGACTACGACGACCCGACCGGCCCCTCCGTCGGCTCCGAGCTGGTCGCCACCTCGATCAGCACCGGCGGCGACGGCGTGGACTCAGACCCCGCCACCCACCCCTACCTGGCCATCAACCCGCACCTCAGGTTCTACAACAACCAGCGCGGCTACGTGCTGACGAAGATCGAGCGCGACCTGATGACCGCCGACTTCAAGGTCCTGCCCCAGGTGCGGGTCCCGGGCTCGGAGGCCTACACCCGCGCCACCTTCGTCATCGAGGACCGGGTCCCGGGCGTCCAGCAGACCTACCTGCGCCCGCTCGACGGCACCTCGCTGCGCACCCGCCAGATGACCGTCCAGGACACCGTCGACTGGGAGACCGAGCGCCCCTGACCCCTCCGTCCGCCCGGCGATCGCCGGGGACTACCGCGCCTTGATCATCCGGCGTAGCAGCCAGGCGATGAAGACGACGAGGGCCAGGCCGGCGACCACCGGGGCGACGCGCTTGAGCACCGGCACTCCGGCGATCTCCAGCAGGTCCAGCGCCTCCTCCTCGGCGGTGCGGGACGTGCGGGCGGTCCCGGCGGGGTGCACCTGACGGCCCGCGGCCTCTTCGGCGTACGGCGGCTCGTAGGAGTCGGGCACCGCGGTGAGGTGCCGCGCGGGCTGCTGCTCGGAAACGGCGGGCTGATCCCCTCCCACGGGGATCACCTCGGAGAGCGTCTCGCCCTCGCCCTCCAGGGCGGCGGGCTGGTTGAACGGGGTCGTGGCGGGCTCGCCGGACAGCGGCGGGGCGCTCACCCCGATGCCGGCGGCCTCCGCGGCCTCGGCCGCCGGAGCCGCGCCTTCAACGGGCTCCGCCGTCGCCGCGGCGCTCTCGCCGGACGTCGTGGCCGTCTCCGGCGCAGGGGTCCCCGCGGTCGTCTCCATGGTCGTCTCCGGCGCCGGGGCCTCCGCGGTCGGTGTGTCCGGCGCGGTGGCCTGTGGCGCCGTGACACCGGCGGCCTCTCCGGGCGCCTCGTTCAGCAGCGCGGCCAGATTCGCCGCGAACCGGTCGAGCAGTTTGGCTCCGACCTCGGCCATCACCCCGCGGCCGAACTGCGCGGGACGGCCGGTCACGTTGAAGGAGGTCTCGACCTTGACCCGCGTCCGGGCGCCTTCACCGGACAGCGCCGCGCTCACCGTGGCGCTTGCCGTGCCGGTGCCGCGCGCCTCCTTGCCCGTCGCCTTGAGGGTGAGCGCGTGGGAGTCCTTGTCGACCGCCTCGAAGCGGGCCTCGCCCCGGTAGGTCACCGTGATCGGGCCCACCTTGACCTTCATCCGGCCGGTGAAGACGTCGCCTTCCGCGGTGTCGAGCGCCGCTCCCGGCAGGCAGGGGGCGACCCGCTCGACGTCGAGGAGGACCGACCACGCCTGCTCGAGGGGTACGGGGACCGTGAACTCGTGCTCGAACCGCATCGTCATCGACCCGCTCCTCATCCAGGTGCCGCCCAGCCGGTGCACAGTCGACGGCCCTTGTCGCTCTTGCGAGATTATGACCGCCCACACCTACCTTGCTACCCCAGTGATTCACCACCCATCACCCATCCCCATCCCATCCGCGCCTCGGTTCGGGCGCGGCGGGCCGCCTCGGCGATTCACCGGCGCACGCACGCGAGCCCGGCCCGAATGAGGGACACGACGCGTCTCGTGCCGTCTCGATTCCAGGAAGGCACAGGTCACACGACGACCCTCCATCGCTCAGGGGTGGGGAAGGCGGGCGGTCCGAAGGAGGCGAAGCGGCCGGAGGCCCCCGTGGTGTCCCGGACTCGATTACCGGCCATACGTGAGGCCGTATACCCCCTGTATCTGACTTTTCCCACGATAAATGCGTAATGCCACCGGCTCCGAAGGTTTTATCGCTGATTCTGGCGAAGTTTTGTTCGACCTTTGCCATTCCTGTAATGTCGCCGCCATGCCCTATCTGGAACACGAGGCTTTGATTCTTCTTTTCAAGAATCGTCCCGCTTTGGCCGCTGAACTCTTGGGCGAGGCGTTGGCTGTGGCGCTCCCCCAGTACAGCCTGGCTGAGATCGAGCCGGGGGACCTGACGGAGTGCTCGCCGGCGGAGTATCGCGCCGATGCGGTGGTGGTGCTGTCGTCGGGTGACAAGCCGGTGCTGGCGGTGGTGGTGGAGGTTCAGCGCGGCCGCGATCCGCACAAGCGGTGGAGCTGGCCGATGTACCTGGCGTCGGTTCGCGCGCGCAAGCGCTGTCCTGCCGTCCTGCTGGTCGTCTGCACCGACACCGGCATCGCGCGGTGGTGCGCGACTCCGATCGACATGGGCCATCCTGGCTGGCGGCTGATCCCGATGGTCGCCGGTCCGAAGGCGGTCCCGGTGGTGACCGACCGCGCGGCAGCCGTCCGTGCGCCGGAACTGGCGGTGCTCTCAGCGGTGGCTCATGGTGGTGATCTCGAGGTCGAGTCGGTTCTTGCGGCGTTGATCGCCGCCTTGTCCGTCATCGACGACGAGCAGGCCCGGTTGTACGCTGATTTCGTGCTGATGATGCTCCCTGAGGCGGCTCGAAAGCATATGGAGGTATTAATGGCTACCGGGACATACGAGTACCAAAGCGATTTCGCGCAGAAATATGTCGCCGAAGGGAAGGCGGAGGGGAAGGCCGAGGCTGTCCTGATCTTGCTGGGTGCTCGAGGCGTCGCGGTCTCCGAGGAGGTTCGGCAGCGCATTCTCGGATGCGCTGAGGCCGCCCGGCTCGACGAGTGGATTCAGCGGGCCGCGACCGCTCGGGTCGTCGACGACCTGTTCCGCTGACACCTGGCCACAGCGGCGGGGCGGCGTCGTCTGAACGTTCGCCGGTGACGCCGAGCGATCTTGCGGTCTCCGTCGTCAGCCCTGCCGGACGTGACCCGAACCGGCCCGCGATCGTCGAAGCGGTGTACAGCCCGCGCCTGACCCACACCGTACGGGCGGTGGCGGCAGAGCCGTCGGGGCGCCTCTGCCGCTCGGCATCCGGGCATCCGGGCATCCGGGGCTCGGCATCGGGCATCCACTTCTCGGCCGCCGAGCGTTCGCGGCTCGGCCGCCGGGGAGGCTCGGCCGAGAGCGGAGATCAACGCGCGTGGGATGCCTGGGCCGTGGTCAAGGTGTGCTCCTCGGCCAGGTGTCGAATTGGACGGGCGCCGCGTTCATCGATTTGTGGAGTTCCTTCGCCCTGTCCACGCAGGCGGGGCAGATGTGTTCCTCGACCGATCTGGCGACGGCTTCCGGTGTCGGCTCACGGAAAGTGCCCGCCACCGTCATGCCGAGCGGAAGGCCGGTGCCGGGATCCATCATGACCGTCATCACGGTCGCGGGGGTGAAGCCGAAGGCGCGCTTGCACACATGACATTTGCCGATTGTCGTGATCTGGTCGTCTGCCATAAAGTGTCTGCCCTCCTCTGTCACACCGTACAACTCCAGGGCGGACGGTGAGCCGTCTCATACCGGCGGCTCTCACCGCTTCTCCGCCTGTCTGATCCTCTCCTTCGCCGTCGGCCCGCCTCGGATGGGAGTGCGCCAGGGGTATGAGGAGAGGGTGCGGGACCTTTCCGGTCACGTGTCACCGCTTGTGAATGTTTCATGCGGAAGGCCTGGACCCGGTGGTGATCGATCAACCTCGGCCGCGAGCTCACGTGTGAGAGAAGTTGCATGTGACGTCGAACTATTGTTATTGAGGTTGATTCGCCGGTTTAGGTGCAAGCGAAGGCCTGGATACCGGGCGGCCGGAATGCCGCAATGGCGTTGGTGCGATCCAGAAATGCTCGCTTGCCGGCAGTGGCGAGCACCCACCATTGGTAGAATTGTCATAATCTGAGTCGAAGCTGATGATCTGTCCGTCTCAACTGCTGAGAAGATTCTGTTCCTCGGCGGGTTCGCTGCGTTAGCGTCTTCGCGGAAGCAAGACGGTGAGCCCGTTTGCCTCGGCGACTATTTCCCTTTCTTCGGTTCTCCTTGGGCGTCGACGGTGATGCCCCCGGTGAGGGATTCGGGCAGCCGGGACGCTGCCTGTGCGCTCCTCAAAAAACCCATTTGTTTCGGTGAGGTTTCAGGTCGTGGAGCAGCTGTCGGTCATTCGCGCACCGTTGACGTTCGGTCAGCTTTCCTTATGGCGGTCGATCCAGAGACTTCCCCCGGAGGCCTGCAATCTGCCACAGACATGGACGCTGCCGGACGGCGTGAGCCTCGCCTCGGTCGAGCAGGCGCTGGAGGCACTGGAGGAACGTCACGAGACCTTGCGCACCCGTTACGAGCCCGAGGGCGAGGGCGACCTCATCCAGGCGGTGTGGCCGCCCGCGCCGGTCCGCCTGGACACGATGGAAGGAGGCGACGACCCCGCCCTGGTGGCGGAGGAGGCCGCCGCGAAGGCCGGGGCCGAGCCTTTCGACCTCGCCGTGGACCGTTCCTGGCGCGCCTGTGTGGTCACCGCCCAGGGAGCCCCCGTCCGCCTCGTCATCTGCTTCCACCACATCGCCGTCGACGCGTGGGCCATCAACCAGCTGCACCAGGAGTTCCTGGGGCTGGTGGACGGGCTGAGCATCCCCGAGCCGGCGCCCAACGGCCGAGAGCTCGCCGCCGAGCAGTGGTCGGCCGAACGGGAGCGCCGGCGGAAGGCGGCGCGGAAGTTCTGGACGGGCATCTTCGAGGCCGCCCCCGCGATGGAGCGGGAGCCCGGGACCGACGCGACCGACGGTGCCGAGGACGCGGCGGCCCTTTCCACCCGCTGGGCGCGGCTCGGTTCCAAGGAGGCGGCCGACGCCGCCCACCGCATCGCCGAGCGCCTGCAGATCTCGCTGCCCTCGGTGGTGCTCGCCGCCTTCTGCCTGGCCGTGCACCGCCGCACCGGCCGCGAACGGCTGCTGGTGGCGGTCTACGCCCACAACCGGAGCGACCCCCGCTGGGAGACTCTGGTCGCCGCCCAGAACCAGATCGTCCCGCTGCTGGTCGCGCCGGAGCCGGGGGAGGACTTCGACGAGCTGGTCCGCCGGGTCCACTGGGACTCCCTCCGCTCCTACCGGCACAGCGCGTACAACGTGGACGACGTGCTCGAGCTGGGACGCGTCCACGGCTACAGCGGCTCGGTGAACGGCACCTTCGACGGATCGGTCAGCGGCTTCTTCCGCTACTTCTTCAACTACCTCGGCCAGTACCAGCAGGAGCACACCTTCGTCCAGGAGGAGATCCAGACCGGCACCGCGGGGCGCAACATCGGGGCTCCCCTCTACCTCCAGGTGCAGGACGGGGCGGCACTCACCTGCACCCTGCGCGAGAACTCGCCCGGCACCGGTTTCGACGACGTCACCGGCCTGCTGTTGCTCCTGCGGGACATCCTGGTGGCCGCCGCGGGCCCGGAGTAGGCCGCGGGCCGCCGCTCCCGCTCGGCCGCAGGGCGCCCAGAGCCGTCCGCAGACGATCGTCGTTCGCACACCACAGGGAGGGTCAGTGCCCGACCAGATCATCGTCATCCATCGATGGAGCGACCGTTACGCCGACTACGAGTCCTACGTCGACCACGGCGCCCGTCGCGTCAGTTACGTGACGACCGGGCGCGCCGCCGGGTCACTGCCGGAGCGGGCCGCGGCGGTGCGGACCGTGCGCAGCACGGAGGACGGCAAGGAGGTGCGGGCCGCCGTCGCCTCCCTGGTCGAGGAGTTCGGCAGGCCGGCACGGATCATCGCGCTGCACGAGGTCGACCTCGACATCGTGGCCGAACTGCGCGGCGAGCTGGGCGTCCCCGGAGAGACCCCGGGCGAGCTCGCGCCCTTCCGCGACAAGCTGGTCATGGCGCGGCGCCTGGCTGCGGCCGGGGTCCCCGTCCCGGCCACCGAGCCCGCGGCGGACCACGCGGCGGTCAGCGCCTTCGCCGCCGTCCACGGCTGGCCGGTGCTGGTCAAGCCGGTCCGTGGCACCGCGAGTGCCGGAGTGACCCGCCTCGGCTCGCCCGCCGAGCTCGCGGCGTACGTCTTCCCGCGCGACATGCCGATGCTGGTACAGCCCTACCTGCCGGACGTCATCCTGCACGTCGACGGCGTGGCCACCGGAACGGGCCTCGGGGCATGGCGGGCGTCGCGCTACGTCAACACCTGCCTTGAGTTCACCGAGGGGGCGGCGCTCGGCTCGGTGGAACTGGACGATCCGCTGCTGACCAAGGCGGTGGGCGAGTTCACCACCCGCGTGGTGCGCGCGCTGTCCGCCGGCCCATGGGTGTTCCACCTGGAGTTGTTCCTGTCGGGGACGCCTTCGGCGCCGCGGTTGCAGGTGCTGGAGGTGGGAGCGCGCCCCGGCGGCGCCGAGGTGCCCTTCGTGTGGAAGGAGGTGCACGGCGTCGACCTGATGGCGGCCGCCTTCGCGCTCCAGATGGGCGAGCCCCTGCCCGACGCCGGCCGCATCGAGCTCGGAGCCGAGCGCGGCGGCTGGCTGCTCGTGCCGACCCCGGTCGCCCGGCCGTGCCGGGTCGTGGCGGCCGGGTCGCGCGCGGGCGCCGGGGACGAGACCGGCGGGCCGGTGGACGGGGGGAGCGGCGGTCCTTATGCCCAGCGTGTGCCCGTGGTGGGTCAGACGCTGACCGACCTGGCCGGGTACGAGCACTCCGGCGCCCGGTTCCGGTTCCGCGGCCGGAGCGCCGACGAGGTGGAGGCCGCGATCCGCCGGACGATCCAGGACTTCGACTTCCGCTGCACCCCGATCGATCCGGACGCGCCCGAGCGGGTCGTGCTCGTCGGCAGCGGCGGCAGGGCCTATCGCGAGTACGCGTTCGCCGACGCCGCGGCCCGTTGCGAGGTGGCGCTGGCCGGCCCCGTCGAGCCCACCTGGCAGTCGGGGTACCTCGCCGGGCACCGCAGCGTGGCGGACCCGGGGGTGGACGCGCTGACCCGGGCGGTGGGCGAGTGCGTCGCCGGCGCCCCGGGCCCGGCCGGCGTCTTCACCTGGGACGAGGTGCTGCTGGAGGTGACCGCCGCCGCGGCGGCTCGGCTCGGCCTGCCGCACATGTCCCCGGCCGCGGCGCGCAACTGCCGCGACAAGCTGGCGACCCGCCGGCTGCTGCGCGAGTCCGGGCTTCCCGGGGTCGCGTTCGCCCACGTGCGCGACCAGGAGGAGGCTCTGCGCGCGGCGGACGCCATCGGCTACCCGGTGGTGGTCAAGCCGCGATCGCTCGCGGGCAGCGTCGGCGTGGTGATCGTGCACGACGCCGAGGACCTGCGCGGTCTCTACCACCACGCGGTCGAGGCGGCCTACCCGGGCCTGGACCCCCTGGACGGCCTGCTGCTGGAGGAGTTCCTTTCCGGGCCGGAGATCAGCGTCGACTCCGTCGTCCGCGACGGGGACGTGCGGCCGGCGAACGTGGCCCGCAAGCGGCTCGGCTTCGACCCCTTCTTCGAGGAGGTCGGGCACCTCGTCTCGCCCTGGCGGCGGGAGCCGTGGGCGGACGACCTCACCGACCTGCTGGTCGAGGCGCACCGGGCGCTGGGCGTCCAGACCGGCGTCACCCACGCGGAGGTGCGGCTCACCGCGGCCGGTCCGCGTCTGATCGAGCTCAACGGGCGCCTCGGCGGCGACTTCATCCCCTACCTCGGCAAGCTGGCGACCGGTGTCGACCTGACCGCCGCCGCGGTGGACCTGGCCCTGGGCCTTACGCCCGACCTCGGGCAGTCCCGCGACATCTGCGCGGAGGTGAGCTTCCTCTACCCGCCGCAGGACGGCGTGGTCCGCTCGCTCGACGTGTCCTGCGCCGCGGCCGTGCCCGGCGTGGTGGAGGTGGTCCGGCTCGCGGAGCCGGGGGCCCGGCTGCTGCTGCCGCCGCGCGGCGTGGTGCCGCGCCTGGCCGCCGTGATCGTCACCGGGGACACCCCCGAGGACTGCCGCCGGGCGCTGGACCGCGCGTCGGAGCTCGTGCGCGCCGAGGTCGAGCCGCTGGTGGCCGGAGGTGCCCGGTGAGCGGCGCGGCGAACGCGCTGCGGCGCCTGCTCAGCAGCTACATCCTGCCGAACCGGGACGGGCGCGTCATCGTGGCCGCCGTCGTGGTCTACGCCACCGGCAGCGGTCTCTTCCTGGCCGGCAGCACCGTCTTCTTCCTCAAGGGCATCGGGCTGAGCACCGCTCAGGTCGGCACCGGCCTCACCGTCGCGGGACTTGCCGGCTTTCTCACCACGGTGCCGGTGAGCATGCTGGCCAGGCGCTTCGGGCCGCTGCAACTGCTGCGCATGGTGCAGGTGTGGCGGGGGGCCTGGCTCGTCGCCCTGGCCTTCGCGGACAACGTCTGGACCTTCACCCTCTTCGCCTCCCTGTTCATGATCTCGCAGGGACCGGTGCTCCCCATGGTCCAGCTCGTGGTGAGCGCCGTCGTCGGCGAGCGCGACCAGACCAAGTCGCTCGGGGTCATCGGCTCGGTCTCGAACGTGGGCATGTGCCTGGGCGCCCTGGCCGCCGCGCCGTTCCTGAGCCTCGGCGACATCTGGATGCTCCGGTCGATCCTGCTGCTCGGCGGCCTGTGCTGCGTCGCCGCCGCCGGACTCTTCGGCCTGCTCCACGTCAAGGTGGCGGCCCCAGCGGACCGGCCCGCCCGCTGGCACAGCGGCCTGCTGCCGGTCCTGCGCGACCGCCGCTACCTCGCGCTGACCACCGTGAACGGCGTGCTGTTCCTGCACACCGTGCTGCTCGGCATCGGCCTGCCGCTCTGGCTGGTGCAGTCGACCGACGCCCCTCCCGGCCTGCTGAGCGCCCTGATCACGGTGAACACGGTGCTGGCGATCGTCTTGCAGGTGCACTTCGCCAAGCGCGTCAGCGACTCGCGCGGC
Source organism: Sphaerisporangium dianthi (assembly GCF_042654065.1). NCBI lineage: Bacteria > Bacillati > Actinomycetota > Actinomycetes > Streptosporangiales > Streptosporangiaceae > Sphaerisporangium > Sphaerisporangium dianthi. The sequence continues at coordinate 18,798 of NZ_JBHSFP010000028.1, read as the reverse complement.
GGCACCCGGGCGCTGCGCGGCGCCGGCGTCATGCTGGCCGCCTCCAGCCTGGTCCTGGTCACCTCGTCGTACTCCCGGACCTGGCTGACGATCGGCCTGCTGGTGGTCGCCACCGTCTTGCTGACCTGCGGTGAGATGCTCCAGGCGGTCGGCGGCTGGGAGATGTCCTACCGGCACGCGCCCCGGGACCTGCGCACGGAGTACCTCTCGGTGTTCAGCCTCGGCGGGGCGGCCGTGGGCATCGCGGGCCCGGTGCTCGTGGCCGTGGTCCTGAGCTGGCAGACCACAGGGATGATCGTCCTCGCCGCGCTGTTCCTGGTCACCGCGGCCGCCGCGACGCTGGTGGGCGCGAGGCTCAGGCACGCGGAGCGGGACGACGCGCTGGAACCGGAACCCGGTGAGACGGCCGTGGCGTAGCCCCGGACCCGCCACGGGGCGAAGCCGGAACCGGCCGCAGGAAGCCCGATCGTCCAGCCGACAACGAAAGGCCACCGTCATGCAAGACCAACTGTTCGCGTTGATCACGGGCGTCGTCGAGGAGCTCAACGAGCGCAGGAGCGAGAAGATCCCGACCGAGAACCTGCCCGGCGTGGTGCTCTACGGCGACGAGGGCGTGTTCGACTCCATGCACCTGGTCAACTTCCTGGCGCGGGTGGAGGAGGAACTGGAGGACGAGTACGACGTCGAGATCTCGCTGACCTCCGAGAAGGCCGTCTCCCGCCGGATGAGCCCGTTCAGCAGCGTCAAGCGGCTCGTCGACTTCATCGAGGAGGAGATGCGGCTGGCCGGGAGCGATATCGGCGACGCGCCGGGCGCGGACGCCGAGCCGGTGCGGCTGGGCGGCTGAGCCGATGATCGCGACGAACCGGACGGACCGGATGGGCCGGATGGACGGGGCGGGCCGCACCGCATCATGATCATCATGATCACCGGCACGCGCACCGGTATCGGCAGGGCCCTGGCCGAGCACTTCCTCGACCGCGGTCACCAGGTGGTGGGGTGCAGCCGCAGGCCGTCCGCCATCGAGCATCCCGGCTACCGTCACCACGAGGTGGACCTCACCGACGGCAAAGGGATCAAGGCGATGTGCCGGGCCGTCCGGGCCGAGCACGGCTACCTCGACGCGGTCGTCAACAACGCCGGGGTCGCGAACATGAACCACTTCATGATGACCCCGGAAGAGGTCGCCCGGAAGATCTTCGACGTCAACTTCTTCGCGGTGCTCAACTGCTGCCGGGAGAGCGCCAAGCTGCTCCAGAAGAGCAGCGGCTCCCCGGCCATCCTGAACGTCTCCTCGGTCGCCGTGCCCTGGGCGCTGGCGGGGCAACTGGTCTACTCGGCCAGCAAGAGCGCGGTCGAGCAGCTCACGAGGGTGATGAGCAAGGAGGTCGCCGACCTCGGCATCCGGGTGAACGGCATCGGCCTGCCGCCGGTGCACACCGTCCTCACCCGCACCGTGCCCCGGGAGAAGATCGACGACCTCATCGGGCGGCAGACCCTGAAACGCATGTGCACGATGTCCGACATCACCGGGCCGGTCGAGTTCCTGATCTCTCCGGAGTCCTCGTTCGTCACCGGGGAGACGCTCTTTCTTGGGGGTGTTCACTGAATGCGGGACGCGATTCTCGCGAGGTTCGACGAACTCGGTGACCGCACCGCGGTCGTCGACGCGGACGCGGCGTACAGCTACCGGGACCTGTCGGAGGAGACGCGCCGGCTCGGAACGGTCCTCGCGGAGCACCGGGTGCGGCCCCACGACGTCGTGGTGCTCAACGGTGACTTCTCCTTCCCGTCGATCGCGGCTCTGCTGGCGCTCTACCTCAACCGGAACATCCTGGTGCCGGTGGTGACCCTCAGCGAGGCGGTGCTCGCCACGGTCACGAGATCCTGCGCGCCGCGGCACCTGATGCGGGTGGGCGCGGACGTGGAGATCGAGGCGATCCCCTCGGCGCCGGTCGCCGCCGGCGCCTACGACGCTCTCGTCGCGACCGGCGCGTCCGGCCTGGTCCTCCTGAGCAGTGGCAGCACCGGCGAGCCCAAGGCGATCCTGCACGACCTCGACGCGATCGTGGCGGAGAAGCTCGGCACCCGGGCGCGGGCGGCGGGCCGCCCCGCCAACATCCTGATGTTCCTGCTCTTCGACCACATCGGCGGGCTCAACTCGCTGCTCGGCGCCCTGCGCATGGGCGGGGCCGCGATCGTCCCCCGGCGCCGCACCCCGGACGAGATCTGCGCGCTCATCGAGAAGCACCGCATCAGGCTGCTGCCCACCAGCCCGACGTTCCTGAACCTGATCCTGATCGGCGGCTACCACCGCGAGTACGACCTGAGCAGCCTGCGCCTGATCACCTACGGAACCGAGCCGATGCCGCAGGAACTGCTGGCCCGGGTCAACGCCGCCTTCCCCGGCGTCAGGCTGCTGCAGACGTTCGGCACCAGCGAGACCGGCATCTCGACCACCACCAGCGAGTCCTCGCGCAGCACCTACTTCCGGATCGACGACGCGAACGTCCAGTACCGCGTCGTGGAGGGCGAACTCCAGCTCAAGAGCCGGACCCAGTTCCTCGGCTACCTCAACTACCCGAGCGACGCGCTCACCGAGGACGGCTGGTTCCGCACCGGCGACCTCGTCGAGCAGAACGCGGACGGCTTCATGACCGTCAAGGGCCGTGCCACGGAGGTCATCAACGTCGGCGGCGAGAAGGTGCTGCCGCTGGAACTGGAGTCGATCCTGCTCGGCAGCCCGCTCATCGACGACTGCGTGGTCTACGGCAGGCCCAACGCCATCACCGGGCAGTCGGTGTGCGCGGACGTCAGGCCGCGCGGCGAGATGACCCGGGCGGAGCTGCGCAGGCACGTGGCCGACTTCCTGACCGGCAAGGTCGACGCGTTCAAGATGCCCACCAAGGTCAACCTGATCGACTCGGTCACCGTCTCCGAGCGGTTCAAGAAGAAGAGGGCACTGCCATGACGGACGCCGGTCTCGTCGTGATCGGAGCGGGGACGTTCGCGGTCGAGGTCACCCGCTACCTCGACGACCTCGTGGCGGCCGGCCACGACGACCACCGCGTGGAGCGCTACCTGGCCGTGGCCGGGGAGCCGGTGTACGCGCCCGCCGAGCGTTGCACGGCGCTGGAGGAGTTCGCGCCCGAGCCGGGCGCCCGCGTCGTGCTCGCCCTCGCCGACCCGGCCCGGCGGCGCCCGCTGATCGACGGTCTCATCGCCGATCACGGGCTCGACGCGGTCAACGTCGTGCATCCGGCCGCCCGGGTCGACCCCGCGCAGATCGCCGGCGCCGGCAACATCATCGGGCCGGACTGCTACATCGGCGCGGACGCCGTCCTGGGCGGCTTCAACATCATCCATTACCACTGCTCCGTGGGTCACCACTCGCGCATCGGCTCGAACAACTTCTTCGCGCCGAACTTCCACTGCGGAAGCGGCGTCGAGATCGGCGATGACAACTTCTTCGGCCTGAGCTGCACCGTCGCCCCAGGAGTGGACGCGGGCAGCGGCAGCAGGTTCCAGGCCGGCATCACCCTGTTCGAGAACGCGGCGAGCGGCCACTCCCACCTCGTTCCCAGCCGCATCAAGTCGATCAAGACGTCCTGAGGAAGGCAATGATGAAGCGAGCGAAGGTCACCGTGATCGGCGCCGGTCCCGCCGGCTGCGTGGCCGCCCTGAGCCTGCACAAGCTCGGCCACGAGGTCGAGGTCTACGAGAAGGGCCACTTCCCCCGATACCGCATCGGCGAGTCGTTCCTGCCCGGAACGCTGTCGATCCTCAACCGGCTGGGCCTGCAGAAGAAGATCGACGCGGCGGGCTTCGTGGAGAAGCCGTCGGCGACCTTCCTGTGGGGCCAGGACCAGGCGCCTTGGACCTTCTCCTTCGCCACTCCCAAGACGGCCCCGTGGGTCTTCGACCACGCCATCCAGGTCAAGCGCGAGGAGTTCGACGCCCTCCTGCTCGACGAGGTCCGCGAGCGCGGGATCTCCGTCTTCGAGGGCACTCCCGTGACCGACGTGGACATCGCCGACCCCGGCCGCGCCACGCTGACGGTGCGGGACGGCGACGCCTCCCGCGTGGTCGAGTGCGACTTCGTCATCGACGCCGGCGGCGCGGGCAGCCCGCTGGCGCGGCAGCTCAAGGTCCGCCGCTACGACGAGTTCTACAAGAACTTCGCGGTGTGGTCCTACTTCAGGTGCAAGGAGCCGTTCGAGGGCGACCTCAAGGGCACCACCTTCTCGATCACCTTCCAGGACGGCTGGGTCTGGATGATCCCCCTCAAGGGCGACATCTACAGCGTCGGCCTGGTGGTAGACCGCTCCAAGGCGAGCGAGGTCAAGGAGCTCGGCCCGGAGCGCTTCTACCGCGAGACCCTGGCCCAGGCCGTCCGGGCCACGGCCATCCTCGGGGACGCGGAGATGATCGACGAGGTGCGCATCGTCCACGACTGGTCCTACGACTCCGAGCATTTCTCCGGCGGCGCCTACTTCCTGTGCGGCGACGCCGCCTGCTTCACCGACCCGCTGTTCTCGCAGGGCGTCCACCTGGCCACGCAGTCGGCGGTCAGCGCGGCGTCCGCGATCGACCGGATCACCCGGCACGAGGACGAGCGCGAGGAGGTCCACGCCTGGTACAACCGCAGTTACCGCGAGACCTACGAGCAGTACCACGAGTTCCTCGCCTCGTTCTACACCTTCGCCTCCTTCACCGAGCCCGAGTCGGAGTTCTGGCGCAAGCGCCGGATCAGCGAGTCCGACGACGCCCGGCTCAACCGCCTGCGGTGGTTCGACCGGCTGGTCCAGGACGACCCCGAGAACCCGACGACGTCGGTGGCGGACTTCCGCGACCGGGCCTCGACGATGATCGCCATCGGCCGGCACCAGCGCAAGGAGCTGAGCGACGAGTTCTCCGAGAGCGAGCTCAACTTCGCCCGGGTGCGCTGGATCAGCGGTCTCACCAAGCAGCTGAACCGCATCACGCGGCTGAAGTGGACCGGTGACGAGGTGCGGCTCACGCCCTACTACAAGGTCGAGCCGCTGAGCTTCCGGCTTGAGCGCAAGCAGGTGCTGGCCAACGAGGACGGCGCCGACATGATCAAGTTCCCGGTGGAGGAGGAGCAGCGCGAGATCTTCCGACGCGTCCTCAAGGAGACGGTGAGCTACAAGACGCTGATCAAGCAGCTGCACGACTCCGGCCTCGGGGAGTTGAGCTCGCAGATCGTCATCCGGCTGATGGAGGCGGGCCTGCTGTCCGGCTACGACAAGAACGACGACCGGGTCGTCGTCCAGGACCGCCTGCGCTTCGACGGCGTCGGCGTCGAGTACGAGGTCTGAGCCATGGAGGTCACGCACGGCCCCGGCCCTGCTCTGGTGTTCCTCGCCGGCATCGACAACTCGGGCCCCGGCCACTGGCAGGCCATGTGGCACGCCCGGGTGCCGGGCGGCGTCTGGGTGGAGCACACCTCCTGGGACGCCCCGGTCCGCGACGTGTGGGTGCGCGAGCTCGACGAGGCCCTGCGCGCGACCGAGGGCCCCAAGGTCCTCGTCGCGCACAGCCTCGGCTGCACGCTGGTGACGGAGTGGGCCGCGGAGCACAAGAACGAGGAGGTGGCCGGCGCCCTCCTGGTCGCCGTGCCGGATGTGCACGGGCCCGGCTTCCCCGCGCAGGCCGTGGGTTTCGACGCCCCGAAGCATCGGCGGCTGCCGTTCAAGACGGTCGTGGTCGCCAGCGAGGACGACCCCTACGGCTCGGTGGAGCACGCCGCCGACGTCGCCGGGATCATCGGCGCGGACCTGGTGACCATCGGGCGCAGGGGGCACATCAACGCGGACTCGGGCCTCGGCGACTGGCCCGAGGGCTGGGCCCTGCTCACCCGGTCGTTCACCGGCTGACCGCGTTCCCGCCCGCGCGCGAGATCGACCGATCTGGCGCGCGCAGGAACATCCGCCGGCAGAGGAGCGTGGAGCGCCAGGGCGAGACCCTCGCGCCGCCTGACCCGCGGCGGAGCGCCGCGTCCGGCCGGGTGGCGGACGCGGCGCTCGCGGTCACGGGTCAGACGGCCGACGCCGCCGCGTACAGGGCGCGGTAGGTGAGGACCCCGGCCAGGTGCCTGCGGTAGTCGGGGGTGGCGTGGAGGTCGGTCGGGGGAGAGGTGTCGTCGGCCGCCGCCGAGGCGGCCTCGCGGAGGGCGCCGGGCAGGTGGGCGCCGTGCCGGCCGGAGCCGTTGGCGGCCGCGGGACCGCCGGGGGCCAGTCCTGAGCCGTTCGCGGCCGCGGTGCCGTTCGCCGCGGAGCCGTACGGGGCGGACGAGCCGTTCAGCTCGACGCCCCGGACCGCCGACTCCACCTGGGTGGCGCGTACGGGGGTGGGGCCCATGTTGGTCAGGCCCACCCTGGCCTCCTCGACGCGGCGGGGCTCGCCGTCCGTGCCGCCGGAGACCCGTACGGCCGCCGCGACGCCGACGATGGCCCACGACTGGGCGGTGCGGTGGAACTTCTCGTAGTGGAAGCCCCACCCCGCGCCCAGCTTGGGCACCCGGACCGCGGTCAGGATGTCGCCCGGTTCGAGGGCCGTCTCCAGGTAGTCGAGGAAGAAGTCGCGGGCCGCCACCACCCGCTCGCCCGACGCCGACCGGACCAGGAACTCCATGTCGAGGGCCAGCGCCACGGCGGGCAGGTCGCCGGCCGGGTCCCCGTGGGCGAGGGAGCCGCCGAACGTGCCGCGGTGCCGCACGGCGGGGTCGGCCACGGTGGCCGCCGCGAGCGCCAGCAGGGGGCATTCGGCGTTCACGATCGGCGAGCGGACCACCTCGTCGTGGGTCGTGGCGGCGCCGATCAGCACGTGGCCGTCCTCGTCGCGGACGCCGTGCAGCTCGGCGAGGCGGCCGACGTCGACGAGCACGCTCGGGTAGGCCAGCCGCAGCCGCAGCAGCGGCAGCAGCGACTGCCCTCCCGACAGGACCTTGGCGTCCTCGCCGGCGTCCGCGAGCGCCGAGACGGCGTCGCCGAGCGACGACGGGCGGATGTAGTCGAAGGGCGCGGGGATCATGAGGTGCCTTCCTGTACCGCTCGCCATACCCGTTCGGGGGTGCACGGCATCGGCACGTCGACGACGCCGTACGGCCGGAGCGCGTCGACGATGGCGTTGACCACGGCCGGTGTCGAGGCGATCGTCCCGGCCTCGCCGACGCCCTTGACGCCGAGCGGGTTCGTCGTGGCCGGCGTCTCGGTCCGCTCGGTGACGAAGTCGGGCAGGTCGGCCGCCGACGGCAGCAGGTAGTCCGCGAACGTGGTCGTGAGCAGGTTGCCCTCGGTGTCGTAGACGGCCTCCTCGAACAGCGCCTGCGCGATGCCCTGGGCCAGGCCGCCGTGGACCTGCCCCTCGACGATCATCGGGTTGACGACCTTGCCCACGTCGTCGACGGCGACGTAGGACCGGATCTTCGTGGCGCCGGTCTCGATGTCGACCTCCATCGCGCACAGGTGCGTCCCGTGCGGGAAGGAGAAGTTCTCCGGGTCGAAGGTCGCGTCGGAGTCGAGGGTGGGCTCGACGCCGTCGGGCAGGTCGTGGGCGGCGAACGCCGCCAGCGCCACCTCCTGGATCGTCTTGCCCGACTCGGTGCCGCGCACCTTGAACGTCCCGCCGTCGAACTCGACGTCGTCGGCGGAGGCCTCGAGCATGTGGGCGGCGATGTGCCTGGCCTTCTCCTTGACCTTGTCGCACGCCCGCACGACGGCGATGCCGCCGACGGCCAGCGAGCGCGAGCCGTAGGTGTCCATGCCCTTGTGGGAGATCGCCGTGTCCCCGTGCAGCACCGAGACGTCGTCGAAGGGCACGCCGAGGGCGTCGGCGACGATCTGGCTCCAGGCCGTCTCGTGCCCCTGCCCGTGCGGGCTGACGCCCGTGATGACCTCCACCTTGCCGGTCGGCAGCATGCGCACGGAGGCGTGCTCCCATCCGCCCGCGCCGTAGCTGAGGGAGCCGAGAACGCGGCTCGGCGCCAGGCCGCACATCTCGGTGAAGGTGGAGACGCCGATGCCGAGCTGCACCGGGTCGCCGCGGTCGCGCCGGTCGGCCTGCTCGGCGCGCAGCTTGTCGTAGCCGAACAGGGCGAGCGCCCTGTCGGTGGCCGCCTCGTAGTTGCCGGAGTCGTAGGTGAGGCCGGCGATCGTCGTGTAGGGGAACTCCTCGTGGGCGATCCAGTTGCGCCGCCGCACCTCGACAGGGTCGAGGGACAGCTCGGCGGCCAGCTCGTCCATGAGCCGCTCGATGGCGAACGTCGCCTCGGGCCTGCCCGCGCCGCGGTAGGCGTCGGTCGGCATCTTGGTGGTGAACACGCCGGTGCAGGTGAAGTCGTAGGCGTCCATCTTGTAGATGCCGTTGAACATGAACGCGCCCAGGATCGGGATGCCCGGCGTGACCAGCATCAGGTACGCGCCCATGTCGGCGAGCAGGTCGACCTTCAGGCCCCGGACGCGGCCGTCGGCGTCGGCGGCCAGCGCGAGGCGCTGGAGCTGGTCGCGGCCGTGGTGCACGGTCAGGTTGCCCTCGGAGCGCGACTCGGTCCACTTGACGGGCTTGCCGAGGCGCCTGGTGAGCAGGAGCGCCAGCACCTCCTCGGCGGTGACCTGCAGCTTGGAGCCGAACCCGCCGCCCACGTCGGGGGCGACCACGCGCAGCTTGTGCTCGGGGATGCCCGTCACCTGCGCCAGCATGATGCGCAGGATGTGCGGGATCTGCGTGGCCGAGTGCAGGGTGAAGTGGTCGCCGTCGCTCTGGGCGACGACGGCCCGGGGCTCCATGGCGGCCGGGATGAGCCGCTGCTGGACGTAGGTCCGCTCGATCACCACGGGCGCGTCGCGGAACGCCGCGTCGATGTCGCCCTCGGCGTACTTCCAGGTGTACGCGCGGTTGCCGGCCTCGTGGACCTTCGGGCTGTCACCCTTGAGGGCCTCGGTCATGTCCAGGACGGGGGGCAGCGGCTCGTAGTCGATCTCGATGGCCTCGAGCGCGTCGTTCGCCTTGTACCGGTCGGTGGCGACGACGCAGGCCACGGCCTCGCCGGCGTACCGCACCTCCGTGACGGCCATCGGCGGGTGGTCGGGGATGACGATGTCCTCGGTGACGGGCCAGGCGCACGGCAGGCTGCCCTGCTCGCCGGCGAAGTCGCGCCCGCTGAAGGCGGCGACCACTCCCGGCATGTTCCGCGCCGCCGAGACGTCCACGCCGGTGATGCGCGCGTGCGCCATCGGGCTGCGCAGGAACGCCACGTGCAGCATGCCGGGGAGCTGGATGTTGTCGGTCCACTGGGTGCGCCCGGTGACCAGCCGCGCGTCCTCCTTGCGCCTGCGGGCGGCGCCGACCTCGTGCCTGCCGGGGGCGGGCTCGCTGAGCATGTCGCTCTCGGCGATCTGCCGGGCGACGAATCCGGCGTCGATCTCCTCGGTCATCTGCCGCTCACCGCTTCCGGGGCGCTCATGCTCTGCGCGCCCCGCCGCACGGCGCGGACGATGTTGCAGTAGCCGGTGCAGCGGCACAGGTTGCCCTCGAGGCCGTGGCGGATCGCCTCGTCGGAGGGGTCGGGGTCGTCCTTCAGCAGGTCGAGGGCGGCCATGATCATGCCGGGGGTGCAGTAACCGCACTGGAGGGCGTGCTCCTCGTGGAAGGCCCGCTGCATGGGGTGCCAGCGCTCGCCCTCCGACAACCCCTCGACGGTGAGGACGTCGCACCCCTCGGCCTGCACGGCGAGCACCGAGCAGCTCTTCACGCTCCTGCCGTCGAGCATGACCGTGCAGGCGCCGCAGTTGCCGGTGTCGCAGCCGATCGGTGTGCCGGTCTTTCCCAGCCGGTCGCGCAGGAGGTGGACCAGGAGCAGGCGAGGCTCGACCTCCTCCTCGTATGTGACGCCGTCGACGGTGACGCTGATACGGGTCATTGGTCCTCCAAGCGCGCGCTGGCCAGTTGATCTATTGCCGTGCGCTACCAGTGCGAACCTCAATTCGGCCTCGCTGGAGGTGCCGTCCCCGGCGGAGGGCCGGAGGCGCCCCCCTGCGGGGAGGTGGCGAGCGCACTAACGGTGAGGGAAGTGGATGGAGTGAGAACCGACAAATGCGAACGTACGCCCCTGAACTTGCCGGTCAACCCCCCGCGGCGGCAGAACACCGCTCGCTTGCTCGCCCCCTCTGCCGGCGCGACCCTCAGGCCAGGGGGAACGGGCGGCCGTACTCCTCCTTCGGCCGGGGACCGAAGATGCGGCGCTCGCCCTCGGTGATCGCCAGGTCGTTGATGCTGGCCTCGCGGCGGCGCATCAGGCCCTCCGCGTCGAACTCCCACAACTCGTTGCCGTAGCTGCGCCACCACCGCCCGTCGGCGTCGTGGCACTCGTACTGGAAGCGCACGGCGATGCGGTCGGCGGTGAACGACCACAGCTCCTTGCGCAGCGCGTAGTCCAGTTCCCTTTCCCACTTGCGGGTGAGGAACCCGACGATCGCCTCGCGTCCGGTCACGAACTCCGATCGGTTGCGCCAGACCGAGTCCTCCGAGTACGCGAGGGCGACCTTTCGCGGGTCACAGGTGTTCCAGGCGTCCTCCGCGCCCTGGACCTTGATCCGCGCGCTCTCCTCGTCGAACGGTGGTGTGGGAGGTCTCATCGGAAGGATCCTTCCTCGTGCCCGCCGTGGAGCGGAGGGTTGAACGGGGAGGGTTCGACGAGCCGCCACGGCGCGGGCACCTCGCCGGCCATCTCCACGATCTCCTCCGCCTCGAAGACGACCTCGCCGCCATCGACCGCGGCGCGGCCGGTGAGGCGCAGTCCATTTCCACTCTCCCAGTCGGGGAACAGCAGGCCGCAGGCAGGGTTGAGCCGCAGGTTGCCGAGCGTCATGAACATGAGGTTGCCGGGGTACTCGGGCCACGCCAGCCGCCGCTCGTCCAGCACGCGGACGAACCCCGGGGCGCCGCCCCGGTGCGAGGCGTCGGCGCCGAGGCCGTCCACGTGGGTGGCGATGAAGAAGGTGTCCGCCTCGCCGATCCGGCGGCGCTGTTCGGGCGTGAGCGCCCGTCCGCCGCCGAGGTGACGGGACGGCCCGGCCTGAGCGGCCGGCCCGGCGGGCGTGGACGGCGCGGCCTGGGTGGACGGCGCGGCCTGGGTGGACGGCGTGGACGGCGAGGCGAGGCCGGACGCGGGCTCGCGCCGCTGGATGTACTTCGGGCAGTTGGAGTACACCTGCTCGGTGCGGACGAGCAGCCGGTCTCCCTCGCGCCGGGCCCGGCCGTTCACGCGCATGCGGCGGCGCGTGGCGAGGTCGATGGCGATGATCCCGATATCGCGTCCGGCCTCGTCCTCCCCCTCCTCCTCGCCGAACAGCTCCGCCAGGGGGCCGGTGGGCAGGGCGTCGATCGCGACGTGCCGATCGTCCAGGGCGACGGCGAAGCCCTCGGGCCCGGTGAGCGCGCTCGCCCACACCCGCCCGCGGTCGTCCGGGGTGGCGATCACGAGCATGCGCTGGGCGCGCAGGAAGGCGGCGGCCACGGCGGGAATCCCGGCCTGCGCCCGTGCCGAGCCCATCGGCCTGGGGACGCCGGCCTGACGCTGGAGGAACAGCTCGCCGGGGTGTTCCATTTAGAAGAACCCGCAGGTCGGAGCGTCCGGCACGGGGGCGGTGAGGTCCTCGGCGCCGGTGAGGGAGGAGATCTCCACGCGGATGCCGTCGGGGTCCTCGAAGAACACCCCGCCGGAGCTCCTGCCCGTGCCGTGGGCCACCGGCCCGTCGTAGGCGAACCGCACGCCGATCTCCTTGAGCGTGGCCTCCGCCTGCCGCACCGCGTCCATGTCGGGCACCTGGAAGGCCAGGTGGTGAAGCCCCGGTGAGGCCGTGGGGAAGCGGCCCTCGCTCTGCTGCCAGAGCGTCAGCGCCGGCCGGCCGTCATGGCCCAGCGACGCGTACCGCCGGTCGCCCTCGGTGGACTCCCTGAGCACGTCGAACCCGAGGATGCGCAGGTAGAACCGCTTGCTGCGCTCAAGGTCGGTCACGTTGAGCCCCACATGCCCGATCTGGAAGGTCATGCCCCTCCGCCTTTCACTCGCGAATCGTGGCCAACGGATAAAACGGAGATATCCGTTAGAGGCCACGTCGCAGCCTACCTAACGGGAAACATCGATTCAACCGTTAGGAGATCCGCGGATGTCCGCCCGCTCGAAGCGCTGGACGCGGGACGCACCGGCAGGCGAGGGGTGGACGGCGCCCGGCCTGAAGGGGGCGGCGCCGGGAGGTGAGGAACCCGGCCCTGAAGGGGCGGCGCCGGGAGGTGAGAGACCGGCGGTGACGGGGCCGCCGAACGATGAGGGTGACCGGCGGTGAGGGAAGTGGCGCGACGAAGCCCCCGCCCGTCGAGGGCGAGGGCGGGAGATCCGCGACCGGACGAGGGGGCGTGCCGCCGCTCAGCGCTTGCGGACGGCCTTGGTGATGATGCCGACGAAGCCGGCCAGGCCCAGGCCGAAGATCAGGATCGGCGCCATCACCATCATGTCGGGCATGGGGGCGGTCACGAAGCGGACGCCGATGCCGATGAACAGCAGCCCGGCGAGCAACGACAGCCAGTCGGTCCTATGCCGCCGCACGGCTGACCTCCACATCTCCGATGCCGGCTTTGACGTGCAGTTCGATGACCGGCACGGCCCCTGAGGGCTTGACGTCCGGTTCGAGCACCTTGTCGTGGTGAACGTCGGCGCCGCCCTGCACCACGTGCTCGATCGTGACGTCGCCGAGCCGGGCGTAGCCGAAGACCTTCACACGCGCCGTGCGCGGCACGATGACCTTGAGCTCGCCCACCGACACCGAGGCGTCGAACCGGGTGAGCGAGCCCGGGACGAACTTGGTGCTCCGCAGGTCGAGCGTGCCGTCGCCGATGCCCACCGAGTAGGTCCGCACCGCCTGCGCGCTGTCCAGCGGCTCCCAGGTGTAGGTGCCGATCTTCTTCGGAATTCCGTTCATCGTCGTTCCCGCCACCAGGAGAAGGGAGACGATCGTCCCGGTGGCCACCAGGCCCGCGCCCCGGCCGAACCAGGTCGCGATGAGCAGCCCCGCGCCGATCGTGATGAGCATCGCCCCGCCGATCACCGGCGGGTTGAGCGTGCTGGAGGACGACTGCGCGGCGACCATGATCCCTCCGACCATGAGGGCGAGGAACACCGTGATCCCGCCGATGAAGGACTTCGGCCGGTCGCGCCTCGCCGTGGCGGTGCGCGGAGGCCGGCCGTAGACCCAGGCGGGCGGCTCGTACTGCCGGCTGGAGTCGTACGGACGGTAGGGGCCGCGCGGCGCGAACGGCTCGCCCGATGAGTCGAACCCGCCGCCCGTGAGCCGTCCGTCCCCGTAGCGGGGGCTGCCGGCGGGGGTGGCCGCCGGCTCGTAGGGGGTGGAGCCGTGGCCGGCGGCCACGCCGGGCCCGCTGGGGGCGCGGCCGGCGCGCCTGGAGGCCGCGAGGGCCTCCTCCGCCAGGTCGGCGAGGCGCCGGTACGGGGACTCCGTGGCGGAGCCGGAGGCCGGGGCCGCCCCCGTCTCGGACCGCAGGCCCGCGGCCGGCTGCGCGGACGCCGCGGCGGCGGCCGGGGGCACGGCGGACGGGGGCACTGCGTCCGAGGGCACGGCGTCCGAGGGCACGGCGTCCGAGGGCGGAGCCTGGCCGCCCGGAGCGCCGGCGGGGGCGTCCGCCGGAGGCGCCTGCACGCGGGTCACGTCGGCGGGCGCGTCGAAGGAGAGCGTCTCGGTGCGCGCCGCGTCCGAGGGCCTACCCGCCTGCGGGGCTCCGGCGGACGGAGCGGCCGGGCGCGCGGAGGCGGCGGTCGCCTCGGGGAACGGGGCGGCGGCCGTGTCAGGGAACGGGGCGGCGGTCGTGGGCGGCGCGGCGGCGGGAGCGCCGGAGAACGCGGCTCCGGCGGGCGGCGCGGACGCGGCGGGAGTCCCGGTGAAGGGGGCGCCGGGCGCGGCGTCCGAGTACGAGGGGTAGGGCTGCGAGGGGTACGGCTGTGAGGGGAAGGGCTGTGAGGGGAAGGGCTGTGAGGGGTAGGGCTGGGCGCCGCCGAACGGGTGGCCGAGCCAGTTGTCGGGCGCCGGCCGGGTGCCGCGCCTGCCTCTGGCCCGCTCGGGCAGGCTCCGCGCCAGCGCCGGCAGGTCGACGCCGCGGGCGTGCGCCGCGAGCAGCGTGATGGCGAGCAGCGTGCCCACCACGACGGTCGCGGTGCTGATGCCGTCGGCCGCCAGGTTGATGATCAGGCCGAGCGCGAAGATCGCCGCGAGCAGCGCCATCACGGTCTCGGTGTCGAAGACCCTGCGGCTCCACTGCTCGACGTATCCGGGCCCGCCGTTCTTGTTCCTCATCAGCAGGAACGCCGCGACGTACAGCATGATGCCGATGCCGGAGCCGATGACCAGCGCGGCGAACCCCACGCGGAAGATCACGGGGTCCATCCCCGTGTACCGGCCGAGCCCGGCGCACACGCCCGTGAGCATGCGGCCCTCGTCGCTGCGCATGAGCACGCGCTCTTCGTTCACAGGTGCGAAGCTACCTGGCTCCATCGTCGCGCCGGGACCGCGTGCGTCGTTCATAGGTTCCATCGTGGCCGCGCGCGGCGCCGCCTGCCATCCGGGAGACCCCTGACTCGTCCCCGACCACTCAGGGCAGGAGTCAGGAGTCGACTCGGGGTGTTGTAGCGCGGGTGCCGTTCGCGCTGGCCGTCTAGACCGGCGAAACCCCGCGCACTCCCGTCCCATTCGGTACACTACGGGTTGCTACCTCCGCGCCGGATAGGGCGCGGAACTGCTGAGTCTGTGCCCATAGGGGGCACGGAGTCGGGGAACCAATCGACCCCTACGGGGGCAAGGGGTGAATCGGCGCCGCTGGTGCCGTAGGGCGACTTCCTAGCCCGAATCCGTCAGCTAACCCGATAAGCGCAGGTCCTTCAGTGGATTGCGACTGAGCTGACTATCTGGATTCGGATGCTTGTGCTGTGGTTTCGTACGCAGAGGGTCGCCGTGTTCGCCCTCTATGCAGTGATTCTGCTCGTGATCGTCGTGCTCAGCTTCCCAGTGTGGCTGATCTTGCCCTTCACGGGCGACGGTCGGAAGTTCATCCTCGACCTGATCGAGAAGTTCACGAAGTGGTCGAAGACGGTTCTCGAAGGAAGCGCTAGTCCGGCCTTGCCGGAGAAGCGGCCCAAGAGCAGCTCGTGACGCACAGACGCCCCGGCGGGGCACCGAGTATCCGCCGGGGCTCTCGTGCTGCCCGAGACCCACCCGAGGGCTTCCCGTGGCTATCCGGGCGGCGCGGCCCTGCGGGTGCCGGGCAGTGTCTTGACCAGCCAGGGCTTGCGGGTCCGCGCGTAGGAGATGTCATAGACCGCGATGTCGCCGTAGAAGCCCTCGCCGACGTTCTCGCCGAGCCAGTCGTAGGCGTCGTCGACGTCGATCGTCAGGTACGCATCCTGGACGTCGTTGGAGCCGACCTTGAACACCCGAGCCAGGTAGGCGAGCGGGTAGAGGTACTCAACCACGGTGAGGGTCTGGCCCTCGATCTCGATCTTGACCTGGGGGGTCACCGGCTTCTGCATTCTCCCAGCGTAGGCGCTTGTACATACTCGTTCAAGCTCGTTCATGCTCGTAGTCGAATGAGGATGCTCTGACCTGCACGTTTACGGTTGAGCTGTGACGGAACTACGGGCTGACCAGCCGAAATGGCGGCAGGTCGCGAATATCCTGCGCAAGCGGATCGAATCGGGCGAGTACAAGCGTGGCGTGCCGCTGCCGTCCGAGACCGCCATCGTGCAGGAGTTCGGCATTGCCCGTGGCACAGCTCGCAAGGTCGTCGCTTGGCTGCGCGACGAGGGTCTGATCTACACCGTTCCGCAGATCGGCTCGTTCGTCGGACCCGAGCCGGAAGACGCCTGACCTGCGCTGACTTGTGGCCCGATTTAGCGGGCTGATTCCCTGGTAGTGGTAGCGGCGCGCAGCGCCGGGTGTTCACTCCCCACCCTGCATCCGCAACCCCGCTGGATGGTCGGGCAACTGCCCGGTTCGGCGATGACTCCGGCTCACGGGCCAGGCAACTGCCGTCGTGTGTCGTCCCGTTGTCCTGCGGCGCGAGGCAACCGCCCGTTGCGTGGACACGCCTGTCACGCCGAACAAGGGAATCCCCCAATGAATGAGCTTGAACTGGTCGTCAACGATCTGCTCGGCACCTCCGCCCGGTCCGATGGCGTCTCCGACGTCTCCCGCCGACTCCAGGCGATGAGTTCGACCGAGCGGGAGCGGCTGAGCGCCCACATCTCCGGTCGTGTCGGCCTGCTGCGCGGCTACGACCGACGTTCCAACGTCCAGGATGCCGAGCTGTCGGCCCTGGAGGCGCTCCAGCGCGATGTGGTGGGAGCCGAGCGCGACCACATCCGTGCCAAGCTGGAGCACATCCGCAGCGCGGCCAGCGGCGGCGGCAACCTCAAGACCGAGCACGGCGCGTATGTCCTTCCGAACCAAGAGCCGAACAGCGGCACCCAGCGCGACCAGGCGTTGCGGACCATCGAGCGGGCGGCGATCCCCGCCGAGGCCCAGGAGAAGGCCGAGGCCCTGCTCCGGCAGGGCGCGAAGACGCACCAGGGGCTCACCGAGAGGTGGATCACGACCACGGGCAGCCCGGCGTACGAGCGGGCGTTCGCTCACCTCGTCGCTGACCCGCTGCGCGGTCACATGATGTGGGACGAGGAGGAGCGCGCCGCGTTCAAGGCCGTCGAGAAGCTGCGCGGCGAGATGCGGTCCATGAGCCTGACCGGTGCCGAGGGCGGCTACATGGTGCCCTTCCACCTGGACCCGGCGATCCTGCTGACGTCCGGGGGCAGCGTCGATCCGATGCGGCGGCTGGCCCGAGTGGTGCAGACCAACAGCGACGTGTGGCACGGGGTGACCAGCGCTGGCGTCACGGCGAGCTGGAGGCCCGAGGAGGAGGAGACCACCGACGCCTCGCCGACCGTGGGTCAGGTGTCCGTCCCGGTCCACAAGGGCGACGCCTACGTGCAGTACTCCTTCGAGGTCGGGATGGACGCGGTCAACCTGGTCCAGGAGCTAGGCGGGCTGCTCGTGGACGCGGCGGACCAGCTCCGCGCGACGGCCTACGTCGTCGGCACCGGGATCAATCAGCCGACCGGAATCGTGACAGCGCTGGCTGGCACGGTCGCAGAGATCAACGCGACTGGCGAGGCCCTGACCTCCGCTCACCCATTCCTGCTCCAGGAGGCGCTGCCGCCCAGGTTCGCGCCGAGGGCGCAGTGGATGGCGGCCCTGCCGATCATCAACCAGCTCCGCCAGTTCGAGACCAGCAACGGGTCGCTCAAGTTCCCCGAGCTGGCGAACGGCAACCTGCTGGGTCGGGCGATGAACGAGAACAGCAACATGGACGGGTCGATCAACCCGGCCGTGACCGCGAGCAACTTCGTGATGATCTACGGCGACTTCAACAACTACGTGATCGCCGACCGCATCGGGACCACGATCGAGCCGGTGCCGATGGTGACGGGTCCGAACCGGCGACCCACCGGCCAGCGGGGTCTGTACATGTGGTTCCGGACCGGTGGCAACGTCGTCGTGCCGAACGCGTTCCGGATGCTGGACGTGCCGACCACCGCCTAAGGACGTGGGGGATCCCGATGCGGACAGGGGTCCCCCATTCAGCCAGGGGGTGGTGCCCCCCTGAGGAGGGGACCTCGATCAGACGGGGGTGCCTCTATAAGGAGCAGGGTGGGTGATGGCTTGGCCCCCACCCTGCTCCCACTCCAAGCCACCAGCCAAGCCTGGAGACACCATGAAAACCCCGCCATCGCAGAATCCCGCCCGCAGGCCCCGGCAGCAGCCCAGAGGCGTTCCCATGTGGCACGAAGACCCGGACGCACCCATGTCCGAGCACGAGCGAGCCCAGCAGCGAGCGGCAGAGCGCGCGGCCTTGATCCAGTTCGGTAGGAACACGGCACCCAAGCTCCCGCCTGCGTCGAGCATGGCGCTTGTCGACGTGGACGGCCTGACGGACGGCGAGCTGGCGCAGGTGCGGCGAATGGCCGCGCGGTGGTCCCTGACGTCATCCCGTGACACCCCGTTCGGCGAGGTCATGGCGGAGCTTGCGAAGGCGCTCCAGCGGGTCGAGCAGGAACGCGCCTTCCGGCTCATGCAGTTCATCTACGGAGCCGAAGTGCCGCCCGACTGGGACACGGCTGTCGCAGCGCTCAGCGACCCAGAGGAGTAGGGGGAGGGGGTGCGCACGGGTCTCCGCCGACCGGAAGCCAGACCCCGCACTCTTCTTCTTTCTTTTCGGACCCCGGGGGGATCACGACACGTTTGCCGGCCGCAACTTCCCGTGATCCGTACGAAGCCAAGACCCATGCCACCGGTCCTCCGCAACGGGCACGACAAGCCGATCTCGTCACGGGAGCTTGCCCGGGTGTCAAGGCCTGCGCAGTATCTTTTGCCGCTCAGCAGCCTGTGCTGTACTGGGTACCAGGACGACGGCACAGGGCGACAGCACAAGGTCACGTGACCCCAAGACCTGGTAACCACTCCAGGTGCTGCACACCGACCCTATTGGGCCTCCGAGGACAGCCCCGGACGGCTTGGTGACATTGGTCTTAGGTCCTAGAGCATGTCTGATAAATGATCACGGTGGTTGGGGTTAGATGATCCCTCGTGGTGAGACGTGGTGAGCTGACCGATAAGGCCTGGCAGCGGATCGAGCCGTTGCTACCCGCCACCGACGGTCGTG